>NZ_CAMRAN010000016.1 GCF_947039875.1 uncultured Photobacterium sp.
GCACTTCCTGCACTTCCTGCACTTCCTGCACTTCCTGCACTTCCTGCACTTCCTGTTTTTCCTACTTCATCTACACTTAACCCTTGAGTCTCAATAGCGACTTATGGTCAACTAATGCCAAATAAAAAATATATAAAGAAAGAAGGTAATACATGGACGCTGAATTTTGGCATAGCCGTTGGGCTGAAGATCGAATTGGTTTTCACTTAACCGACGTTAATCCATTATTAATAAAATACTGGTCACAGGTGAATGCTCAACGTGATGATCGCGTGTTAGTACCAATGTGTGGCAAATCAGAAGACTTAGTTTGGCTTGCGGCGCGTCATAACGATGTGGTTGGGATTGAACTGAGTGATATTGCTGTAAAAGCTTTTTTTGCTGAGAATCTTTACACGCCATTAGTCACTGGGATCGGCTGTGAGCACGTGTATTCATTTGATGAGATCACAATCTATCAAGGGGACTATTTTACCGTTCCTGTTGCACCGGTTGATGTGGTGTATGATCGCGCGGCATTAGTTGCGATGCCACAATCAATGCGTGAACGTTATGTTGAGCGTTTATTGCAGTTGGTTAAACCTGGTGGGCGTATTTTATTAGTAACCTTAGATTATCCACAACCACAAATGGATGGGCCTCCATTCTCAGTGCCTAGAACTGAAATAGAAGCGTTATTCAGTGGTTGTAAAATAACCCACTTAGAGCGTGATGAAGCGGATGCCACCCATCCTCGTCGTCAGCGTGGTGTTGAGCGTTTTGCTGAAGAAGTATGGCTAATTGACGTTTAATAAACGAGTAATAGCGTAGTTGGAAAAACAAAGGCGTCTATGTGACGCCTTTATTGTCTTTAATTGCGCCGCTAAGGCTACAGAATGATGTTAACGTCTGCTGCTGTAGCAATGGCATCAGTGATAGCTGTATCAATGTTATCACGGCGTGTAAGCGCAACTCCAAGACGGCGGCGACCATTGATTTCAGGTTTGCCAAACAGTCTTATTTGCGTTTGTGGGCGAGATAACGCAGCGGTTAAATTATCAAATCGAATATTGGTAGAAATACCTTCAGCAAGAATAACCGCAGAAGCTGATGCGCCATACTGTGTAATCGTGGTAATTGGCATGCCTAAAAAGGCACGGACATGCAATGCAAATTCAGATAACTCTTGAGAGATCAGGGTTACCATTCCAGTATCATGTGGGCGAGGGGATACTTCGCTAAACAGCACTGTATCGCCTTTAACGAATAATTCCACGCCAAATAGGCCATAACCGCCTAATTCATTCACAACCTTCTGAGCAACATCCTCAGCCGCTGTTAAGGCTGCCTTTGACATTTGCTGTGGTTGCCACGACTCGCGGTAGTCGCCATCCTCTTGACGATGACCAATTGGCGCACAGAAATGGACTCCATCAACCGCGCGTACTGTGAGAAGTGTGATTTCATAATCAAAATCGACAAAGCCTTCAACAATTACACGACCCGCGCCTGCACGCCCACCTTCTTGTGCATATTGCCATGCTGATTCAATATCGGCGGCAGTTTTAATCACGCTTTGACCTTTGCCTGATGAACTCATGATCGGCTTTACAACACACGGCATGCCAATGCGATGTACAGAGGCTTCAAAGTCGGCATATTGATCAGAAAATTCATAAGGCGAGGTTGGAATGGCTAAGGTTTCAGCAGCAAGACGACGAATACCTTCACGGTTCATGGTCAGTTTAGTCGCGTTAGCGGTGGGGACGATATTGATACCTTGGCTTTCAAGTTCAACTAAAGTATCTGTCGCAATTGCTTCAATTTCAGGTACAACAAAATGGGGCTTTTCAAGGGCAATAATACCTTTAAGTGCGTCACCATCTAACATATCAATCACATGGCTACGGTGGGCTACCTGCATTGCTGGTGCATTCTCATAACGATCAACAGCAATCACTTCAAGACCAAGACGCTGACACTCAATAGCAACTTCTTTGCCTAACTCACCAGAGCCAAGCAGTAATACACGGGTTGCATCAGAACAAGTAGCGGTACCAAACATTGAAATTCCTTACGATTTGTCATTAAAGGTGAAATCTGCCGTTAATCATACCTTATTTTGATGTTTGCGCAATCGTTTGCTTTTGGTGGGTGTTTGATAGGAATCTCATAATTGAAGAACGGAAAGCGAAAAAAAACCGCTTATCATAAGCGGTTTTAAATGATTATTTTTTGCGATTTTCCCAATGGGTAATAAAAGCAACTGAAAGAATAATAATTCCAGCGCCAAGCCATAATCGCCCTGGTGGTGTCCAACCAAAGACTAACCATCCACCTAATACGTTTAAAGGTAATTTTGCGTGATCAAAAGGTTGTACAAAAGAAGCATCAGCTACGGCATAGGCTTTAGCGATTGCCCATTGTGCTAAGCCTGTTAATAAGCCCGCAATAATTAATAACCACCAGCTAAAACTCACTGTTGGCATCGTAAAGTCAGGCGCAGCTAAAATAAGATTGAACGGTGTCATTAGAATGAGCAGGTACATCACAATCGTGGTTGGTGATTCATGGCTAGATTGCTTCTTCACCATCAATGAATAAGCCGCCCAGAAAAAAGCCGCACCTACAGGCAATAATGTCGCGATGTTAAAATCTTCAGACCATGGCTCAAGAATAATCATCGCACCAACAAAACCGCCTAATGTTGCCAACCAACGCGCTTTACCGACAGTTTCTTTTAGAATGAGCCCTGAACCGATTGTTGCAAATAGTGGGGAAATCATTAGTAGCGCAATACCTTGCCAAATAGGCACAGGGTAGGCTAATGCCCATAGCCATAACTGGATACCGATAACCGCAAAAAACACCCGTAAGCAGTGTAACCAAAAGTGGTTGGTTTTAAGCGATTGACGAATACCTAATGTACGTAGCCAAGGAAACATAGCGATTAATGCAATAAAGTATTGGATCAACGCAACAGACGTGGAAGGAACATGCATTTTGATACTAAGGTATTGAGCTAAGCTGTTTACGATAGCAAACGCGAGCCCAGCCGTGAGCATCCATGCTGCTCCTTTCAAAGGATTGTGTGTTTGAGACATTGTCATTGGCTTCTAATAATAGGTGGCGAGATAATACGCTTTTGATGTTTGATAGCCAACATTGATCAAGTTTAGATAATAAAAAACCGCCAGTGAGGCGGTCTTTTTAGAATATTCAAATCAATTGCCGACTTAATAAGCAACATATGTTAGTTGAATATCAGGATTAAGTGCTTCTAATAATGCTTGTGTACGTGCTAATTGACTAATTTTACTTTCAGCACTTTCTACCAGTGCCGCTTCTGCAATCTCAGACAATGAATAGTTAGACATATTCATATTAATTAATGCAACTTGCAGTGGAGGTAAGCTTGGGTTGAAGGCTGCATTTTCTGCATACATGCCTTCAAAAACACGGCCATCATGTGCTTTTAATGCCACACCACTGAAGTTTTTTGAGTAAGGTGCATGTGAACGGTTAGCGGCATTACATGCACTGATCGCAAGCTCTGAACCTTCTTTAATGCAAATGCCATTATTTAAATCACTTAATAGACCATCTTTAACCCCTAAATCTAGCGGGCCGAATGAATCAGGTAAGTATTGTTGCAGTGTCATGGGTTCGCGTTGTGGCAGTTGAATCATCATGTCGTTCGCTGATGTTAATTCATTCATAAACTGACGGCAGTGACCACAAGGACTGTAGTTAATAGTGACATCTTTAATGCCCACTTCGCCCTTGATCCATGCATGGCTAATGGCAGATTGTTCAGCATGAATAGTACAAGCCATGCTTGCGTTTTCAAATTCCATATTAGCACCAAAATATAAGCGGCCAGATGTGCCACGTACAATTGCACCAACATAGAAATTAGAAATAGGGACTACAGCATAGGAAGCAGCAAGAGGAAGGAGGGCCAAGCGAAGTTCAGTATCAGTCATGTGCGTTGTTGATAATAAACATTCGAATTGCTCAGGACTGATCGTTGAGTCGAAATTTGAATCTTCGATAATAGGCTTTAAAGCTGACGCCAATTCAGCAGGTAATAAGCTTAATGCTTTTATAACACGTGCGTACATTGGGTGTTACTCCTTCATTGTTTATGGCAAAACATTCTATGTGAATCACAATGAGTTAGAAGTGATCTTGATCACACTGTTGGTTTTGCCATTACACCTATTACATTACTGAGAGTGGCGTCACACTTGTTTCTGTAACAAAGCATACAACATTTCAATGACTTAGTAAAAATTGACCGTTTTGTATGCTTTGTGCTCAATCGTGCTATTGCTGATCAAGCATGTCCAAAAATACGTAATAGTAGAGGAAACATCAGTGGGGCTAATAAGGTGGTCATAATGCCGCAAATAACCAAAGCTAAAGAACTAAATGCACCTTCTTGATAGTTTTCTTCTACGGCTTTTGCTGTACCTAATGCATGTGACACCGTACCAATTGACAAGCCTTTTGCTAGTGGATGTTTCACGCGGAATAATTTCATGATTGGGTAACCTAATACCGCGCCAAATAACCCGACAATAATCACCATTGCAGAGGTAATCGCAGGAATCCCTCCAATTTGCTGAGAAGCCGCCATTGCAAGAGGGGTAGTGATAGATTTAGGTAAAATACTTGCTGCAAGTTGAGCATCCGCACCCATTGAAAAAGCAATCGCAGTACCAAAGGTCATTGATAACACGCTACCGACAAAACAAGAGGTTAAAATGGTTTTCCACTTACTGCGAATAAGCCCAATTTGTTGATATAGCGGGAAAGCTAATGCAACAACCGCAGGACCCAATAAATAGTTAATCACTTCATTTTGTGCAAAATAGGTCTGATAAGGCACTTCCAACCATTTTAAGGCCAAAATCATAACAATAAGCGTGATTAAAAGAGGGTTGAAAAAAGGATTTTTAATTTTCATTGCTAAATAACGTGCAACATAAAAGCAGACTAAGGTTGCCACCAACCAAATCATGACTGTTTCTCCTTATGGTGTACCGCTAGGCCAATAACAATTAACACAATAACGGTGCTGCCAAGGGTACTTGCAAAAATGATCGCTGCGTTATTTTCAATGACACCTAAATAATTCATTAAACCAACACCAACAGGTACAAATAACAATGCCATGTGTTTAATTAATAAATTACAGGTACTTTCAACCCACTCTGCACGACAAATGCCAGTGACAAGAGCAATAAAAAGAATAAATAAGCCGATGATACTGCCAGGAACCGGTAATCCAGACCAGTGCTGAATGCCTTGTCCTAAAAAGAAACAGATCATGACGATAGCAAATGAGCGTATATAATTCATGGGTGGTATGACTCTTAAATATTTCCAATCATCATACAAATAAACATGATAATTGTCACACTAATTAATGGCGGTTAATGAACTATATTGGTTTCTGTTGATAAAACAAGCATTAATGTTGCTATATTGTCAAAATGTACCCACCAAGCAGTAGTGTAAATGTAATGATTATTAAGGTGCAAATAGTTGCGTAATTAGTCTTTATTCCCAAAGGGAACGGTTTTATTGTGTGCTTTTTTGTAATGTTTGACCATGACGGTGCTTTTTTTAATGCAGGTGTTTCATTACGCACTGCTGCGGTATTGGGTAATGACACGCGAAAGCCATAACTAGGGATAATATAGATAGGTATCGCCATTTTGCCATTGCGAAGTAATTTTTTAGACAGTGATAATAATAGAATATTGAGATCATAATGATGATCTCCGCTATCCTCGTATGCATTGGGGTAGGTGAAGGTATAACGATAGACCGACTCAATACTGACAACTTCTCCCGCAAGATGGCAAAGAGAGGCTAAAAAACGGGATTCGTCATTAGTTAACAAAGTTTGTTGATTATCATGCCATCGAAGTAGCCTATCTTCAGGAATAAAATCAATACCTTCAAAGCGATAGCATTTTATTGCCGTTTTCGTTGTCATTATCCACCTACTTGTAAGCCCTTCGAACACAACCTCACTCGATAGCATTAAGTGTTGACGGAATTACGATAATCATCAAATAACAGATCTCATTAATAATAAAAAAGCCCATCACAAGATTCCTGTGATGAGCTTATTGTATTTTTAAATATGTAACACCATGAATTACATCAATTTACTAATATAGTCATATAGTGATTTCATGATCTTCATTTTGTGCTCATTTGACTGACAATCGAGCGCTGCTGCTTCAAAGTTCTCCATGTATTTGGTCATGTTCTCTTCAAAGAAATCTTGGCAATGATGCTTCCAACGTTGTTGTTCTTGATAGGTGAGTGTTAATGGGTAGTTACGCGCACGATAGCGGAACAACAGCGGTTTAATACGCTCATCTTCAACATTGATTTCCAATGTAGCCAGTGACTCAACCTCTGTTTCACGAATAATATCCATCGTTGAGCGATCAGCGGTGGAGAAGAAACCATCGTAAAGCATGGTATCAACGTTATCACTATTGGCGTATTCACGTTTAACACTGAACATTTCCAGCAATTTAGCCCGTATTTCAGGGTGCTGCTTTAATAACGCCAAATTTTTAAGGCATAACTCACGATCAATACCGAGTCGCGCTGCATCTTCTGCTTTTAATGTTTTGGCAGGGGCGAGCACAGGACACTTGTTTAAATGCACTTCTTTAATCGGGACGGGGAGTTCATCTGGGCCAAGATCGATACGCTTAGTGTATAAACGCTCACGCAGTTGATCGGCATTCATCTCAATCAATGGGGTCGGATCTTGGGCTAGGTTAACGCAGATCACCGCATTTTTGTTATCAGGATGCCACGCCATCGGCACGATCCAACTGGTATTGCCACATTCAGTGCCAAACATACCCGATACATGCACAATCGGGGTTAGATCAACAATATCAATCAGATCTTGTAATTTACGCTTATGACGCAACTCAAACAGGTAATCAAACAGTTTAGGTTGGTTGTGCTTTAAAATCTTCGCCAGCTCAATCGTGGCGTACACATCAGCCATGGCATCATGGGCATTCGCGTGTTCAATGCCATTGGCGATAGAGAGCTTCTCAAGCTTAAAGCTCGGACGACCTTCATCATCTGTTGGCCAGTTAATGCCATCAGGACGCAATGCATAACAAGTACGCATGATATCGAGTAAATCCCAACGAGAGTTACCGTTTTGCCACGCCCAGCCATAAGGATCATAAAAGTTACGGTATAACGTATAACGGGTCACTTCATCATCAAAGCGCACGTTGTTATAACCAATGACACAGGTATTTGGCTTTGATAGCTCAGCATGAATTTGCGCAATAAACTCAGGCTCTGATAAACCCTTCTCCATTGCCTCTTGTGGTGTAATACCTGTAATCAAACAGGCTTCAGGTGAAGGTAGGTAATCGGCTGGTGGCTTACAATAGATCACCAAAGGCTCACCGATGATGTTCATCTCCATATCGGTACGCACCCCTGCAAACTGGCAAGGGCGATCATTTGCTGGACTGGCACCAAAGGTTTCGTAATCAATCCAGTATAAGCTTGGTTCGTTGGTTTTTTTCATAGTTTTCCCAAAAGCCGTTGGCTCAATATCAAGTTACTGCAATCCATGACACGCTGCATATCAACTTAATATTTTCTTAAAGCAATACGTTATAAAGCTAAGTATCCCGTAACTGACCTAATAGAGGCAAGTTTTTAGGGAAAATAAAGCGTCCCCCTCGTCATTCTCTACAGTGAATGCCCAACTCCCCGTCATTCCCTACAGTGAATGCCCGCGAGGGCGATAGGGAATCTACTATCCGCGTGTTGTAGGGATTATTAGTAGTGGTATCGTTATTGCCGTAAAAGTAAATTCATTATTGAAAAAACGGACTTAGACCGCATTAAGAGACAACACGTAGGTAAAGCACCAGAAGTAGGAACCCGAGTACCAACGTTTTCAGAACTCAGCATGATTTGGTTGGCTATCGAACGTAGCCGCGCTAGCTCATCTAATAAAGCGTTGCATCAACTAACCATGTTGTGGGGCAGTGTCTTTCAGAACTGCGCCTTGCTCGTCGTAGCCATTTTGATATGGAAGCAGGTATATGGACGGTACCGAAAGAGCTCAGTAAAACCAATACGCCAATAAGACGCCCAATTCCCACTAAAGCAAGGGCGATATTAGAGCGGGTAATGGCAACTTATGATGATGTGTTGTTCCCTGGTGGTGATCTTGATAAGCCGATAACCATTTCAGCAGCTAACCGTTATATCCGCCGTATAAGAGATGGTTTACCCATTGAAGATTGGCGAACTCATGATTTTAGACGTTCGTTATCTACTGGTGCATCAGAACTAGGTGTAATGCCACATGTGGTTGAAAAGATGCTTGGCCATGAGCTAGGTGGGGTATTAGCTGTTTATAACAAACATGATTGGTTAAAAGACCAGTTAGAAGGGTATGAGCTGTATGCTGAGAAGTTGGATAGTTACTTTTGTGCTTTCACTTGAGGCGTGGTATCTGTTAAATGTAGCTTCTTTGAGTCAAATATTGTCAGTTTTAATATTTGTACCGGATCGTGGAATCGAATCTTTGAAGGCTGTGCCAGTAGATTTTACAATCTGTTCCCTTTAGCGGAAACTCCACCTAAAACTTAACTATATTCTAAGCTATTGTGCGGAGAGATAAAGGAGGAAAACTATGCTTATCATGCGAAATTGTATTTACTTCACGCGAACTTTTTGTCTGTCAAAAGAATTGTTTAAATTAATAGCCCTGTTCATAGAAATAAACAAGCGATCCAATTGGTTCGCTTGTTTATCGGGGAAATTTAAACACATTCAATTATTTGTCATTTGGATTTTTTTGCTTGTTTGAAATGTGAATAATTTCTGGGTTCTCGTCTACTTCAGACTGAACGAGATCAATGATATGATCTAAACCAATCTTTAAGTTTTTGAACTTCTTATTTTTTTTCCTAGGAGCCATTTTAGGTTTCTCTGTGTGTTGCATTTCTATACATGTCATACTAGTTACTCCCTATTTTGCTTTGTGCCTATCTCTGCTGAAAATTCACTAATTGCTGTAGAAGCGATGTAGCAGTACAAAGATAGTATAGAAGCATTGAAGTTATGCTCGTAAAGTGCATTAATCACATCCCTACTATCATCGTATAAAAAGTAATCGTCAAAATCAATGGCCAGTACTGCTTTAGGTTTTATATTGTGCTTTGTAATTTCAGAAAAATTTATTAAATGCTCATCCAATTTATTAGTGCTGCCGTGAATAACCCCTTTCTCATTTAGCTCTCTTATACTAAAGATAGGAATTGTTATGATAACTTTCAATCCTTTCTTTACAAGAGCATTTCGATTAGTACTCATTGATAGAGAATCTTTCATATGGCGGGTTAAATGGGTGCCACTTGGAACATAACTTTTATTGAAGTCAGGTAGGTAAATCATTGGTATCCCTGTATTGAGACAAATACCTGACGCTCCTTCTAAACTATCAAACTCAAGATAACGATCTAGATCGTTGTCCATATTGTAATGGTAAACGATCTTGCTTGTATTCAGATTATGGTCTACTGACGCAATCAAGCAAGCTCTAGAGTTTTCAAGATTGCCAATTATTCCCCCCCCATATTGAATAAATTGTGTTAATACTTTTGAATAAGCTGTAATGAATGAGTGGCTAATATCCTGTAACCAGTTTCGTGCGCTTCGTTTTGGGAAAAGAGCATAGTTGTCAATTAACGAATCTCGAGTTTGATTGTAGGCATTATTGTAAAGTTCAAATACATCATTTTCCTTAAGTGAAAATGAGAGGGTTTTTACTGGACCTGTATCAATCTTTATCAGATCCAGTCCTTTAACACTGATATTCTCTATAGAACTGGCTCCCCACAGTGCTGTAATTGCTAAATTTTTGAAATATGTTATAGGATTGTCAACATCTTTTCTAATCCGGAGTGATGGAGATAATTTGACACCGATTGTATGCTTCAGGTCATCTAGAAGTAGGTGCTTTCTATAGCTCCAAGCTGGAAAATTACTCAGCATCCCACCATCAACGAATTGATAAATATTTCCATTTATTTCAATTTTTTTACATTTAAAAAATAATGGTATGGAAATACTTGCTAAAATTCCATCTATTACTTTAACGTTCTTAGTTAATTCGTTTTCATGGGAAAAAATTGTAATTTCACGAGTGCTAATATCAGATGAAATTAGTTTTAAGTGAAGGTTACTTATCTTAAACAATTGATCAAACGTTAGATCTTTGGCCTTAATAGATGCAGGCGCAGATGTTAAAAGAGGGGAGTCTTGGATTATCGTCTCAAGCCATTTTTCAATAGATTTTGTAGATAACAGCCCAAAACCCCACATAACAAATGTTGCCGGTATAATCGTTGGTATGATAATTATCAAGAAAGATACTATTGTTATGGAAGCAAAAGCTGCTCTGAGAAATTTTCTAAGATAAGATAACGAAACCTTTTTGCTAAGATTAAAAGCTATTATAGAAATTGAAAAAGTAAGTACTATATACAGTAGGATTTCAAAAGATACAAAATATACCAAAGCAGAATAAGGTAAAATAAAGATGGTAGCTATCTTTAAAAATAACGTAATATAATCTTTTAGTGAGCTGAAAATTATCGTTTTTAAATTATGTGGAAGTTTACCTTTTTTAGTTTTTGGATTATACAAGTCATCTGCACTGTATCCTAACGCTATCATAGTCGCTATGATAGATCCTGCTGATGTGCCTGCTAATTTATCTACTCGTAAGTTATATTGTTCTATAGCCTTAAAAGCACCAATATGAGCGATACCCTTAGCGCCACCCCCTTCAAAAACAGCATTACAAAACATTTTTAATATTAACTTCTTAGTAATATACAATAATTCGCTGCATCATACATTGATATGGGATGTGTTGCAAAGGGAGATGGTTTTAGTACAAGTTCAATTTAATACACTGTTGTGTGTAATTTCAGTCTCAATAATAACTATTTATTATTAAAAGGATTTTTATTAGTGGTAAGCTATTAAAACTTTAGTTTATGGGGCTGATACGATGGGTAATTATAGTATTACTTATGCGATTTATAATCCTAGGTGGGTATATGGAGTCGATGAAAAACTTTTAAAAATAGGTTCTTCTGAAATTGCACCTGAAGATTATGAGCAATACATGCATGGTTCGATATTTTGTCCTAAGTGTTTTACTCCCTTATCAAGGAACCCATCGAAAAAGAATATATCAAAAAATGCTAAAACAACATAATACATCTGTTGGAATTTAGACACTTTGCTTTATGCGGGTTTTTCATTGCCAGGAAAACAAGTCAGTTAGAAGGGTATGAGTTGTATGCTGAGAAGCTGGATAGCAATATAAAATAGATTTATCATTGATTGGATATGTAATTTATTTGGTATAAAATTGGTTTTAATTAAATATTACAAGTGGTTAAAAGATGAATGCTATAATTGAGACCAATATTATAAGCGACACTATAGTATTATCACAAATTGATAAAACCGTTAATTTTAAAAATTGTCTTGGAGTTTTTCAAGGTGGTGGATGTAAAGCTCTTGCGTTTGTTGGGGCTTATGGAGAAGCTAAATCTCGCGGTGTCAATTTTTCTGAAGTAGCGGGGACATCTGCTGGATCAATATTTGCTGCATTGATAGCTGCTGGTGCAACGCCTCAGTATATGGAAAATTTAATAAAGGATATTGACTTTAATAGATTTAATCACCCTATAGATAAGAATTTATCAAACAAATATGGATTTAATGAATATAAATATTCTCGAAAAATAGCAGGAAGGCTTTTTAAAAAAAATAAGATAATATCTAATATTCTAAACTTTGTAGATAATATTGGTCTGTTTTCATCTGAAGAACTAGATCTGTGGTTAAATGATGAATTAAAAACTCTTTTAAATATTGAAAATAAAACAGTTACTTTTAAAGATTTAAAAATACCTCTTCATGTGATTGCGACTGATCTTATTAAAAAGAAGCAAAAGATTTGGAATGAAAATACTCCAGATGTTTCAGTCGCGTATGCTGTTCGCTGCTCTTGTAGTATACCTTTATATTTTCAGCCTGTTAATATGGAGTTTGTTGATGGGGGGTTAGTGAGTAACTTACCTTCATTTTCTTTAAATAATGGAGTAGGGCATTTTGAAAAAATATTATGCTTTACTTTGAGTAGTAAACCAGAAGAAATTAAATGTATAAAAACTTATTTAGAAAGTATTGCAGGCTCTGTTGTTGATGGTGCAATTCAAATACAAGAAACGCTTCAATATAATACATATAATATTAAAATTAATGATTTACCAGTTACAACAACAGGATTTGAAATTCTTACTCCTGAGTTAATTCAAGATACTATTTCTATAGGTAAAAGAGCTGCAGCAGAATTTTTTAACGATGAAACAACTAAAATAAGTGAAAAAGAAGATATATCAACACCAAAATTAACCAAAGATTATATTTTGAATTCGGTTGTTATGGAGGATGTAGATTGTCATAATCATATATATATGTGTTTTAATGATACAAAACATATATATGGATTATTTCCTACAATATTGAGTTGGTTGGTTGAAAAAAAGATCAGAATAACATTTATAACTAGGTATATTAAAAATATTACAACTGATCATGATAGTGTTTTGCATGAAAAATATCGAAGAAAACTAATTGAAAGATTTGGTATTCATTTAATTGAGAGAGAATCTATTCCTTTTGATGCATTTATATTTGAGGGTGATTACAAATATAATGATAAGGCGATATTCCTTTATGATAAAGACGACTTAGAATTTAATATAGGACATGGTGCAATATATGATGGTAAATATAACTTACATATCATATCATCATTAATAAAAATGTTAAATTTGACAGATAAAGATAAAAAAAATCATGACCTTATCATATCTAATTTAAAGAACTTTACTATTGAAAAATGTTCAAGTAAACAGCATATAAGAAAGCTAAAGAATGTACAGCAATACAAAGGAAAAAATGTTTCAATTAAAGAAATAAAACTTAATCTTTCTAATGTTAAGTTAATGACAAAATATGTTAAATCATATAAGTACAACCAAATAGATAAGCTATATGAAATATTAAATAAAAACGGAATTTCATTATTTGATTACTCAGTAATAACTTTTTCTGATGGTTTACAGTTTTTAATTACACCTATTATTGTAGAAAAGCATGGAAATGATTATATTGTAATAAAAGGGAATAGTCGTTTAAATTATGCGTATAGAGAGTTAGAGTTAAATGGATATTTTAGTGCGGTTGTAGCTAATAAGGTATCAATTAACTTACCATCTATCGGATGCTATCCTACTTCAGATTGTATTATAACTACTATAAATAAAGAGGGATCAACCCGATATGAAAACTGGAGTTATCGCAATTTTAGACGTGTTGAAGAAACAATAAGAAATCCGAGTGATTTTTTAGAGGAGGAGATTTAATGAACAATTTAAGTTATTTAAATTTTATTTGTAAAAAAAATCCTAATATAAACATATTGAGGGTTTTTGATTTTTCTTTTTCCAATAAATTTCAAGAAATAAATGAAGAATTAACTGTAGATGAATTTGAAGCTGTAAAAAATTGTATAAAATATAAAAATAAATATGATATGAGTTTTTGGGAATCATTATTTATATTAATGAAAGAAGGGCAGACTGTTAGTAAAAGAATGCTTAATCATTCAATTTTTCATAATGAGAATAATAAATATATTAATATTAAGCGTGATGATTTTTTTGATTATATCAAAACTGATATTGATGGTAATGTAGCATTAAATTCTAAAGTAGTACTTAAAGATGGAACTGTAATGCATATTCCAATGTTAGACTTTAAAATACCATCAAATAAAAGTAATTTAGACATTGTTCATAATGTTATTGAAATGTTTAACTTAGATGGATTAATACTTAATAGTGGAAAGTCTTTTCACTTTATTGGATTTGATTTGATAACTGAAAATGATTTAATTAATCTACTTTCTAAGTTTATTCTTCTTCACCCTATCTCAGATAAAGCTTGGGCTGCTCATCAAATAATTGAACGCTCAGCTTCATTAAGAATATCAAAAAAATATGGTAAATATCCGTATTTAATGGAAAGTAAAATAAATCTATCTTAGATTATTTTAAAAATTTAAACCAAAGCGATCTCTCACCAAGATCGCTTTGTTTCTAAAACCGCTTTCCAAACCGACTGGTATTATCTTTCCATTCTTCAACTGCAGAACGTAACCAACGTAAGGGCATGAGTGTAATTGGTTCAGGGAAGCCACGTGTTTGTCGCCACTTATAAATTGTTGCTCGACTTGTGATTTGAAACATTTCTAATACTTCAACGTGACTAATTAAAAGATGCGTTGATTGCTCATTAAGTTCAGCATAAGTTTTTGCTGGTGGCGGTGAATATCGGTAGTTGCTTTGTTGTTTACTTTTGTAGTGTGACGGTGTCACGTTTAAGTTGTTTTCTGTGGCATAAGAAATATTTACAGTAGGGTAGCTGTTGTAATCGAACATGTTTGATTCCTTATTGGCATGTTGTACTAACAAAATTAGAAAGACGAACCCGATTCATGGTGTGCCAGCAACGGGCATCACCTTTAAATAAGCCTCCCGTCTTTAATTTTGCACATCCTTCCGGTAATGACTCACCACAATGTTGGCAAGTATCTAATGAGCTCAAATAAATAACTCTTTATTTTTAATTGGTTAGGTTCTTCTGGGCGCTCAGAAACCGCAAACGAGTCAGACTCTCGGGAAATAAAAATTTTCTGGCCTTCTTAGCCACCACCGAGGTTGGTGATTAAGTCCATTTTCGGTGGTGAAGGGCTGAGCGTGATGCGTAACGCTTATCTTAAATATAATTTACTTGCCATCATCCGTTTAGCCATAAACGGCTAAATTCTAACAATTAGCCAGATATAGCTAAATTACGAAAGAAAATTATGGCTAATATGAATCAACTCTATTTAATTGTACTAATGAGTAAGTAATTACACATTAAAGTGTTTAATCCTCATTAATGTGTATTAAATTACTCATTAATACTTTAAATAAGTAATTGGTGTATTTTTATTGTGGGTGTTTGAATCATCAGATGTCGCTTGATGGTTGGGTGTGATGCGTAACGTGGTTTAAATATGAAGGGAATATTGATTTAAAGGATATAAAAAAAGGCAACTCAAGACACAAGATTCTGTGTATTAAATCACCTTTTATTCGGTTAGCAAATGGCTTGCTTTTTTTTCTCACCGGATAATTCTGGTGCAGATGTTTTGTATTTATTCGACATTAATGTTTTAGCATTTTTTAAGAGTAGACTACGCATGTCTTGAGCCGATAAACGCTTAGTTTTTGTTTTGTTCATGGTTCCTCCAACTCATTCTTATATGGTTGTATTATAGCCTAACTAAAAGTAGGAATGAAGATTTAAGTTTAATTCAACAATTCAGCTAATATACGCTCTTGAGCGGCCTGTAATGACTCATAGCTTGCATACATTGCTACATTTGCATCAGATGTCGCCTCAAAGCCAAATTGTTCATAATGTTGGATAAGATCTTGGTGTGGCTGGACAACATATGCACCAACACTTTCTTCTCTTAATGCAAGAAAGTAAGTGGCTGCGATGACGACTAGTGTTGTTAGTCTTCCATTCAGAGGGTGAGTTCTATTATTTCTGACCAGTGATTCAATTAAGAAAATATGTAATTGGCCATCTGATGCAGCATAAATACCAAGCATTGCGCCATCAATGTCTAATTCAGATACTAATCGAAATCCTAAATGAAAAGAATCTTCATGTAAGTAATGCCCATGCATAGCAAGCCAATTGAGGACGGTCCGATCATCTCGAACGAGTGCTTCAAAGTCATTATCAGTTAGGCTTTGAACACTAAGACCTAAATCAACTTGATCAATAAATTGTTGTAAGAATGAAACCGTTTCTTGAAGGTCTTGTTGTATAGTCACTGATTGATCCTGATATGACGTTTTAATATTAGTATTATATTGAGGTTATGTTGGCATGAATCGCCAATAATGATGGAAACAGCACCTTTATCTAAATACCTTATAGAGGTGCACAGTTTTACGTGACCACTTTAGTCGTGAGTGTGCTGGCTGTCGTAATTTATTGAGCGACTATAAATATAGTTAATTATTCTTTCATTGATGAATTATGTAATTTAGTCGGGGGATTACCCGTCCAACGTTTAAATGCACGAGAAAAGCTGCTCAATTCAGAAAAACCTAATTGATAAGTTATTTCTGTCATGCTTATTTCTGGTTTTTTTAATAGGCGAATAGCTTTATTTAAACGGTAACAATCAAGAGTACTTGTAAAGCTTGTATTAACACTTGCAAGACGCCGAATTAGGGTACGAGGACTTATGTGTAGTTGTTGAGCAACATAATTAGCATTAATATCTTTTAGAGATTTACATTGCTCAAATATATTACAAATTTGTAAGCAAATATCACTTTTTTTCAAATTTTCAACACGTTGATGTACAAAGGTTAAATTATGATAATGTATTTCAGGGTGATAATTTTCAACTGTTGGAATGAGATCTTTTTCTTTAAAGGTTAGTTTTATGACTTTTTTGTTGATTAATTTTGTACAATTGTACCTCTGCTTTAAGTAATTTTTTTCACTTTCATTATAGTTTAGATCTGGCGCATATAATTGAAATGGAATGGCTTTTTTATTATTTAAATTCCGCATCATTTCTAACAAAGTGCAGATAACAATAATATAGCCTGATTTAGTTACACGAGAGTCTTTTGGGAAAGGGTTTTGAATGAATATGATTTCAATCTCATCATTGTTTTGATTAAGTGATAAATTTATTTGTGGTGCGATATAAATGAAATTATCACAAGTAATCTTTAGGAAATCATATAATGAGCGACATGTAGAAAGAGCAATGGAATAACATCCAAAAGTGAAAGGAGTAAAATGTTTTGCTGCTTGAATTGACATTTGAAAATTTTGGTCATTTTCAATGAGTTCAGAATGAAGCATTCGTAATAAACGAATGTCATATTCTCCCTCATCATTCGCTTTAATATTTTTATAAGATTCTGCTATTTTTATATTGGATTCATTTGTTTGCGCTGTAAGGATCGTATACCAACCGGCATGTAAGAAGTAATGATTAGTGTTTTTGTTGCTGAGCATTTTGTTAACCTTAGCACTAATAGTTAATCAATCATTAAAATAGTCATCTTTTTGTGTGACCTATTTTAACAATTCTATTAATTATTGTCGATGAAGTGGGTCACAACTTGGTCTAATGTCGAAAATTGACAACCATATGGCATTTTTTGTCAATGATGATCGGTTCCTGATTAACGATGTTATGTTTATTTATCAAGATACTAGCACCTTATTTATTAATAAAAGGTCACCCAATGACTAATTTAATGCTGGTAGATTAAATAATGTAAGGTGAATTGCTTTATATGCATTATAAGTAAAGGAATATATTACATGTAAATAAGGTTAATTATTAAATGTAAGGTGTTATTTTGACATTTTAGGACACTTACTTATCTATAACTGTCATGAAAAATAAAATGAGATATAAGTCATAGTTAATATTTAAGTGTTATGTTTATATGTTGATAGATATTTAATTTTAAGTGATATGTTTAAGGGGGGATAATAATGATCTTCAAATAATTTAAGGGTTTATAACTGTGGTTTTTTGCTATTGCGGAATAAGGTACGTAGTGAAAATGCTCTCAAATAAATAATGAATCTAAAAGTGTTGTGTAAAGCTAAACAATAATTTTGTCTACATAACTATTTATATAATCGATATAGAACAATAACTTACTACTAAAGTTTAATTCGTACAGATAATTTCAAATCTAATCCTAAAGTAAAAAATAAAGCTCTTAAATTATAAAGATTTAAGTGTTTGATATTATAAGTAATATAGGGGAGCGCTCTCAGGAAATGGTTTTAAATTGACGGTGTAGATTATAAGTAACGAATAGTTTTTTCATTAATAAAATAAATAAAAGAGTGTTTTATGAATAAAATAAATACGGTATCTATGCTAGACGCGGTGTCTAAAATAAAATCAGGTGATCGTCTGTGGGTTAGCGGGGCTATTGGTATTTCTTATGAGTTTTTAACGACTCTTGAAAAAATGAGTTCAGAGCTTAAAAATGTTGAAATAATCAGTGGAATGATTTTAAACCCTAAACAGGAGTTTATGTCTCCAGCATATAAAGGTCGAATTTACTATCGAAGCCTTTTTTTAGGCCCCTTGGAACGTGTAATGCGTCCTTTAGGTAATATGGAATTAAATACGACTCATTACAGTAGTATGAAAGATTTATTTTTAGAATTAAAACCAAATGTTGTGGTGCTAGAAGTTTCTCCGCCAAATGAGGACGGGTTTTGTAGTTTAGGGCCAATTGGTGGATTAGGTTCTCAGTTAATGGCGAGCTATGCAAATAAAGTTATTTTGGTCATAAATGAAAATGTACCGCATTGCGGCGGGTATCGTAATTTTATTCATATTGATAAAGCCACAACAATCACTACATCAAAGCTCCCATTAATTGCAATTCCAACTGAAACAGTAAGTGATATTGATACTCAAATTGGGGAAATTGTTGCTGATATTATTGATGATGGATGTACGTTACAAATCGGTATTGGTTCAATTTCTAATGCTGTTGGTTATGCATTGAAAAAAAAGAAGAATATAAAGATTCATACTGAAATGCTAACTAGCTCAATGGTTGAGTTAATTCAAGCGGGTGCAGTAGATCCAACCGTAAATGTCACTTGTACTTTAGCAATGGGAGATCAAAACTTATTAGATTATTTGAAATCAGCAGATAATTTAGTTATCGAACCATGCTATGACGTTACAGACCCATATATTGTCTCTAAGCATGATTATTTTACCTCTGTTAATACTTGCATTGCTGTTGATTTAACGGGGCAAGTCACTGCCGAAGGTATGGGGTATAGACAAATATCCGGGACGGGAGGGGCATACGATTTTGCTCGTGCAGCGAAAATGTCCAATGGTGGAAAATCTATTATTGCGCTTAAATCAATGTATACCAACAAAGAAGGTAAATTAGTTTCAAATATTATGGTGGGATTTCCTGAAGGTACACCAATTACTTATTTACGTTCAGATGTTGATTATATTGCAACAGAATACGGTATTGTACGTTTGATGAATAAGTCATATGAAGAACGAACCAAATTATTAATCAGTATTGCTCACCCTGATTTACGTGAATCCTTAAAAGACGAAGCAATCAAAAGTGGTTTAATTCATTAGAATTCCTAAGTGGAGAGATGATGTTCTTTCCATTTCATATTACATATAAGGATATATTTATGTTGTTTAATGGTGCTCATTTTAATCTTGCTCTTGGTGAGAGAAATATTGCTATTTTAGATTTTTTTTCCCCTGCTCGCTTAATGTCAAAAGCTGTTATCGTAGAATTAAATGATATCTTGGATCAATTACTTTTTGAAAAAAATATCAATGGATTAGTCATTACTACATCGACAGAGAATTTCGCTTTTGGGGCTGACATTCATGAGTTCTTGCCATTATTTAAAGGTGGCGCTGGAGAACATTTAGCTTATACACATTCTGTTTATAATAAATTAGAAGATCTTCCATTTCCAACAGTCACTATTATTAAGGGTCACTGTTATGGTGGAGGTGTCGAGTTTTCCCTTACTAGTGATTTCCGTCTTGGAACCCCTAATATTTCAGTTGGTTTTCCTGAAGTTAAGATTGGTATTTTCCCTGCCATGGGTGGGGTTACTCGTATGCCTCGTCTTATTGGTCTTGATACATCGCTTGCTTGGCTAACTTCGGGACGAAACTTTAAAGCTGAAAATGCATTAAAAGATGGTTTTGTAGATGGTGTCGTTGAAGTTGAAGACTCAATGACTGCTGCGATTAATTTGATCACAGAATGTTTAGATAATAAACGTGATTACATAAACATTCGTGAGAAGAAAAAAGGGAAAATATCTCTTTCAGCTTATGAATTACAAATGTCTATTGGTGTTGCTAAAGGAATGATAGCGAAGGCGGCTGGCCCTAATTATCCTGCACCAATGACAATCATAAAAGTGATTGAAGAATCAGCGAATCTTGGACGTAAAGAGTCTTTAGAAAATGAAATTACAGGTGTGGTTGAACGTTTAATTAATACCGGCCACTCAGCAGCTATGTGTCATATGTACTTAGCTGATTTAGCTGTTAAGAGTAAAGCAAAAAAACTAGCGGGTGATAAAACTGTGGAATGTGCCGTTATAGGTGCAGGGATTATGGGAGGAGGGATTGCATATTCTAATGCGATCAAAGGTATTCGCTCACCATTAAAGGATGTTAATCAAACAGGGCTAGATCTTGGTTTAAGTACGGCAGTTAGTTTACTTGAAAAACCAGTCAAGCGTGGAAAAATGGAGTTCAAAAAAGCGGCGACGGCACTGAATAATATCATTCCTACATTAACATACGACTCTTTACAACAAGCCGATATGGTAATTGAAGCTGTTGTTGAAAACCCTAAAGTGAAGAGTATTGTTCTAAAACAATGTGAAGATGCAACAAAAGAAAATACAGTTATCGCATCTAATACATCGACAATAAGTATTACCCAGTTAGCCTCATCTCTTGATCATCCCGAGAATTTCATTGGTATTCATTTCTTTAATCCAGTAAATAAAATGCCTTTAGTGGAAGTTATTCGTGGAGAGAAAACCAGCGATGAAACAGTGAAAAAAGCCGTTACATATGTGAATCAAATTGGAAAAACACCCATTGTTATTAATAATTGTGCGGGCTTTTTTGTCAACCGTATATTAACGCCTTACATGCGGGCTTATTCTAATTTATTAGCGAAAGGTGTGGATTTTAATTTTATTGAAAACACAATGAAAAAATACGGTATGCCAATGGGACCTGCTGAGTTAATTGATGTTGTAGGTATGGATACTTCAGCTCATGTGCTTGAACTTATGTCACAAAGCTATTCACATATGCCTCAACCTGAAAATAATATTGTACAAAGACTATTTGATAACAATATGTTAGGTCGTAAAAATGGTGAAGGTTTTTATCTTTGGTCAACAGATAAACGTGGTCGTCCGGTAAAAGAAATAAATGAGAAATCATTGACGTTATTTAAGAGTGTAGGAAATCTAGAATTAACGGAGGAGCAAATTACCAATGCGCTAATCTTACCGATGATGTTTGAAGCTAGACGAGCACTCAATGAAGGCATTATCGCATCTAAAGAGGAAGCCGACTTAGCAATGATTTATGGTACTGGTTTTCCACCATTCCGCGGTGGTTTAGTCTATCAGATGGACAAGAAAACGCTTGAAGAGCTCCAGCAAGAGGCGGCCGAAATGTCAGAAGTTCTTGTTGATGACATTACATATACTGTCCCTGAAATGCAGGCTTAATTGGAGAATAGATCATGACTAAAGCAGTAATTGTCGATTTCGTACGTACCCCAATGGGTAAATCAAAAAATGGCGTTTTCCGTAATGTTCGTGCAGATAAATTGAGTGCGCATTTAATCAAAGCATTAATGGAACGAAATCCAAAAGTAGCGCCATTAGAAGTAGAAGATGTTGTGTGGGGCTGTGTGCAACAGACGTTAGAGCAAGGAGCTAATTTAGCTAAAATTGTGGCGTTACAAGCAGGGTTGCCTGTTGAAGTCACTGGTACAACGGTGAATCGTTTATGCGGTTCATCAATGGACGCTTTACATATTGCCGCTCGTCAAATTAAATCAGGAGAAGGCGATATCTTTATTGTGGGTGGTGTTGAGCATATGGGACATGTTCCGATGACTCATGGCGTTGATTTATCAGGACCATCAGATTTTGTAATGGCACAAGCATCGGCAGCAATGGGGCTGACAGCAGAAGCATTAGCAAAACTAAATCACATTTCTCGTGAAGAGCAAGATGAGTTAGGTGTACGTTCACATAAATTAAGTCTTCAAGCTCAAAATAATGGTTATTTTAAGACTCAAATTGTTCCTACTCCTGGCCATGATGAGATGGGCACACCGATTATGGTTGATCGCGATGAGGTGATTCGTGAAGATGCAACTATTGAATCCTTCAGTAAATTACGTCCATGCTTTGATCCTTCATCTGCTGGTACCGTTACGGCTGCAACGTCATCTGCTTTATCTGATGGCGCTTCGGCATTATTAGTAATGAGTGAAGAAAAAGCAAAATCATTAGGTTTAACCATTCGAGCTGAGATTATATCAATGGCGACGGCTGGCGTACCTGCTGCGATTATGGGGATTGGTCCCGTTCCTGCTTCAGAAAAAGCGCTTAAACGAGCAGGATTGACACTAAATGATATTGATAAATTTGAGTTAAATGAAGCCTTTGGAGCTCAAGCAATCAGTTGTATTCGAAAAATGGGATTAACAGAGCGAATGGATGATATCAATATGCATGGGGGGGCGATTGCACTAGGTCACCCACTTGGTTGCTCTGGATCTCGTATTGTTGGTAGTGTAATTAACGTGCTAGAAACTCATGGTGGGGAATATGGCCTAGCGACAATGTGTATTGGTTTTGGACAAGGGATTGCAACGGTAGTTAAGATGTATAAAAACTAATATTAGGAACAACAAAAATAGCGTCTAATTAACGATAAATTCTAATTTAAATCGGTTTGTGTCATAGTTTTTCTGAATAATAAGGGAGAACTATGACCAATTCGATAATTACTTTTATCAAATAACAAGAAATAGGACAATTTCTTTATCGCTAAACTGAAATATTCATGTGTTCTGATATGACATTTGTTGTGGCTTAATGAACTTGGAGTAGGTGAAATATTCTGTATTGTTTGTACCTTACAATTATTCTGTAATGTTTAAAACGACACTAAAGTAGTTGTTAACGACTGCCTGAATATAATTAGCATCTTTAAATTGTGAAATAAGCATACAGCCTTCTAATGATACAAAATAAAGGCGCGCGGCATCTGTGGCAATTAATTGCGATGGAAATTCACCGGTGTTAATACCTGCCGTTATTACTTGTTCTATCCATTGCTCATTAAAAGTAACAAATCGATCAAGCTGAATTTCTAAGCTATCAGTGAGAGAATAAAAGTCCGATGCATACATACCACATAAACACAGTTTATCTTCATTACGTACTGTAATAAAAATATTGGCTAACGCTTTTAATTTATCTGTAGCGGTTACATGTTGTTGCTCGATGGATATTAACGCTGTTTTATATCGTGCAAGGTAACGTTCAAAGACAACAATGGCTAAATCTTGCTTAGTTTTATAGTGATAATGAATGCTGGCTGTTTTTATGCCCAGCTCATCTTGAATATCACGAAAACTAAACCCGTTAAAACCACGGCATTGAATGTATTTTTCGGCAATATCAGCAATTTTTGCTGCTGTAGGATTAATATCTTTCATCATTGATATTCACATTGTTAAGAAGATCAATAATCTATCATTTAGTATTAAATAACACAATTCTTTCTACCTATGAGTAGAAAGGTAATGGTGACGTATTCATCACCATTATTCAATAAAAATGACTGCTATTGTTTCTGTGAATTGTTTCCTGTTAATTAATTACGTCCCGCCATTACGCCACCGTCGACGTCAAGCACCGTACCTGTGATCCATTTTGCTTTATCTGATAATAAAAACTCAACCGCATCTGCAATATCGGTGGTTGAACCGATGTGTCCAATCGGGTGGAAATCATTAAACCCTTGTAGAGCGGTTTCAATTTCATCTTCAGCAATAAATGATTTATAAATTGTTGACAGTACAACCGCCGGGGCGACAGCATTTGCACGAATATTGTCGTCTGCTAATTCCATCGCTAAATTGCGGGTAAACGCATGTAAGGCTGCTTTTTGCATTGAATAAGCCGATGATGGGGTTGCTTTAATCGCTTGATGTGCCCACATTGAACCAATATTTACGATTGAACCGCCACCATGTTGTTGCATGTTTTTTGCAACGGCTTGAGTAATGAAGAAAAATGCTTTATTGATATCTAATTGAAGATTGTAATCTTTTTCGGTATGTTCTAGAAAACTGACGGGTTTAAAAAAACCAGCAGCGTTAACTAGATAGCCAATATGGCGGCTTTCACTTTCAAGTTGGCCAATAAAAGTATTTACGTCTTCAGGATTATATAAATCAACTTGTGCTGTTTCAACAATGCCGCCTGTACGTTGTTCTAAATCGGCTTTTGCTGTGGCCAAGTTTTCTGCATTGTGCGATAAAATCATAACAGGAACGCCTGCGGTTAATAAGCGTTCTGCGGTTGCTTTACCCATACCTGATGAACCGCCAACGATGAGTGCTATTGATGATGTAGTAAACATAATGTATTCCTTTATTATCTGGCTACCTACTGGTTGGTAGGTCGTTTGATTGAAAAAAAAGCGAGCATCTTAGTTAAATAGTTTGTGCTTCGCTTCATTGGTTTTAAATATAATGTGATTTGTTTTTAACGTCAAATTATTTTTCTACCTATCTGTAGGTAGTTTTGCTATTTCATTGATTTTTAATGTTTTGTTTTTAAAAAATATTGCCTTTTGTTACGGCTATTTTGTGTCTTCGACTAAAATTACGTTGCTATAAAGTGATTATGTATATTCACATTCAATGCGCTATAACTCAATAAGAGTACAAAGGCACGTATTTAAATTAGGGTGACTTGGTTAGTTACGATAGAGATATGACGGTTTTGTTTTATGTTATAATACCGCCAGTGTTTCCAATTAGATAAATGAACTATGCTTGGCTATTACCTTCATACAAAAAATGCGCAACAGGCATTAGATGCCATCAAGCAAGGGCTTTCTAGCGTCCGAATATCGACAGATCTTAATCTCACAGAGCAAGACTTTATCGTAAATGATCAAGGTTTAATTCTTGATGAAGAGAATCATCTTTCTATTGCTGATCTGAAAAAAATCGTTAAAAAAACGCAAAGAATTTATCTTTGTAATGATGGCGAGATGGATCCGTTAGAAGATCGCAGTGTAGGTTATTACAAATTAGCACCAACAGAGGGTGCGCCACTGCTTGAGATAAGTGGTGTTAAAATGCATATCTCGAAAGGAACCGATCCTTTCAAAAGTGCATCAGAGATGGCGCAACAAGCGGTTCGTTGTGGTGATAATGTACTCGACTGCTGCAGTGGTTTAGGCTACGCCGCGATTGCCGCACACCGTTTAGGTGCTAAAAAAGTATTAACCATTGAACTAAGCGAATCTGTAATGGGTTTACGAGCTCAAAATCCTTGGTCACGTGACTTGAACAATGATGGGATTGAACAACGTCAGGGCAGTAGCTTTGAGTTGATTGAAACAATGCCTTCAATGTCTTTTGATGCTGTTATTCATGATCCACCACGTTTTTCTCTTGCTGGTGAACTGTATAGCGAAGAGTTCTATAGTGAGATCTACCGTGTGTTGCGTCAAGATGGACGTCTTTTCCATTATACGGGAAATCCACATATCATGAAGAAAGGCAGCGGTTTTGTTGATGGGGTTATCCGTCGATTAAAAGCGGCTGGTTTTAAAAACATACAGAAGATTGATCACTTAATGGGTGTAAGTGCCCAAAAGTAATGCGAAAGAGTAGGGGTCGCAGGCAGTCATACGCGGTATCGCGGATAATTGTCGCGACTCCTTTTTTATTGCAGTCTAATCACGATGATTTACTTTTCTTTATAACATGGTGCTCTTTATTTTCGGGATGATGAAACTTTGAATTGATCACTCTATTGTCAATAACGG
Organism: uncultured Photobacterium sp.; assembly: GCF_947039875.1. Classification (GTDB taxonomy): domain Bacteria; phylum Pseudomonadota; class Gammaproteobacteria; order Enterobacterales; family Vibrionaceae; genus Photobacterium. Next base: position 25,913 of record NZ_CAMRAN010000016.1, read on the forward strand.
TTGGTATTTCTATTTTTTGGCTGATCTTTTTGTTATTTGGGTTATGGAATTTTGAATTTATAACGTCAGTACTAGAGAAAGCTGATGTTGAAACAAATAATAAACAGAAAATAAAAGAAAGTTTCATATGAATTGTCCTTTTTTCATGTGCATACTTATAATTCTATATGTTATAGCTATATTAAATTATAGCTGTTATACATGTATGCGAATAAACTTATATTTATCCTTATGCCATTATAATGATTATTATCAAAGACAATTATTATTGATATGTGACCGATGTCAAATGTGAAATTATTTAAAATATGACATTATGGAAAGAGGCTAGATGGCCATTATGTTTTTATAATGGCTATCTCATTAAAATAACTACTTATTATCATTAAGAATAATATTGAGATACATTTCTTTCGCCATCGGAATTAAATTGGTGTTTTTTGTTATTTGTAACGATGCAAGTAGGCCATTAAAGATTAATTCTGCTTGTTGTGATTTAAGTTCAGCATTATTAATATTATTTTCAATTAACAACGCTTTAATCATATCGACACGCATATTCTTATAGCCACTGCATATATCTGCAATGTCATCGTCAGTATGGTTGAATTCACTATAGGCTAATTGAAAATAACACCCATTAAATAAATCATCTTTTACTAATGCGACTAAGAGATCAAACCGTTCTGATAGCTTTTGTTCAAGTGTTAATGATGGGTCAGAAAACGTAAGAACGAGGTGATTCAAGGCGCGTTCACTGAATAAAATAAGCGCTTCTTTTATAAGATTTTCTTTTGAAATGAAATACTTATAGATGGTTGCTTTTGATACCCCTGTTGCAGTTGTGATCGTATCCATACTCGTGCCATGGAAGCCATATTGCGCACATAAAGTGATTGTTTTATTAATAATATTCAATCGCTTTTGTTGTTGTTTATTCATGGACCTTACCTCTTTTGTCATTACCTTGATCATAACAAAATAAACTGTTTAGTTCAAAACTCTTGACAGGTAATCACTTACACACTAGATTGAACTGAACAGTTTAGTTCAATCTGGTTGGGTAGGATCAATATGGAAAGTTTAAGAACAAATACAGTAGCACCACCAGCAACAACGGTAGGGTATAAATTAGGTGTTTTCGGCGTTGTGTTAGTTTTATTGTGGATTGGTATTTTTAAATTTACGCCAACGGAAGCGGCAGCAATTGAACCGCTTATTAAAAATCATCCCTTAATGGGGTGGACATACCATTTCTTCTCAGTCCAAACCGTGTCTAATCTGGTTGGTTTAAGTGAGATAGTGGTGGCAATTGGGCTTATTTATGGCTTCTTTAACCCAAAAATTGGCTATATCTCAGGTGTTATAGCAAGTGCTATTTTTATCGTGACACTCAGTTTTTTATTTACGACACCAAATACTTGGAAAGTGGTCGATAACGTTCCCATTGCAAACTTCTTTTTAGTTAAAGACATTCTATTTTTAGCAATCGCAATAATGGTTGTTGAACACAATAAAAAATTATTATCTCATAATCCACAATAGGTGCTTTATTATGAAATACGTTATTCATGCTTTTTTAATTACAGTAATTAGTTTAGTTTCTTATGCAGCATCGGCTAAAGATGGCGACTTTATGGGAACTGTTAGCTTTGATAAAGCCGCCACAAATACGATCTCTTTACAACGATACATGAAGAAAGCATCGATTGATAAATCATATTCTGGCGTATTAATAAAGCAGAAAGTAACAATGCTTACTTTCCAAGAAAAGTTATTATCAGCGGCAGATAAGTAATTATAAAACAGAGACTATTCTATGATACATAGCGACACTCTTTGAATACTAGGAGTGTCGCAGTTATATGTTAGTAGCGCTAGGTTAGACGTCATGGATAAGCAAACATCCAAAGGGCAGGTGATTAAGGCGGTGCGTGATCAATTTGGATTTACGTTTGAAAATAGTATGAGTTTTTGTGACTTTTTCAATGATGTTGAAATGCTTAATGAAACCTATTTTAGTTACGCGATGACTAATGCCCATCCTGATATTAAAAAACTAGCTCGGTTTATTGTGCCAAGTAGTAATGAGTAAGACGTCGTTAGCGTAATCAAATTGCAGGTGTTACAGTGTCACGAGCGAGGGGTAAGGTATGACATTTTTACACTTAAGTGAGGCTATAAATTCTATTGACAAATATTGGTAATGAATTACATTCTTATTTAGGTTGTTGATACATTGCATAACTAAGGCGCATTTTATGAGCACAGATGAACTATTTCCTTTATATGTCATTATTTCTGTCGTTGTTTTTTTATTCTTTATGTTCTTTTTATTTATACAGTTATACCTAAAAGCAAAAAAAGAAAATATTGGGGGGTGCTGTAACGCAGAAGTAAAATCATCATCAAAGAAAAAAAGGAACAATCATCATTAATTGTTCCGTTGAAAGAACACCATTATGTAATGTAATGGTGTTTTTTGATTAAAATTAATATCATTAGCAGGTAGAATATTCAGCATTAATAATAACATGTTGGAATAATTACTGTTTATGGCATCTTCAATTAAATTTATCGCAACAGACATGGATGGCACGTTACTGAGTGATGACAAGGTACTTCCTGCTGATTTTTACGAAGTATTTAATCAATTGGATGCTAAAAATATTCTGTTTGCTGCGGCGTCTGGTCGGCAGTATCAGAGTTTAGCGAATACGTTTGAGCCAATTAAAGACAAGATGTTATTTATTGCTGAAAACGGTACGTTAGTGATGCACCAAGGCAAAGAGCTTTACAGTTCAACTATCCCTACGCCTGAAATTCATGCCATCATTACTAGTATTAAAACGATTGATGATACCTTCATTGTTCTCTGCGGTAAAAACTCTGCTTATACTGAAACAACAGATGAACACGCGCTAGAAGAAATTAAGAAATATTACCATAACCTTGAATTCGTTAATGATTTACTGGCTGTTGATGATGAATTTATTAAGATTGCGGTACTTAACTTTAATGGTACCGAGGCGCTGGTATATCCTATTATTGCGCCGTTATATTCTCAAACTCATCAAGTAGTGATCAGTGCTAAAGTATGGCTTGATGTGATGCATAAAACCGCCTCTAAAGGTGCTGCGATTAAGGAATTACAACGTATTTTTGATTTTACGTTTGAAGAAAGCATGAGTTTTGGTGATTTCTTAAATGATGTTGAAATGCTAAAAGAAACCTATTTTAGTTATGCGATGGACAATGCGCATCCTGAAATAAAACAACTAGCGCGCTTTCATGCACCGAGCAACAATGACCAAGGCGTAATGACCGTGATTAAAGAGAAAGTATTAAACTAAATGTTGGGATAGAGTATTGATTTTATTTAGATATTAACAAATTATTCAAACTGTTTTGATGATGATGTTTTTAAATATAATGAAGCAATACAGTGAGTTGTATTTGTATACTTAAATAAAGGAAAAGGAATGTCACCTCAACGCATATTTGCCAGTGTTGCACTTGTTATTGCTTTAGGATCGCTAGAAAAAAGTATTGTTACTACACCATTATCTCTTATTGGCCAGGATCTCAATGCAGGACAGGCATTAACTTGGGTCGTAACGGCCTATTTATTAGCGGCAACTGCTGTCCTTCCTGTTTACGGTAAATTGAGTGATATTTTTGGGCGTGTAAAAATGCTCAACGTAAGTATTGTTTTATTTATGCTGGGCTCTATTGCGTGTGGTTTATCTGATACGTTAGGTCAATTAATTGCAAGTCGTGTTTTGCAAGGACTGGGGGGCGGTGGTTTAATTGCATTAGCCTTTACGGTGATCGCAGACAGTATTCCTGCTCGTATTGTAGGTAAATATCAAGGTTATATTTCGATTGTTTATGCGGTATCCAGTATTGCAGGACCATTACTGGGGGGCTTTTTTGCAGAACATCTTAACTGGCGCTGGATCTTTTGGATCAATTTACCATTAGGTTTACTGGCTTTATTGATGGTTAATCGTACTTTATCTCATTTAAGTAAAGGTCGAAAATCGCCATTTGACTGGAAAGGGGCGGCACTGCTTATCAGTGTGACGACACTGGTGCTATTACTGTTATCTCCTGAATCTCAACTTCCAATAGGTTGGGTGTCAAGTGCGTTATTGTTATCGCTAATACTGCTTTATATTGTGGAAAAATTCGCGAAAGATCCAATCCTTCCTGCTCGTTTAGCGCGTTTGCCTGGTTACTTAGTTAGCGTGAGTTTAATTTTATGTTCACAGTTACTGATGTTTGCCGTGTTGGTTTATTTTCCTTTACAGCTTCAATGGCAAAAAGGATTAACCGCATCAGAGAGTGGACTATTTATGATGATCTTCATGTTTAGTATTACAACCGGCGCATTTATTGGCGGCAAGTTAATCGCGCGTTGGGGTAATTATAAAATTTTCGTCATGCTTGGATTTTTCATGACAGCCTTGGCTTTATGGCAATTACATTTTGATTTTGAAGTGAAATTAGCACTTATTTTTGCTGGTCTTGGATTGGGTTTCACATTGCCTGCTTTAAGTGTGGTTGTACAAAATGTATTACCACCGCGAGATCGTGGTATTGGGATGTCATTGTTTAATTTTGGGCGTGAGCTAGGCGGTGCTATTGGTGTTGCTGTTTGTTCTGCGGTCTTCCATTTCCAATTGCCTGATAATGTGTTGGCGAGTAGTCAAAATGGTTTAGCAGGGGTTGATTCTCGTCTGTTAGAGTCAGGGTTTACTTCGACTTATCTTATGATGGCAGTAGTCGCCGTAATCGCCTTTATTTTGGCTGTATTTGCATTAAAAAAACGCCCATTATCAGATGAAGTTGAGTTAGATTCATAAATAAATCAGTTGTGGAATAATGTGATGCAAAGACTGAGAGTAATATCTAAATAAAGCGGGTTAATCACAGTATTATTATTCATGGGTGAATGTAGCCAACTGAAAGTGATACAAATCTAACTATTGGGATTATTGAGTATCTCCTACAATTTGATAGGAGTAATGTCTTTACTTAAGAATACTACTATTCAGAGGTGATTATGAGTTTGTTTTATGTTGATAAAAATGCGCAAGATAACGGCGATCATGAAATTCATACAGCAACATGTAGCCACAGCCCAGGTTCAAAAAATTGTGATGCGCTTGGTTATCATACAGCCTGTAGTACTGCATTAGAGGCAGCTAAAAAGATATATCCTCAATCAAATGGTTGCTATTACTGCTCATATTCCAGCTATACATCTGAAAATAAGTAAAATATTACTAGCGATGTGATAATGCAGATTATTACGTCGCTATTTTTTATCTGTAATTTACTTCCCCCCGAATTTCACCTTTGAACCTCATAACATTAAATTAATTACTGATATTGACGCGCTATAATTACAATTTAGTGTAGTATTCAAATCATAGATAACGTCAGCGTTAAAGGGTTAAAATGGAAATTGACTATAAAGTTAATCATCCAATCACAGTACATCAATACATTGAATTAATGAACAAAATAGCATTAAATGAACCTCGAATGGTTGATGATGAAGCGGTTGTCCAAAGTATATTAAACAATAGTAATTTAATCGTCACGGCATGGGTTGATGAGCAACTTGTGGGATTGGCGCGTTCAATGACAGATTTCTATGCTTATTGCTACTTATCTGATCTTGCGGTTGATGAAAATGTTCAATCGATGGGTATTGGTAAATATCTTATTTTAGTCACGGCAGAATCTGTGGCTGAGAGTTGTAAAATTGTTTCATTATCCGCGCCTGAAGCGGCAGGATATTATTCTAAAATTGGTTTTAAGGAACAGAATTGTACGTGGGCATTAACGGATATTAGTGAGTTAATATTACCCTAAGATAACAGTTATATTGATTCTTATGAGCTGTATATTATATAAAGTAATAACAATAGAGTAATAAGATGATCTGATTATTGTCTTGTCTATCTATTGACCATGTTAGTAGAACAATGCAAAAAAATAGAGATTGAACTATCATATTACTTGCTATAAATCTGCATCTTGGTGTAATTTCTCACCACTATTTATTTTTGGAATAATGATCATGCCAAAGGCTAGTGAGATTAAAAAATTTGCTGCTATTGAACTTAACGGTAAAGTAGCTTTAGTTAAAGAAATTACTAAGCTAACGCCTAGTGGTCGTGCAGGCGCAAGTCTTTACCGTATGCGTATTTATGATGTTGCAACGGGCTCAAAATCAGATGTTAGCTTCAAAGCTGATGAAATGATTACGTTGGCAGATTTCCGTCGTCAAAAAGCATCGTTCTCATACATTGATGGTGAAGAATATGTGTTTATGGATGATGAAGATTACACTCCATACACTTTCACTAAAGAATCAATTGCAGAAGAATTACTGTTCATCACTGAAGATACTAAAGGTATTGAAGTATTGACTGTAGACGGTGCACCTGTTGCACTAGAACTACCAGCAACAGTAGAGCTAACAATTGTTGAGACAGATCCGTCAATTAAAGGCGCATCTGCAAGTGCTCGTACTAAGCCTGCAACATTATCTACAGGTCTTGTTGTTCAAGTTCCTGAGTACATTGCAAACGGTGAAAAAATTAAAATCAACACAGCTGAACACAAGTTCATGAGCCGTGCTGATAAATAATAATTAGTTATTATTGTCTTATAAAGCCAGTGTCGTTATGCGATGCTGGTTTTTTTATAATCGTCATAAACATAATGCATAGGGAATAATGTGGTTCAGACAATAACGATTGGCGTAGCTAAAAAAGAAGATTTATACGCGGTCTATCAGTTAGAACAGCATTTGTTTGGTGATCATGGCTATCCTGATTTTTTTATTCGTCAGGCTTATGATTGTTGGCCTGCTGGCTTATTAGTCGCTCGTGAACAGAATAATGTTATTGGCTATGTGCTGTGTGCACCTCAATTTAATGGTATATCCTTAAAGGCAATCGATGGCTGGATATTGGCATTAGCTGTCGATAGTAGTGTACAGGGACGTGGGGTAGGGAAAAAACTAATGCAAGAAGCTATGGCGGCACTTACTGGGTGTGAAAAACTGTGGTTAACAGTACATCCAGACAATCATGCTAAAAATTTGTATCAACAGCTCGGTTTTACAGATGTAGAACAAGAAAGTGATTATTTTGGTCTTGCTCAACCACGCGTAAAAATGGTGTACGAGGCGGTGTGATCTGCGGTTACATAAAGAATAGATACAAAAAAAGGGTATTTAGAATACCCTTTACTTCTTTCAACTGTCCGTTGAAAAATTAAACGCGCTCAACGTTAGCAGCTTGAGGGCCTTTTTGGCCTTGCTCAACGTCAAAAGAAACTTTTTGACCTTCAGCTAGAGATTTGAAGCCTTCACCAGTGATAGCACGGAAGTGAACGAATACGTCAGCACCGCCATTGTCTTGAGTGATAAAACCGAAACCTTTCTCATCGTTGAACCACTTAACGATACCAGTTGCTTTAGACATGTTATGTCTCCTGAAATAATAAATTAATAGCGCACATTACGCTGTTTTACTTATGTACAAAAGAATAATGAAGCGCTTCAGGACAACTGTGAACATTTGAACAGTATATCGAAGTTTTCTCTTTCAATTTGTTGCATAAATAGGTCTTTAATAAAACCACGAGTATTAGGCCATTTTCACTTTAAAAGGGCAAGTTTCTCTTGTAAGAACAAGCTAATAATGTGACCACTTTAACAAAATAACATGTCACTAAATTATGCTACTGAGTGCTCATTGTGAGGGGGCGAGCGGCTAGAATTGGGTTTTTATTATGTATCGAATGATATTGTGTTTATTAAGCTTGTATGTCTGTTGTGAGCAAAGATAGAAAAGGGCCCAATGAGCCCTTTAGTATTGCTACTGTTCAAGATTATTAGACTCTTTCAACGTTTGCAGCTTGAAGACCTTTAGGACCTTGCTCTGTTTCGTAAGATACTTTTTGGCCTTCAGCTAAGGTTTTAAAGCCATCGCCACTAATCGCACGGAAGTGTACAAATACATCAGCACCGCCGTCATCTTGAGTGATAAAACCAAACCCTTTTTCTTCGTTAAACCACTTAACGGTACCTGTTGCTTTTGACATGTTGTCTCCTGATCAATCTATTTTCACACGGTATGGCCAATATTTGATTACGGAGCGATTTGAGTGTTGAACTCTGTTGCTGATCATGAAGATGACAGCGAAGATATCCTTGTTCAGATTGCTTTCATTGTAAATAAGTACTGGTCTATTATGAAGATTAGGCGGTGATCGGTGATTTGCAAATCAAATTGATTATTTTTATGAAGAAAACATCATTATTGTCGTGTCATCATTATTTCTTTGGTCTTTCATCTAAATGTCTTTTTTATTAGTTATTATCTCAAATGTTTCTTGAACGAAATCAAAGCAAATTTAAATAAGAAAGGGCATAATTTAGCTAATGAAAGATCTTTGAGCGTATGTTAACGCATCACCTAGATGATAATCTGCGGTTATTACTTGAGTTTACAGCAGATTTTCTGTTATAACGATTTTAGAAAAAAACTGAGACTCGACGGTTATGTACTAGGAAGTGCATTTTTCCTAATTATTAGCATTAAATCAGTTTCACAAGGCTTTATTTTCAGACTAAGGACAAAACATGAACAACATCCTTGAACTTGTTCGTCAGACTCGCCGTAAAAATAAACTTAAACGCGAGATCCTAGATAACGATCGTAAAATTCGTGATAACCGTAAGCGTGTAGAATTATTAGAAAACATGCTGGATTATATCAAACCAGATATGAGTCACGATCAAATGTTAGAAATCATCGAAAATATGAAAGCTGATTACGAAGATCGTGTTGATGATCATATCATCATTAGTGCGGAGCTATCTAAAGAGCGCCGTGACGTTAGCAAGAACGTTAAAGATCTTAAAAAAGCAGAAATTACAGCACACAAACATAATTAATCTTATGTTTGTTGGTTAATGAAGGCCTGGGCTATAATTGCTCAGGTTTTTTTTGCTTGTTTTTTATTCGGTATGTTTGAGGCTAGAGTAAAAAAGAATGACAAAGCATAAAAAGAGCCCGAAACTATTCCTGTATCGGGCTTAGGGGAATAGGCTCAGTGATGAGCCTTGCGCTAACTGGTTATATCTGGAATGTGATTACACTATCAATATTAGCTCAGCTTTGATGATTTTCCAGTTTTTATGACTATTTTATCAATAAAGTTGTAGTTAACCCTAGTGCGTTGAATAGAATTAAATATCAAACAAGTTAGTATCACGTACTAATTCACGAGGTAAACCATTTTTAATTCGATTCCCAACCCATTTACCGATACCAATAGGGTAGTCACGGTAAGTCACAATAACTTCGCCTTTACCTGTTAAGTTTTCTGGGCGGATATCACGCCCCATAAACCACTCTTTAGCTTGGGCAGCTGTTAATGCAATAGCAACAGATTCTTGACCTGTCGCTAGTGTCATTATCGCCTCATGTTGCCAGCGATAACCTTTCTTATGTTGCTCTGCTAATTTAATACCGATACGTTGGAAACGAATCTCACCAATTAAATGTTTTATTTGCGTTGGAAATAACCAAACTTCTTTATCTCGTAACCAAATATCACTGTTAGCCGATAAACTAATATTAAGATCGGTATTGAGTTGTTCAGCAATTAGTTGTTGTTCGTCGGTTTTAACTTGGCTAAAAGGAAATTTGCCCATGCGTTTTTTAACTGGATCGGTGTCAACGGAAGCATGCTTACGAATCCGTGCAACAAAGAAGCCTTCACTATCAAAAACCTGAGGATAAACGTGTAAGAAGCCTTCAGTCGTTAATGCCTTGGCTGCGCCTTCGAATAAATCCCCTAAAGATTCAAATTCAACCGCATCACCAAAGGTTTCTTTTAGGTAATGACAGACTTCTTGGTTTTCACGCTGGTTAAGGGTACAGGTTGAATACACCATAACACCGTCTGGTTTTAGTGCTTGGAATGCACTAACAATTAACCTGCGTTGTACTGCGGCAATTTCATCGATAGATTCAAGGCTCCAGTTTGCCATTGCGTCATCATCTTTACGAATCGCGCCTTCACCAGAACAGGGGGCATCGAGCAAGATTGAGTCAAACGCTTCAGGTGCCCATGTACCAAAGACACAACCATCAAAGTGTGTTAAGGCCGCGTTATGGACGCCGCAACGCTGTAGGTTGGCGTGTAATACTTTAATACGGCTTGCAGCAAGTTCATTTGCTACTAATGCGCCTTGGTTTTGCATCGTACAAGCAATTTGAGTTGTTTTAGAACCTGGTGCTGATGCCATATCAAGCACGCAATCAAGGGCGTGGTTGTTATCAAGTAAAGCGGTAACCGGCATCATTGAACTGGCTTCTTGAATGTAAAACAATCCAGCCATATGTTCGGCAGTGTTACCTAATGAAACGCTTTCTTCATCCTCACGTTTGATCCAAAAACCTGTATCACACCAAGGAACTGGGGTTAAGGTCCAATCTTTATCAGCAACGCGAGTAAGAAAGTCAGCCACACTTATTTTAAGTGTATTAACGCGAATGCTGCGACGTAGCGGCGTTTTACAACAGCTAATAAACTCATCAATACTCAGGTTTTCTGGCATTGTATGCTTGATGAGATCAATAAAAGCGTCAGGAATATAGATATTAGGATGCAAGGTAGCACTCTCTGTCAAACTAGCAATGTCGGGATTCTATACTAAATAGGAACAAATATATATCAGCTATCAATGCTTCTAAGTTTGTTATAGATGAGGGCGGATTATCCGTTTTATATTGTGTACAAAAACCGTATTTATTTGCGTTAAGCGATCAAAAAAGGAGCATCAGATGCTCCTTTTATATAGGGTGTTTATGTGATTATTTGATAGGAATAGCGGTGCGCCAATTTACCCATTGTGGATTAACTTCTTTATTAAGTAAAAAGTGTTTACCTTGTTTTGCCTGTGGTGCCAATGGCTGTGTCGCAGGCGTTGCAAATGAGATCCCACCGCGCAGTAAGCTATCAAACGTACCTGCTTTTACTTTTGCACCTGTAATGCCTACATCGACATTTAGGCCAGAAGTATTCCAGAATACGCTATTTGCACGAACAAGATGACGGTATTTTTGTTCGATTTGAACGGTAATTAATACCCGATCCGCTAATGCACCTAAAGTAACTTTGATGACTTGTCCGACTTGAATATCACGGTAAAGTAGTGGTGTACCTTCACTGATAGATCCACGTTGTTCACTTTCAAGAATAAAGGTTTTTCCTGCATCAAATAATTCAGCAGAGCCTAATTTAAAACGATTAGCGCTGACTCCTTTTCCTGGTTGTACGGCAATATATGAGCTTAATAGTGAGTCTAAATTTTCACTACCACTTAAACTGATTTTTGGTTTTACAACCCAGAAGTAACTATCTTTACGCGCAACGATATTGGCATACTGAGGGAATAAGCGCGCTTCTACAGTGACATTATTATGGTCAAAGTTTGGTTTGATATTATCCACTTTACCAATGATGACACCTTGATATTTAATCGCGGTTGATTTTGATATCGAACGGGCATCATTAGCAGTTAATGTGATCATGACACCAAAATCTTGCGCATCACTTAAACTTGAGTAAAGTTTATAACTATTACCAGAACGATTAACCACACCTTTGATTGAATCAAACGCAATGCCACCTTTTAATAATGTTGATAAGGGATCTGCTTTGATTTTAACGCCGTTAAGCCCAGCTTCAACTTCTACACCTGAACGGTTCCAAAAGACGGTATTACTGTCGATTAGATGGCGGTATTGCTTTTGGATGTTGAGTTTAATTTCAACCCCTGAGGTTGTAAGTGAAAAACTGGTGATTTCACCTACTTGTAAATTACGATAAAGCACGGGGCTACCTTCAGAGATAGGTGGCAAGTTTTTCGTTACAAGTGTTAGTGTTGTAAATCCTTTTAATTTCTCATCAGCAAGTTTAGCTAAGTGTCTATTTTTAAATAGTGAATATTGCTTTTTTATGCCTGGTTTGCCACTTGCAGTAAAGCTTATTGCACTGCTTATTAGTTGATCTGCTGCGGGAATCGAAACGTCGACACCGTTATTACTGATATTGGCTTCAATGCCGCCATCAATAAAGAAACGACTGTGAGAGCGAACTAAATGGGTATATTGTGGTTGAATTAATGCATCAAATCGAACCTGATCACCATCGAGTTTTACTACGGTAATATGGCCAACATCAATGCCACGGTAGCGCAGTGCTGTACCTGATTTTAAGCCATAGCTCTTGTCTGCAAAAAGAGAGAATACAGCAACGCCGGGTTGTTGTTCTTCAAGTGTATTTTTGGTAATAGCGGTAAAGTGACGGGCTTTTTTACCTTCGCCTGGAATTAAGCGTAAGTAGTTACCGCGTACAAGGTTGCCAATATTTTTAACACCAGAAAGTGAGACTTGTGCTTCTTCAAGTAATAATCGAGAACCGCTGTTGAGCAAATCACTCATGCTTGGCTCAATTGCAGCATGAGCAATAATTTTATTGGTTTTATTATCCAACTTTAGATCGGAAATTTTACCAATCTGTAAGCCTCGATACATAATGGGCGCGCCTGCATTGCTGACGTCATTGTTATCAGGCAATGTAATAGTGATCGCAATACCACGCCCAGCAGTATTAATATCTGGATAGAGATTAAATAAGTGCCCTTCATCAATCGGTTTGCCAGCATCAGGCGAATCAAAGGCAATGGCTCCGGCAATGAGTGCCGATAGACTTTCAAATTGAACATCAACACCATTAAAACCAATATTGGCATTTACACCGCTAACATTCCAAAAACGACTTTTATTGGTGACTAAATTAGCATAACGTGGCTTGATAAGTGCATCTATTAAGACTTCTTTTTTATTAGCACTAAGTGTGTAGTTATAAATCTCACCGACAGGGATCTTTTTATAAAAAATTTGGGAGCCAATACTTAAGGAGCCCAAATTAGGGGCTTTTAATTGCAGGGTTAAACCATTATGTGCTGGTAAGTTGGCGGGTTGATTTTCAAGTGCAGTAAACTTAGTCGCAAACTCACCAGAGCCAGGTTGAAGGGCAATGTAGTTACCAGATACAAGCGCATCTAATCCTGAAATACCAGTAATGGATGCTTTTGGTTTTACTAGCCAAAATTGAGTATGTGTGTGTAACGTTTTGACCGCTTCAGGATAAATATCAGCAGACACATAAATACTTTTAAGATCTTTAGATAATGTCACATCTCGAACGATACCGACTTCTAAGCCTTGATAACGAATTGTTGTACGGCCAGCAACTAAACCGACAGCATCATTAAAGTGAATTTGGATACGCTCGCCACCTTCATTAACCGCTTTATATAATAACCAGCCTGCGACAATAATGGCGAGAAGGGGTAATAACCATAGGGGAGATAAGCCGCGATCACGACGGATATTAACCTGTTGTGGTTGTGTGTTATTTGGTTCGTTGTTCATATTTGTCCCAGATTAGACGAGAATCTAAGCTCTCTGCTGCTAACATTGTTAAGATAACGACCATGGCAAAAGCGATTGCTCCAGGTCCAGGCGTGAAATCAAGAATTTGTCCACGATCGATTAACGCGACCATAATCGCGATAACAAAAAGATCCATGACTGACCATTTTCCAATCCAATGCACCATTCGAAAAATACGCATACGTTGTAGGCGGTGGCGATGTTGTTTAAATTGAATGCATAACAATATATATGCTAACCCAATGATTTTAGCGACGGGAACAACAATACTAGCAACAAATATAATGATGGCAATACTCGTCATTCCTGTTTTAACCAATCCAGCCACTCCTGAAAAGATAGTATCTTCAATACGCTTGCCGTTATTCATAAAGATAGAAATAGGATAAAGGTTTGCGGGTAAAATGAAAATACTGGCGGTAATAAGGTAAGCCCATGTTTTTTGTAGCGACTTAGGAATTCGATGATGCAAGTGGCTATCACAACGGCGGCAATTGGGTAATGCTTCTTGGGTTAATTGACAGCAATGGCAAACAGTATCGAGCTTATCACTGATATGTTCATCTTCTGGTTGCCATGCATCCCAGTAACGACGAACACTGATTTTCGTTAGTAATACTGACAATAATATTTGCATACTGATTAAACAATATAATCCTACGCCAACATAAATTTCCGCTACCTCTTGTACTTTAAAACATGAAATAGCCAAGCTAACTAAGAAGACCTCTAACATTGTCCATTGTTTTAAATGGGACAAGATCCATAACGACATTTTAAAAATACGGAAGTATCGAAGACGTAATGAGAACTGCGCGCTCAAAACTGCACTGATCAGTAATAAGGGGGCAATGGCACTACAAAAAAGAATTAATATGGCGACAGCGGGGAAAGTCGGTGCGAGTGCTATGGTGCCAGATGCCAGTGTGGCGGGGATCATTTGACCCACTAGACGAATAGTAATTAGCGGTAAACTAATAGTGGGGATATAAATAATAAGACAAGCAACCGCAAGCGCTAATTCTGCATTAAAGTGTGCAATACCACCGCGATAGAGTCGAGTATGACAACGTGGGCAATAGGCACTGTGTCCTTGTGTTGCCGTTTCAGGCTGCACAAGTAAATCGCAGCCTGGGCAGCGTCGAGCCTTCGACATGGTGCGTTTCTTCCTTTTGTAATGAGGTGCACAAAAGCGCTCATTGAGTGTCGAGTTATCCATTGTTAATACAAACGATGAATACTCTCAATGAGCGCCGATCGATGACACTATATTATTTTGCGTTGACGCTGGCTACTGCTTCGTGAGAATCGATATGATGAGAAGGGACGTCAACTGACTGAATTGGCCCATAAAGTGTTTGATATAGCCCTTGTGTATTGACTAACTCTAAGTGTGTACCTGACTGGCTAACTAAACCATCTTCAAGTACATAAATAATGTCAGCTTGTTTTACGGCAGATAAACGATGAGCAACAATAAGCGTGGTTTTATTTTTCAAAAAGCCATTAAGTGCGGAATGTAGTGCTGCTTCTGTTGAGGTGTCTAATGCTGATGTCGCTTCATCAAGAATAACAAACTCAGGATTGGTTAGTACCATACGCGCAATGGCTAATCGTTGACGCTGCCCGCCAGATAAGCGAATACCTTGACGGCCAATTTCAGTATCTAAGCCATGGGTCAAGCGTTCTGTTACATCAGCAAGTTGAGCGATATCTAATGCTTGCCATAATTGTTCATCACTAAATGATGCGCCAAGGGTTAAGTTATGACGTAACGTTTCATTAAATAACACGGGTTGTTGTAATACCACCGCCATTTTTTCACGTAAGGCTTCATAGCTAACGGCTTCAATAGGATGGCTGTTTATTAAAATGTCACCACTATTTTTTTGATAAATACCTAATAGTAATTGAATTAATGTCGATTTACCGCCGCCAGAGGCTCCCACCAAAGCCACACGCTTACCAGCTGGAATATCAAGGTTTAAGCCGCAGAGCACTTCTTTGTCGTTATCATAAGAAAAATGTAAGTTGCGAATTTTAATAGCAATGGTTTGATTATCATTAAAAGGGTAAACCGTTGCTGGTAGACGGGTTTCTTCTTCCAATGATAATAAACTATTAAGACGTTGCATTGCCGCAGATGCGCTATACCAAGCGAATTGAATACCTAATAATTCTTGAATTGGCCCTAACATAAACCATAGATAACTAAAGACAGCTAACATTTCACCAATGGTTAAATTACTAAATAACACCATCAACATGGCGACAGCGCGAAATATCTCAAATCCGATTAAGAATAAGAGAAAGGAAACACGACCAGCAGCTTCTGATTGCCACGCATATTTATCAGCACTGTGGCGAATATCATTGGCATTGCCTTTTAATTGTTCTAAAAAATCATGTTCACGGTTAGAGGCACGTAATTGATATAGGCCATCTAATACCTCAATTAGACGATGTTGAAAGACTTCATAAGATTTGTTTTCTTTACTTTTTAAATTTTTAACGCGACTGCCCATTAGTTTAGAGGCATAAACAACAATAGGGTTGATGATCAAAATGAAAAGTCCAAGCTTCCAATCTAACCACAATAGAACCCCAGCAGTACCGACGACGGTAAAGAGCCCAATAATAAAGCGGCTTAATGTATCACCAACAAATTTATCAATCGTTTCAACATCAGTTATAAGGTGGGAGCTAATACCACCGCTGCCACGCTCTTCATACTGACGCATGCTTATGCGGCCTAATTTATCCAATAAATATTGGCGTAAGTTATAGGTTATATCTTTTGATACTAATGTGAATTGTCTACTTTGCAGTATATTCAACGCCTGACTAACTGTGCGCATTAATACGACTAAGACCAGTACGAGTAAAATATATCCCGTTGCATTGTGCCAAGCTGAAGGTAGAAGGGCGTTGAGATAAGTGATGCCTTCACCGGGTTTATGCAATAAAACTTCATCTACCATTAACGGCATTAAAAGTGGGATAGGTACACTGATTAAAGTTGCAATAACTGCAATAATGTTTGCAACAAGTAATCTTGGTTTATGTAACTTAGCTTGTCGTAGTAACCAAGACCAATTAATCATAAGATGGTTCTTATCTTTCACTATGAGAATAATTCCTATTATTAATGTTATTCTTGCTATTCTAACGGCTATATACGGAGTAAGCTATGAGAAACACAACGGCTTTTTATTATCGGCTCACCCAACAAGCATTGGCACTAATTGAAGGTGAAACAGATCTTATTGCTAATCTATCTAATATTAGTGCGCTATTAAATATGGAGTTAGAACAAATTAATTGGGTTGGATTTTATTTGCTTAAACAAGAGCAATTAGTCTTGGGTCCATTCCAAGGAAATCCAGCTTGTGTTCGTATTCCTGTTGGGCGAGGTGTGTGTGGCACCGCTATTTCTGAAAATAAGGTGCAACGTATTGCGGATGTACATACTTTCCCTGGACACATTGCTTGTGATGCTACCAGTAATTCAGAAATCGTTATTCCGCTTACAGTAAAGGGAAAATTAATCGGCGTGCTGGATATTGATAGCCCAAATTTGTCAAGATTTGACCAAAATGATGAACAAGGTCTAGTTTCTTTTGTAGAAGCACTACAAAAAGTACTCTAATTTCATGCTTTCGGTGGTTTTTCCTCGTTAGGTAATTATAATAGCAGCACTATTTCTTTTTGAACAAAGCACAAACAACGAGCAATCCTCGTTTATGTCAGGAAACTCCATGGAAAACTCTGAAAAGTTAACGAACAGTAAAGAAGTTATTGCATACATCGCTGAGCGTTTCCCTAAATGTTTCACTGTTGAAGGTGAAGCTAAGCCACTTAAAATTGGTATCTTCCAAGACCTTGCAGAGCGTCTGAATGAAGATCCAAAAGTAAGCAAGACTCAGTTACGTACAGCGTTACGTCAATACACATCTTCTTGGCGTTACCTTCACGGTGTTAAAGCGGGTGTAAACCGTGTTGATCTAGATGGTAACGATTGTGATATTCTAGAGCAAGAGCACGTTGAGCATGCGCTTAAAGCTTTAGAAGAAAGCAAAGCTAAAGTACGTACTCGTCGTAAAGAGCAAGCGATTGCAAAAGCGGCTAAAGAAGGCGAAGTTAAAAAAGTACGAGCAAAAACAGCTAAATCTAGCAATACTAAGCCAAAAACAGCTAGTATTAAGAAGAAGCCTGTAGAAACGACACGTGCGCTTAATGCTGATGAAGTAATTGTAGGCAAAAATGTTCAGGTGAACATGGGTTCAGGTAATATGCCTGCGACTATTGTTGAAATCAATAAAGACGATGTGCGAGTTCGTTTAAATAATGGCCTAGTAATGGCTGTTAAAGCGGAGCACTTGCGTTCATAAAGGAGAGTGCGCGACACATGAATTGTCGATTCCGTTTCTCACTGATAGCTGCTGGCATGATGTTAGCAGGTTCGGTTCAAGCCTCTGAGGCTAAGTATTCATTAAGTGATGTGCCGCATCTTGCTTCTGAAAAGCAGCATGAAACGGCAAGCACTAGGGTGGCTTCGCGTTATACGCGTTCTCACTATAAGCATTTTACACTTGATGATCAGTTTTCTGGACAAGTATTCAATCGTTATATTGAAATGCTTGATTATAATAAAAGCTTTCTCAACGTTACAGATGTCGAGCAGTTTGGTAAATGGAAAAACCAGTTAGATGATCAACTGAAATCAGGAAATACATCTGCTGCGTTTGATATCTTTAACAAAGTCCTTCAACGTCGTTTTGAACGGTATCAATTTGCACTTACGCAATTAGATACTGAAATCAAATTCGATGGTCAAGATAATTTTGTTATTGATCGTTCAGAGCTTGGATGGCCAAAAAACAATACTGAACTCAATGAGATTTGGAAGCAACGCGTTAAATATGATGCGCTAAATCTTAAACTTGCTGGAAAGAAGTGGCCTGAAATTCAAAAGACGTTAACTAAACGCTATAACAATGCAATTAAACGTCTAACGCAAACACACAGTGAAGATGTATTTCAGCTCTATATGAATGCCTTCTCACGTGAGGTTGATCCACATACAAGCTATTTATCGCCACGTAATGCTGAACAATTTCAGGCAGAGATGAATCTGTCATTAGAAGGAATTGGTGCAGTTTTACAGGTTGAAGATGACTATACCAAAATTCGTTCTTTAGTTGCTGGTGGACCAGCATCGAACTCGAAAAAAATCACAACAGGTGATCGCATTATTGGCGTAGGCCAAGAAGGCAAGAAAATTGTTGATGTCATTGGTTGGCGTCTTGACGATGTTGTACAGTTAATCAAAGGGCCGAAAGGCAGTAAGGTTATCCTGGATATACTACCTGAAGGCAATAATGCAAAGAGTTACACCGTAACTATTGTACGCGACAAGATTCGTCTTGAAGATCGTGCAGCGAAATCGGAAGTGAAAACTGTCGATGGTAAAAAAATTGGTGTAATCGAGATTCCAAGCTTTTACATGGGGTTATCAGAAGACACCAAAAAAGAACTGATTAAATTAAATAATCAGAAGGTTGATGGTGTTGTGATCGACTTACGTAATAATGGCGGTGGTGCACTAACTGAAGCAACTGCATTAACAGGACTCTTTATTGCTAGTGGACCTGTAGTGCAAGTTCGAGACAGTTATGGTCGAATTAAAGTTAATGGTGATTCAGATGGTCAAATTTCTTTTGGTGGACCATTAACCGTATTAATTAACCGTTATAGTGCATCAGCGTCAGAAATTTTTGCTGCCGCTATGCAAGATTACGGACGCGCTATTGTTTTAGGTGAACAATCTTTTGGTAAAGGTACGGTGCAACAACACCGGTCATTAAATCATCTTTATGATTTATTCGATAAACCATTAGGCCATGTTCAATATACTATTCAAAAATTCTACCGTATTAATGGTGGAAGTACTCAGAACCTAGGTGTTGTGCCTGATATTTCTTTTCCTTCAGCGATTGATCCTGCTGAAACAGGAGAGAGTGTTGAAGATAATGCATTACCTTGGGATAGTATAAAACCTGCAGGTTATAAGAAGTTACATAATTACACTACGCTTGTACCGAAACTAAGAGCTGAACACCAAGCCCGTATTAAAAATAATATGGAGTTTGGTTTTATCAATGAAGATATTTTGACCTATAAGAAGGAAAAAGATATCAATACGATTTCATTGAATGAAAAGAGACGTGTAGCCGAACAAGATAAAGAAGATTCAGATCATTTAGCCCGCTTAAATAAACGTCAAAAAGCATTAGGTAAAAAACCTTTTGTTAATTTGGATGCGGTGCCAAAAGATTATGAAGCACCAGATGTTTATCTTGATGAAGCTGTCGCGACAACAGCTGATTTTAGTGATCAGAAACAATCGTAATAATGGGTAACGGAATGACATTAGTGTGTTGATGTCACTATTATTAAAGCGCTCTTAGGAGCGCTTTTTTTGATCGTACCTTTTTATGTCTTATTTTTGAGATAGATTAAATCACAAAGTGTGATATTACGCATATTTTTCATCGAGAATTAGGTTTCCCAACTAGCTTTAAGTATATGACCTCTGAAATTTAAAAGAGGCAACTCAAAAGCTAAAATATCCATCAAGGGGAAATGCGTATGATGAAGGCGTTTTATTTTTTCTGGTTATTTATTTTAAGTTTATTTAGTTTTCACTCTGTTGCTGATGATATTACTGAATTTGATTATCCATTTTTATTGGGTAATTGGTATTGGTTTAGTGAACAACAAGAAGGTATTGAAAGTGATGGCGAACGGTATCGTGCAATGCATGTCATGTTCAAATCAGATTATCAATTTGCGATGCGCTTATTACGAATAGATGGTCAAGTTGAGCAGTGGACGGGTGGTTATGATATTGATGATACCAATATTACTTTTATTTCAGCAGGTGAAGATGATCAAATTCATACTTACTTACTAAACTATAATCGATTTGTACTTGATGGTGCTCAGTTTACTAAATTGGCGCCAGAGCATTTGGCGGGAAACTGGCGAACAAAAGATATTTCAGGTCAAGACGTTGCTGATAATATTTCAGAGTTTGTATTGTCATTACGACCAGACTTTTTATTTTCTGCAGAAATATCTAATCAAGCAGGCAAAACAAAAGAACATCGTGGTGTGTATTATTTAGAAGATGATCAAATTGTGCTGTTATATGAAGAAGGACAACATGATAGCCGCTTTGTATTGAATGGGCAGAATACGCTAACGCTGACGAATAAATATTTTGGTATGGAAGCAATATTAAATAGAGAGTAATCACTACGATGAGTTGTATTGATGATGACGTAGAAAAGTAAAAAAGCGAACAAGAGCTGTTCGCTTTTTTATTTAAGGAATTTAGGTAAGTATTTATTCGTTAACTAATTGAAATGCTGTGCGTAATTGATCAAGATAGTTTTCATCACGACAAATACTTTTACCCGGTTCGTCCGATATCTTCGCGACAGGACGACCTTCACATTCTGTTAGTTTTAAAACAACATTCAGTGTTTTCACATCGGGTAGGTCACAAGTAAGTTGTGTACCAATACCAAAGCTCACATTAATACGATCATTAAAATGTTTGTAAATTACTAATGCTTTATCAAGAGTTAGGCTATCAGAAAATACTAAAGATTTTATCTTAGGATCAATACCTAAGTTTTGGTAGTGTGCAATGGCTTTTTCACCCCAAGAAATAGGATCACCACTGTCATGGCGTAAACCAATAAAACGCTCTGAAAGACGCTGATCGAAGTCACGTAAAAAAGCATCCATATTGATACAGTCTGTTAGTGCTATACCTAAATCATGAGGATATTCTTGTAACCAGCGGTTTAGAGCAAGTTGTTGAGAGTCAGCCAATTCCCCAGAAAGTTGTTGATGTGCTTGGAACCACTCATGTGCTTGAGTACCAACAGGGGTCAATCCGCGAGTGTAAGCTAAATAGTAATTCGATGTGCCTTTAAATTCAGGCATGTTATCTTTTAGGTAATCAACAACATGGTGATGAACATCTTTAGAAAAACGGCGCCGCGTTCCAAAATCAACTAATGCAAATTGGCTTAAATCACAGTTTTTCGCATCATGATAAAAACGGTCAATTTTAGTTTTTAATTGTTTAATTGCAATGGCAGCAGTTGCTTGTGGGTAAAGATGCTTACAGCGCGTTTCACAGATAATGGCAAGTAGTGGTACTTCCCATAAAATGATATCAAGCCAAGTGCCACGAATCGTAATCGCGAGTTGATCACCTGAAGCATCAATTTCAACATTATTAGCATTAAGTTTGAAATTTTTTAAAAATGCAAGGTAATCAGCATGGAAAAAAGTCAGAGTCGATAAAAAATCGAGTTCACCTTGGGTGAAAGATAAGGTCGCAATGTGATCAATTTGTGCTTGAATTTCAGCAGCATAAGGACGTAAATCTTCTTCGCTACGGCAATGAAATTCGGCTACAGCTTCAACGCCTGGGTATTGATGGAAAACTGCTTGTTGCATATGCAGTTTATAAGCATCAGTATCAAGCAGGGAGTCGATAACCCCATTATTGTGTCTGTTATTATTCATACCTGGTAGTAGATACTCAAATTAATAAACTTAAAGAATTTATTTTTATAATTATAGGGTCTTTAAATTCAATGTCTTGGACATGATTTATAAGGCTTAGTAAATAAATAACTAAACTATTTAACTGGTGTGAGATTGTGACCTAAGAGGTGAACTACGTCAAGGAATATCAAGTTTACGCATTGTGACTGTTGCATTAATCATCTCAACGTGTATCACGAGTAAACCACGGAAACGATTATGTTTGTATTAATATATATTGTCGACGAAGTCATGCTTGAAAAGTGTTATTGGTGACACAATATTAATACATAACAGTCAACATTAATCGGTCGCTCGTGCGCCTAGCATTTGATCAATCATAAAGGATATAAAAATAATGACAGAACATTCTACTGTGACTCAACCTGCGGCAAAATATCGTTCAGACTATCGCTCGCCTGATTACACCATTACAGATATCGATCTGACATTTGACCTTCATGATACCAAAACAACTGTTGTTGCCGTTAGTCATGTAGTACGACTTAGTGATCAAGTAAATGCTGAGTTAGTGTTAGATGGTGATGATTTAACATTGATCAGTGTGACGGTGAATGGCCAAGCGTGGTCAGATTACCACCAGCAGTCAGGCCATTTGACGTTAACTCATCTTCCTGCTGATTTTGAATTAGCAATTACGACTGAAATTAATCCTGAAGCTAATACGCTACTTGAAGGTCTATATAAATCTGGTGGTGGTTTTTGTACTCAGTGTGAAGCAGAAGGTTTCCGCCGCATTACGTTCTATTTAGATCGCCCTGATGTTTTAGCACGTTTCACTACTAAAATTATTGCAGACAAAGCCGATTTTCCTTACATGCTAAGTAATGGTAATCGAATAGCGGAAGGCGAGCTTGATAATGGTCGCCATTGGGTACAGTGGCAAGACCCATTCCCTAAACCATCTTACTTATTTGCACTCGTTGCTGGTGATTTTGATGTATTGCGCGACACATTCACCACCATGAGTGGACGTGATGTTGCACTAGAAATTTTTGTCGATAAAGGTAATCTTGATCGTGCTGATTATGCAATGACATCATTGAAGAATTCCATGAAGTGGGATGAAGAACGTTTCGGTCTTGAATACGATCTAGATATTTACATGATTGTGGCGGTTGATTTCTTTAATATGGGTGCAATGGAGAATAAAGGTCTCAATGTCTTTAACTCTAAGTTTGTATTAGCAAATCCAAATACCGCAACAGATACTGACTATCAAGGTATTGAAGCAGTGATTGGTCATGAGTATTTTCACAATTGGACTGGTAACCGTGTTACTTGTCGTGATTGGTTTCAATTAAGCTTAAAAGAAGGCTTAACGGTTTTCCGTGATCAAGAGTTTTCTTCAGATTTAGGCTCTCGACCTGTTAACCGTATTGCTAATGTGCGTATTGTTCGTGGTCCACAATTTGCTGAAGATCGTGGCCCAATGTCTCATCCAATTCGTCCTGAAAAAGTTATTCAAATGAATAACTTCTATACATTAACCGTGTATGAAAAGGGCAGTGAAGTGATCCGTATGCTGCATACCTTATTGGGTGAAGCAAATTTCCAAGCGGGCATGAAGCTATACTTTGAGCGACATGATGGTACAGCAGCAACCTGTGATGATTTCGCACAAGCAATGGAAGATGCTTCTGGGATTGATTTAAGTCGTTTCCGTCGTTGGTACAGTCAAGCAGGTACACCGGTTGTTAGTGTATCAACCACTTATGATGCACCAGCGAAGAGTTACGCTGTCACTATTAAGCAGCAAACGCTACCAACAGCCGAGCAAGTTGAAAAGCAACCACTGCATATTCCGTTTGATATTGAACTGTACAATAGCAAAGGTGAAGTGATTGCCTTACAAATCAATGGTGAAACAGTACATAATGTACTTGATGTAAAAGAAGCAGAGCAAACATTTGTATTTGAGAATGTCGCAGAGCAGCCTGTCATTTCGATGTTACGTGAATTCTCAGCACCAGTGATTTTAGAATATGATTACACTGATGATGAGTTGATTTTCTTAATGGTTAATGCATCGAATGAATTTGCTCGTTGGGATGCGGGACAAATGCTATTAGCGAAATATATTCGTCAGAATGTAACCCAAGTACAACAAGGTCACAGTGTAACGTTACCTGACGCTGTTATTGATGCGTTCCGTGGTGCATTACTGGATGAAAATCTTGATCCTGCTTTTATTGCTGAAATGCTAACACTACCAAGTGAAAATGAAATTGCAGGTTGGTATACAACTGTTGACGTTGATGCGATCAATCAGGTTGTGGGTGCATTTACCCAGTTACTTGCTTCTGAAATGGAAGATGAGTTTAGTGCGATTTATCACAGCTTAACGCAAGGCAGCTATAGCTTAGATCATACGGCAATGGCACAACGCGCACTGCGTAATAAATGTTTGTCATACCTCGCATATACTGCACAAGGTAATGTTTTAGTTGCAGCGCAATATAAAGCAGCTGACAACATGACAGATACGATGGCCGCAATGTCGGCAGCCAATAATGCGCAACTTGATTGTCGTACAGAGCAAATGGCTGATTTCAGTGATAAGTGGAGCCATGATGGCTTAGTGATGGATAAATGGTTTATGTTGCAAGGTACCAATCCTGCGGCAGATGCATTAGAAAATGTGCGTCAGACAATGAATCATCCTACATTTAGCTTGAAAAATCCTAACCGTACTCGTAGCTTAGTGGCGGGTTTTAGTGCTAATAACCCGGTACATTTCCATGCTAAAGATGGTTCAGGTTATGCGTTTTTAACTGAGATTTTAGAGATTTTAAATACCAGTAACCCACAAGTAGCAGCTCGTTTGATTGAGCCTTTACTTAAACTTCGCCAATACGATGCTAACCGTCAGCAATTGATGCGTGAGCAGCTTGAAAAATTAGCGGCGATGGATAACTTGGCTAAAGACTTATTTGAAAAAATCCAAAAAGCGCTTGATCAAAAATAAATAATTAATGATCTAACGCGATTGTAAATGCAAGTCAGTGACTAATTGATAATAAGTCACTGGCTTTTATTTTATCTTATTGTTTTAACCGATTTGATATTACAACGAATAGGGAATTAGCGATGCGCAGTTTTACGTTTACTATTAATATTAGTTACAACCTTTTTCTGCAACACTATTCAGGTGCCGCCAGTAGTGTGGTGGTTGTAACGGATACAGGCTTAAAGCTTCAACTTCCTGCAATAAGACTACGAGGTTTTCTAACCCATGCCGGTATTACAGGAAAATTCCGCGTCATCGTTAACAGTGATAATAAACTTGAGGCAATCGAACGCCTTTAACTGTGGTTTTACCTATTTTTAATAGCGACAAATAACGAATGGAAATAATCTTATTGCATGCTATTTTACAAAGTGGTTATTGTTCTCACGGCATTAAATGCCATCATTAACCTTCTTTATTTAAATTAAAACAAATAAATAACAGCAAAAACGAGAAGTAAGGAAATACACGTTCGTGGTTAACCGTTTACTCAATCTTTCGTCCACATCTTTTAAAATAAAAAGCATGTTTGTTTATTTTTAACGTAAATGGAATGTATCAATTAACAGTCATTATGTGTGATAAATGGTGCGTTTAACGTGAACGTACGAAAACGTTTGCTTTTTGTGGCAATTATTTGAAACTAATGCCGCTTATAAGCCATTGTAAATATTGACATAAAATATAAGTCCATATTTTATTGATAATAATCAAATGAATAGGGATTGTATTTAGCCTTATAACTGTGAATAATACCACCCCGTTTATACGGGATTTTTAATGGAGTTATAATGTTATATCGCATCGCACGATCCGCTATTTTCCAGTTGGATGCAGAAAAAGCACACGACCTCGCTATTCAGAATTTTTCTCGCTTTACTGGTACTCCACTTGATCTCTTTTATCGTCAACATGTTCCTGAGCGTCCTGTTGAAGTTATGGGTATTACGTTTAAAAATCCTGTCGGTCTAGCGGCTGGCCTAGATAAGAATGGCGAATGTATTGATGCATTTGGCGCAATGGGATTTGGTTTTGTTGAAGTTGGTACTGTAACACCTCGCCCTCAGTCGGGTAATGATAAGCCGCGTTTATTCCGTTTGATTCCTGCTGAAGGTATTATTAACCGTTTTGGTTTTAATAACCTCGGTGTCGATAATTTAGTTGAGAATGTTAAGAAGTCGACTTATGACGGTGTGATTGGTATTAATATCGGTAAGAATAAAGACACACCGATTGAAAAGGGTGCTGAAGACTATCTAATCTGTATGGAAAAGGTCTATCAGTACGCAGGCTATATTGC
Organism: uncultured Photobacterium sp.; assembly: GCF_947039875.1. GTDB lineage: Bacteria > Pseudomonadota > Gammaproteobacteria > Enterobacterales > Vibrionaceae > Photobacterium. The sequence goes on from NZ_CAMRAN010000016.1 coordinate 52,437, forward strand.
TGTTAACATTTCATCACCAAACACGCCTGGATTACGTTCGCTACAATATGGCGCAGCATTAGATGATCTATTATCACAACTAAAACAAAAACAAACTGAGCTAGCTGAATTACATGGCAAGTATGTACCGCTAGCACTTAAGATCGCCCCTGATCTTGATGATCAAGAAATTGTTCAAGTTTGTGAGTCACTCATTCGTAATAATATCGATGGCGTTATCGGTACGAACACTACATTAGATCGCACCTTGGTTGAAGGTATGGATCATTGTGATGAAATGGGAGGCTTAAGTGGTCGCCCATTACAAAATAAGAGTACTGATGTTATTCGTAAAATGGCAATTGCGTTGAATGGCGTATTACCTATTATTGGTGTGGGGGGGATTGATTCGGCAATGTCAGCCCGTGAAAAAATCCAAGCTGGTGCGCAATTGGTTCAAGTTTATACTGGTTTTATTTATCACGGCCCACGTTTAGTAAAAGACATTGTTAACGGTCTTTAATATAAACAGCTAAGCCCATCGTTCATCCATCATACGATAATTATTAATAAGCCAAATTGGATCATGCATTCAATTTGGCTTTTTCATATCTACAAATTAAAAAATTAATAAAACTACATAATTACTTAGAGATTATTGTCATCATTTTTCCCCTTTTAATTTGTCATCTGTGACGTAAAATTTTATCTATAATCGTTGATACAGAGTAAGAGAGCGAGGGATCCATGCTAACTCCAAACAATTCTTGGCACTGGCGGTTTGATATAAAACGTAATACGCTGATGCTCGATCTTGGCAATGAATTATTATTTTGTGTTTCCATACCAATCAAAAAATTAGTTGAAGAAGCTAGATCAACATCAAAGCAAGTTTTTACGGTAACGGATGTCGCTGCTTACCAAGCGTTTAAAGAAGGGATGGATGAGTTAGCATTATCTGAAGCGCGTAAGTCTGAATTAGCATTAAATGCTGTGGCAACGTATCGTTTTCAAAAACCGATAATGGCTAAAAGCTGGTTCTTTACGCCACAAGTCGGGGCAGATCCTTATTGGGGAGAAGTGGTTATGTTACAAACGGAACACAGCTGTGCTCGGTTTATTATTATCGAAAATGACGGTAATTCAAGCCTTTGTATGTTAGCTGATGTGACACCTATGGCATTAGATAATAATAAGGTAATGAACTTTTCTGATACGATCCGTGTAATGAATAATCGAATAACATCTTATTTAGGCTCTAAGCCAATGAACTTTGCTTTAGTAGGGTAGGGAATAGTATTTTCGTTATTCTTTACCTGCTTTAGTGAATTATTTTTAAAATGCTGCATTATTCATTTCAAAAACGTTACCTTCACGTAATGGTATGATTCTTCATTAATACGATAAAACTTGATTCCACTTCTTTCTACTACCTACTATTTCCCGCTTTGTGTTCATACCTTCATCACTGTTATCTGCTTGGTTATCTTTCGTCGGCGTTTGCTATATCGTTCTATATTTAATCCATCATTTCTTAATATCACTATATTGGCTTGTATACTTCGTTGTATAGCCGTGTTCTTATTTCATCTATGAGCTATTAGTTCGCTGGTGGTTTTGATTAAATTGTGCCAAAGGAGTGATATGAATATCAATAGCTGTGTGATCTATCTCAAAAAATTGAACATTCTAGTCTAAATAATAAGCAATATAAGCACAGTTAAATACTAATAATCTTCTTATATTGCGATGAATAACCGCATTTATTATCTGTTAATTTCCTTATTTTGAAGACGTCAGCCCTTTAGCTGTAAAATAGCGTGCCTGATTATTCCAATTATTCCAGATTGTAACTGAAAGGTCAGCGATTCGTTTTTACTTGGCGCCATGTTCACTATGAAACCAATATTTTTTCATGTTATATCATTACTAATTAATGGCTTGAGTATTATCTTTGTATGTAAACAATATGTTCTACCTTGTTTTTATTGGTAGTCATCAGCAAAATTAAGTCACATTGTTTCCACCCGTGCTCAATGGTGCTCATTATGAATGATGAAGGATTTACTAGTAAAAATATGCGCTGAATTTATGTTCAAAAAACGAGGTTAAAATGCCTATCCGTTAGCAAAGGCTGTTTTTTTCAGCTAATTAGGAAATTGATTGTGGTAAAAGCGAGGTATTTAATGTGATTTCAGTTATAATTCGACGCAATATTAGTGTGAAAAGAACGCCATGAATCAATATTTAGCGATTACTTCCCGCGGCCTAGAAAACTTGCTTGCGGATGAACTAGAACAATTAGGTGCACAAAACATTCAAGTTGTGCATGCCGGTGTCCGTTTTAAAGCAGATCAAGCAATGGCTTATCGTTGCTGCCTATGGACTCGTATTTCATCTCGAATCATCCAAGTGTTGAGTGAGTTTAATGTCCGTGATGATATGGACTTATACTTAGGTGCAACGGCGATTAATTGGATGAGCCACTTTGATAGCAATACCCGTATTGTGGTTGATTTCAATGGTACTAACCGTGAAATACGTAATAGCCAATACGGTGCGATGAAAATCAAAGATGCGATTGTGGACCGTTTTACTAAAGCGGATCTTCGTCGCCCTAATATCGATCGTGAAAATCCAGATTTACGAATTCATATGCGTCTTTCTGGTGAGAAAGGTATTCTTGGCCTAGATATGGCGGGTAGCGGTTTACACCAACGTGGTTACCGTAGTGAAGCTGGTCGTGCCCCTTTACGTGAAACGCATGCTGCGGCATTAGTGATGAAAAGTGGCTGGACACCCGAAACCGCATTGTTAGATCCAATGTGTGGTTCTGGTACGTTAGTGATTGAAGCCGCTATGATGGCTGCCGACATTGCCCCTGGCCTTAAACGTAAGCGTTGGGGCTTTGAGTCAATTAAAGACTTTGACAAAGAAGCATGGTTAGAGATTCATGCAGAAGCGACAGTGAAAGCGCGTCGTGGTCCTGCAAAAGTAACCACAAAGTTCTTTGGTCGTGAAATGGATCAACGTGTCTTAGCGATTGCTCGTGATAATGCGGGTCGTGCTGGTGTGAAGAGTTTGATTGATTTTGCCTACGGTGATGCAACACAACTGATTCGCCCAGAAGGCTTTGATACTGGCATCATTCTTTGTAACCCTCCTTACGGTGAGCGTTTAGGTACAACATCTGAACTTATCTCATTGTACAAAGAGTTTGGTAACCGTTTAAAGCTGGCTTTTGAAGGTTCAGTTGCGGCTATCTACTCTGGTTCTAATGAATTGTTAAGCTGCATGCGTATGCGTGCTGACAAACAATTTAAATTAAGTAACGGTGCATTAGATTGTGTACTTAAAACATACTTAATTACAGCGGGTAGTGTTAAGAAAGAGGAAGGTGAGGAAGAAGGCGTTATCGTTCAAGAAGACGTAGCTCCTGATTTTGCTAACCGTTTAAAGAAAAATATTGCTAAGTTAGGCAAGTGGGCTAAGCGTGAAGGCGTTGATTGTTACCGTATTTATGATGCGGATCTGCCTAACTACAATGCAGCTATTGATAAATATAATGATTATCTGATCATTCAAGAATATGCAGCACCAAAGACGGTTTCTGAAGAAACAGCGCGTCGTCGTATTATGGATGTATTGCGTGCTACGATTGAAGTAACTGGCGTTGAGCCAAATAAAGTTATTTTAAAAATACGTGAGCGCCAAAAAGGCCGTAATCAATATCAAAAGCTATCAAGTGCAGAACGTCACATGACAGTGGATGAATATGGTATTAAGTTTAAAGTGAATCTTTATGATTACCTTGATACAGGTTTATTCTTAGATCACCGCATTACGCGTCGTATGCTTGGTCAAATGGCAGCAGGTAAAGATTTCCTTAACTTATTTGCTTACACTGGTTCTGCAACGGTTCATGCAGCAGTCGGTGGTGCTAAGTCAACCACAACGGTTGATATGTCGAATACTTACTTGCGTTGGGCTCAAGAGAACATGGAGCTTAATAACCAAGTGGGTGATCAACATGAATTTGTTCAAGCTGATTGTCTACAGTGGCTACAAGAAGTTGATGATACGTTTGATCTGATCTTTATCGATCCACCAACGTTCTCAAACTCTAAGCGTATGAAGCAGACGTTTGACATTGAACGTGATCACATCATGTTAATGGAAAACTTAAAGCGTATGCTGCGTCCAGAAGGACAGATTGTATTCTCTAATAACAAGCGTCACTTCAAGATGGATCTTGAAAAACTGACTGAACTTGGCCTACAGGCTAAGAACATTTCAGATAAGACTTTACCACTTGATTTCGCTAAGAATAAGCAAATCCATAACTGTTGGATTATCACTCACAAGGAAGACTAAGTGTTACTAACACTTTATGGCACACAAGGATGTCATCTCTGCGAGCAAGCTTATGGTTTGCTGGTAGAGATGGGTGTGCAGCATCAAGTAAGCATCGTTGATATTGTCTTTGATGATGCTTTATTCTCTCGTTACGGTGTAACTATACCCGTACTCGCAATTTCAAATCATGATGATCTCACTATTTCGAAGCCAGAACTTCATTGGCCGTTTGACAGAAATAGGTTAGCAGCATGGTTAACTATTAATGAGCTTGGTTAAAAAAGATGGCACTAATTAAAATCAGTAACGCCCAACTAGCCTATGGCGATCATGCTTTACTCGATAAAGCTGAATTTCTTCTTCATTCTCATGAGCGTGTTTGTCTTGTTGGTCGTAATGGCGCAGGCAAATCAACACTAATGAAAGTGATTGCTGGTGAGGTATTACTTGATGACGGTAGTATTCAACGTCAAAACGAGCTGGTGGTTTCACGCTTAGAGCAAGATCCACCACGTAATGCTGAAGGTTCAGTATTTGATTATGTTGCTGAAGGTCTTGCTGACGCAGGTCGTGTATTACGTGAATATCATCACCAGTTAGATTTAGTGACAGAAGATCCTAGTGAAGCGAATATTAATAAGCTAGCACGCATTCAAGAACAAGTTGATCACCATAATGGTTGGCAGCTTGATACACGCATTGCCGCTGTGCTAGAAAGTTTAAAATTAGAACCACATACATTGTTAACTGACCTGTCTGGTGGTTGGCAACGTAAAGCGGCACTTGCTCGTGCGCTTGTATGTGATCCTGATATCCTTTTATTGGATGAGCCAACCAACCACCTTGACGTAACAACGATTGAATGGCTTGAAGGTTTCCTAAAAGATTTCCGTGGTTCAATTATCTTTATTTCTCACGACCGCGCATTCATTCGTTCAATGGCAACACGTATTATCGATTTAGATCGTGGTCAATTAGTGTCTTTCCCTGGTGACTATGAAGCTTACTTAGATGCTAAAACTGAACTATTACGTGTAGAAGAAGAACAAAACGCGTTATTTGATAAGAAATTGGCGCAAGAAGAAGTATGGATCCGTCAAGGTATTAAAGCACGTCGTACGCGTAATGAAGGTCGTGTTCGTGCGCTAAAAGCATTACGTAACGAGCGTAGTGAGCGTCGTGATGTTGTTGGTAAAGCTGATATGCAGCTACAAGATGCTAACCGTTCAGGTAAGATTGTCTTTGAAGCGAAAAATATCGGGTATAGTTACGGTGACAAGCAAATCGTTAAAGACTTTAGCTTTAATGTGATGCGTGGCGATCGAATTGCACTTATTGGCCCTAACGGCTGTGGTAAGAGTACCTTGATTAAAGTAATGCTTGATAAGTTACAAGCAACAGAAGGTAACTTCCATTGTGGTACTAAGCTTGAAGTGGCTTACTTTGACCAATACCGTGAAATTTTAGACCCAGAGAAAACGGTAATGGATAACCTTGCTGATGGTAAGCAAGAAGTGACTATTAATGGTAAGACGCGTCATGCGTTAGGTTACCTACAAGATTTCTTATTCCATCCTCGTCGTGCCCGAACGCCGGTTAAAGCACTATCAGGTGGAGAGAAAAACCGTTTGTTACTCGCAAAACTGTTCCTTAAACCTAATAATTTGTTGGTTCTCGATGAACCAACAAACGATTTAGATATCGAAACATTGGAACTTTTAGAAGATATTCTTGCCAATTATCAAGGGACATTACTATTAGTGAGTCACGATCGTCAATTTGTTGATAATACTGTGACTACAAGCTGGATTTTTGAAGGTGATGGCGTTGTTAACGAATACGTTGGCGGTTACCATGATGCTCAATCTCAGCGTGCTAATTCTTATGCGAATCAAGCGAAAGAGCAGGCTGCTCAAATTGAATTAGCAAAAAAGAAAAAAGCAGAGCAAGAACAAAAGCAGCAACAAGCAACACCTAAACGCGCAGGTAAGAAGTTATCTTTTACGCTTCAACATGAGCTAGCAGGCTTACCGCAAAAAATTGAAGACTTAGAGAATGAAATCGCAACATTGCAGGAACAAGTCAATGATCCTGCGTTTTTCTCGGATCCGAAGAATGATACACAAACGACTCTGACTGCTTTAGCTAAGCTTGAAGAAGAATTTGAAGTAGCTTTTGAACGATGGGAAGAGCTGGACGCGATGCAAAAGGAATCCTAATGCCACATAAGATGTTAAAGCTTTCTACACTTGCTATTTTAATTGCAGGGGCATCACAAGCGAGTGCTGCTGTATATACTGTCGTGCCTGTTGCAAATACTGATAGTGCTGGTGTTAAGCAACTCGCTACTCAAGACTATTTTGCAGAAGCTCAGGCTAACGCAAATAGTACGCCGATCACTGTATCAAGTACGGGGATTAAGCCCTCAGCCGAGAATGCTGACTGTTTTACAGGTACTGAGTGTGCTGTTGATGATTACACTGTTACAGGTGTTGCTCGTCGTGGTACAGAAGGCATGCCTATTACAGACGTCACACCGTATAATCAAAATAGCCAAGACATCGTTAATCAATATGAATTACGACGCTATTGCGATAATAACTTAGGTTATGGTACCTGTGATATTTGGGCTGAAAATCAGTTTTTTGGTATTAATTATACCGATGAGGATGAGTGGGATGGTCAAGGCGTAGGTGGCTTACAGAAAAAACAAGCTGCTTGGGTTAATGGTTACCATTCTAATGCTCAAGGCTTAGTAAATGGTGAAGCTATAGATTCTTTTGCTACTGATACTACAAAGTATGATGGTACTCAGAAAGCGAATCTTGGTGATATTATTGCAGACACTACAGACACGCTTGTAAAGGGCGCTGTAGGAACTGATTTTGTTTACGGTATTACATCATCGTCATTATTTAAGAATGGCTCTGGTATGCCACGCGCATTTGAAAAGCGTGGTTTTGTTAATACAAATGGTGAGTCTGTTCAATTAGCGCCGGTAACAACATCAAATGTGCTTGTTTCAAATATGGGGCAAACATTAGCAAATGACGCTGTTGCTATGAAAGATGGCCAATTACTTGTCGTTGGTTCATCGTCTTACGCGCCAAGTTTTTATGCTAAAGACAGTAATGGTAAAAATCGTGAAGATGATAATAAATTACCAAGTTCTGATGATATTTTAAATAATGGTTCACATCCGCTTGATTTTGCTAGAATGAAGCAATGTGCAACTAATACATCGGATAATCTTTATGCAAATTGGGAGTGTCAATTTAGTACGTTTGCCAACGAAGCTGCATTTTGGTTAGTGAATACAGACGGTACTGTAACATCTCACGCAATTACAGCTGGTAGTGGTGATAATCGTGACGGTTTAGCTGTTATTGACAAAGACAATGACGAATTATCATTCCAAGCATCTGCTCAAGCGGTAGCATTAGATACTAATGGTGATCCAATTGCTGTTGGTTATTCAACGACAGATGTTAGAAATGATTTCTATGCGATGCAAGCAGCATACTTTACTGCGAAATCGGCTGATTTAACGTCATGGACACGTACTTTAATTCCTGGATTAGATATTAAGCCTGGTGATGATCGTGACTTTACTTACACTATGGCAAATGGCGTTAACAATAAGTCTGTAATTGTAGGTGATGCAAAAGGTAATGGTGAAAAGCCACAACGTGCATTTGTTTACAAAGCAGGACAAAGTAAAGCGCAGTTTTTTGATGATCTAGCTCCCGCTATTTTCTTCAAAGATTCAAACAGTAATGCAGCTGCAGTCAATGATAATGATCAAGTTGTAGGCTGGGTTGATATTGAAGCAAGTAATGGTAAAGAAGCGCGTCATCGTGCATTTACTTATATGGCAAATAATTCTGTTATTAAGAATGCTAATGGTGATGTTGTGCTTGCGCCAAATAAGGCATGGATACTTGATGATTTAATCAATGATCCAAATGCCGGTACGGGTTCTGTAGCAAACTCATACCGTATTTTAGACGCAACAGGCGTTAATAATGCGGGAGTGATTGCGGCGACAGCTTATTACTGTCAAGGTGGTTATGAGAGCCTTAGCAATCTTGCGCACTGTAATGGTACCGAGCAACGAGTTATCGTTAAGTTAGTACCTAATGCAAATGCAACAGCTAATGATATCCAAGCACGTGTAAAAGATGAAGATGAACCTTTGAAGCGCTCTGGTGGTTCACTAGGTATTTTAGCTTTGACAGCGTTAGGCTTTATTGGTTTCAGAAGAAGAAAATAATTATTTAATTAAATAATTTAATTGCCACGGGCTCACAAATTGTGAGCCCGTTTTGTTTTTAGGCTTGATCAATTTCAGAATCTGACCCATTTTTAATAAAGGAGTCATAACACTCCGTCATTACTTTATTGTGATGAAAAGTACCAAACAGATAAGGATGAGGATCGAACTATGAAGAGACAAAAGCGGGATCGTTTAGAACGCGCACAAGCTCGAGGTTATCAAGCCGGTTTGAATGGCCGTTCTACAGAGGATTGTCCATATAATGGTACAGATGCCCGTACGAATTGGTTAGGCGGTTGGCGAGACGCAAGAGAGGAAATGCAACAAGGTCTCTATAAATAAGATAACCTCCCTCATGGTTAACCTTTCTGAGGCCCCTTAGGAGAAGGGGCTTTTTATTATAACAAGCATTATTGCTATCATTTTTCCGTGGTGGTGTTTATTACACCCGCACAAAAAGCTATCTATATTTATTTTTTTGCTGGTGGGTTTTAAATTAGATGGCATTGTATTTGAAAGTGATTTATTTGCAGTTATATTTTCTGAGACGATTGCTAGTGGGCTTAATATGATATCGAACACTATTTCTAACGATAAAATATGAAAAAGCTCTGAAGAAAGACTTCAGAGCTTTAATGTTTTAGTTTCTAATCGAATTAGAAGTTGTCAGTATCTTTAAACAGACCTACTTTAAGATCTTTAGCAACATAGATTTCTTTGCCATCAACAAGTACACGGCCATCTGCAACACCCATAATAAGCTTACGGTTAATAACACGTTTAAGCTGGATGTCGTAAGTGACTTTTTTAGCTGTTGGTAGTACTTGGCCTGTAAATTTAACTTCACCCACACCAAGTGCACGGCCTTTACCTTCACCACCAGACCAGCCAAGGAAGAAGCCTACAAGTTGCCACATCGCATCAAGGCCAAGACAACCAGGCATTACTGGATCACCGATAAAATGGCAGTTAAAGAACCATAGATCAGGATTGATATCTAATTCCGCATGGATAAACCCTTTGCCGTGGTCTCCACCTTCAGCAGAGATATTCACAACACGGTCAATCATCAGCATATTGTCTACTGGTAGTGATGGAAATTCAGGACCGTATAGTTCGCTTTTACCACATGCAACTAGTTCTTCGTGTGTATAAGAATTCTGGCGTGTCATTAGAATCATTTACTCCTTCAAAAGTATGCAAGCAATTTAGCTTACACGTGTACGCTAAACAACTCGGATCAGTTCTGGCCCAACCAGTTGGATATCATTAATCGAAGTCGATTCACAATACCAATCTCACTTGAAAGGTCGCCATGGTGGAAATAATCGATGCGTTCTTCAATTAAAGAGAGGATAGTTTCGTCGTCCTCATTTTCACTGCGGAACGCTTTATTTGTAAGACGAGGAATCGCTTCATCGACATTATTTACCGCCCAAACATGGAATTGTTTCGCTTTAATTGCTTCAATCACTTCATCGTTTAAGCAAAGGCTAGATAGATTTGTATGCGGTAAAATCACACCTTGATTGCCAGTAAGGCCACGATGAACACAAACCTTATAGAAGCCTTCAATTTTTTGATTGATACCGCCAACCGCTTGTACACGACCAAATTGGTCAACAGCACCAGTCACTGCAATCTCTTGATTAATCGGTTGCAATGATAATGCAGACATTAATGCACAAAGTTCAGCTAATGACGCGCTATCACCATCAACTTCTGAGTAAGATTGTTCAAAAACTATTGACGCAGAGTAGGGAAGAGCCTGATCTAAATCGAGTGCGGTTGCGACAAAGGCTTGCATAATCATCATCCCTTTTGCATGAATATTACCGCCAAGTTCAACTTTTCGTTCAACGTCGGTAATATCACCATCGCCAAAATGGACCACACATGAAATACGAGCAGGTTCGCCATAAGCGCTAGGGTGCCCAGGCATTTCAACAACAGTTAAGCCATTCACCTGTCCGACTTCTTCGCCCTCTGTGGCAATTAATACTTGGCCATGATGAATATCTGCAATCGCACGTTCAGGTAAGTATGACTCGCGGTATTCTTTTGCTCTTAACGACGCTTTAATGTGACCCGCAGTGATTGATTTACCTTCTGATTCGACTGATGCTTCTGAGAGTAAATTCAAATGCCATAATGGGCATAAAGGTAAACGTGTTTGATCTTCTGCGTGGCGAGCCCCTGCCAGTAACAGGGCATGGATCGCATCTGAGTCAGCAAGAGCGGGTAAGTTATAGTATTGGCTAATACCTTTAACATAACTGATATAATCGGTCAGCGTTGCTTCATTAAGCAATAGATCTTGCTCAAATTCACCATACATTGCCATACCATCACTTAAATCAGGCTCAGCAGCATCAAGCTCAGCCATGAGATAACGTTCACCTATAATTATAAGCTTAACGTTAACTGTTTCTGCTACTGGTATTTCATAGAGACGTTTATTCGTGATAGGTTGCCATTCAAGTTGGCCATCCATCAAAACATTTTTTAACTGTGGCCATAAGCTTGGATCACTTAAAATGGCAGTAATAGATAAAACAAGGTAGCCGTTATGTGCTTGATGAAGTAAGCCGTGCTTTAGTTGCGCCTGTGTTTCACCATCTTTAGCCGGATAAACTGCGCCGAATAACTTCTCATGAGTGACGTTGTCACCTGCAATGATGATGGGTTGTTCTACAGTGTTTTCATTATTTTCGCTTGATTTATTAATACTTTTTTTTAGCAGTTCAATAATGTAATCACGATATAACGTGTTATCGGAAGCTGTAATGCGTAGAATGTGTGGTTGTAAATTCATCGCGGTGAAGCGGCGTATAGCATCTGATAAGCGAGACTGAAGGATGCCGACCAGAGTAGGTTCTAGATCATCATATTGATCTAATACGTGTTGATACGGGCTGTAATCTGGAAACATGTTACGCCAAGATTCTTCATGCATAAATTTATGATTTCTATTGTTACTGTGATAAAGATGTGCAGTATAAAGCAATCAAAGGGCTCATAATAGACACTTATCGTCTATATTTAAATTTCAATATTAGGCCTACTTAATATTAAGAGAATTGATTGTTATTTTACCGATCAAGAGTTACACTGTAACAGTTAACCTAAATAGTTTGAGAATTATCAATCCTATGAAATATCAGCAACTTGAGAACCTTGAAGCAGGTTGGAAATGGACTTATTTGGTGAAAAAATGGAAAGAAGGAGAGGTAATAACAAGCTTTGTTGATCAAAGTGAAGCTGACGCAGCAATACAAACCTTGCTTGCGATTGAGCATGAACCAACCAAGGTTATTGAGTGGATTAATAATAATATGGCGAATAGTTTAGAGAATAAACTAAAACAAGCCATTAGAGCCAAACGTAAGCGACATTTTAATTCGGAACAGACGCATACCAAAAAGAAATCCATTGATTTGGATTTCCGCGTTTGGGAAAAATTAGCTGAAAAATCACAAGAATTAGGTTCAACATTATCAGACACGATCGAATACTTGATCAGTGAAAGCTCTCGAACCGAGCAAGCAAGTAAAACCGTTTCAAATTTAAAGAATGATCTTAACCAACTACTTAATTCAGATTCTTTTGAATAATATACTTTTTGATGACGTCGTTGGGGCTTTTCTTTCAAGCTAAACTTTATTATTGAGGAGTGTGTAATGGAATATGTTCTTTTATTAGCTGTTGTGGTCATTTTTCTTGTATTTAAAGATCGACCTATAATGGTACTAGAGTTTAAAGACGGTGATCTTATTAAGACAAAAGGGCAAGTACCTACAGGATTTCAAACAGCGTGTAGAGATATTGCTCATAAAATCCCATTCTCTGGACGAGTAAAAGTATATAAAACACGATTTGCAACGAAATTAGATTTTTCAAATACAATTCCACAGAAAGTAAAACAACGTATAAAAAATGTTTTCCCTCATAATATATCGACATCTAAACGTGGAAAAAGAGCGTAAATGTGGATTTTAAATAAAAAAACGCTATCGTTAACGGTAGCGTTTTTTATTTAAATAAGGTTTTAAATGATAACTCCTCACGCAAAACGATTATTAAAAGGGGATGATTTACGTCATTCATTATTAGAATTTATTCAATTAAATAAGATACAATCTGGTTCATTATTAACAGGTGTTGGTTGCTTATCTCAAGTTAAAATCAGATTAGCAAAAAATATTAGATCTCGATGGACCATTAGAAATTATATCTTTGTCTGGAACATTAACACCTAAACATATACATATATCTGTAGCTGATGGTGAAGGGCGAGTATATGGTGGCCATTTAATTCCTGGTTGTATAGTGTCTTATACGGCAGAGTTATGCATGATCGAATATAAGAATTTAAAATTTGAGTGTGAATATGATTATGAAACTGGATTTGATGAATTGGTTATATTGAAGCGCGATTAATATAACCAATTCATTTTTGGCTTATTATCCAATAGATTTCATTAATGCTTCTTTACTTTTAATGAAAATAGTAACTTTTTCCTTTAATTCCGCTAGTTCTTTTTCGGCTTTTAATCGTCGAATAGTTTCTTGTTCTAATTGTTCACCTATTTCAACAGCTAAATAACCACCTTTAATTAATGCCTTTGTTGTTACATTTGTTTCTGTCAGAGATTTTAAAGCCTCAATCATATAATAATGTTGGTCGATATCTCTAATTGTAATTGCCATAGATACTCCTTTTGTTATTAATAATATCAAGAAGTAAGCATTCAGTGAATCTTTTATTCTAATGCACTATAACTTTCAAGGTGGCTATAAAAAAGCTACCTATCGATAGCTTTAGTACTCTAACTTATTGTTCTTTTGCCTATTAAAATCTCTGAAAAATCCGTATTTTGACAAGAGAAAGGAGAACGTGATATATAAATAGCATCACCAGAACGTAATGAATCTATAAAAAAGTTACTAAACATTAATTGTGAATTATTATTATCTAAATGTTCCATTCCTAATAAGTAATAATGATTTTGGAATCGTAAAAATAAACCATTAAAACGACTAGAATAATAATTATTCGTACTACACTTTCGTGAAATCAACATTGAGGCATAGCCATCATTTAATGTTAACTGTAATGTATCCTGTACGGTATTATTATGTTTTGTTGAAAACTCATATGTAGCTTTCGTATTTACCGAGCTGATAATAGCTTGGATCAATAAAAAAACAATCGCACCAATAATGCCAATAATTGCTTTATTTAACACTACAAATTTCCTGTTTAACTGTCGATGAATAATCAACAAAATGGCCATTACTTATGCTAAATAATTGATAATAATTACATCTTTTGTTCATAGGAAATGCATACCATTGGCTGATACTACTATTATCATTCTGTAAAATTGCATTCTGTACTGGTTTTGGTAAATCAACGCCATTATAAATAACAGGTAATCCTTCAACAGAAGTAGTATTAACAAAAAATAAAAAACGATAACAAACTATTAACGTAGTAAAGAAAAAAGCAAGAACAACAATAATATCAAACAATTTGATATTACGAACACGGGGGCTTTTAATTGTTGTATCATCTAATTCTTGATGAGTGAAATCTTCTTTTTCTTCGATATTAGCAATAGATTGAATTTCATCTTTTAAATGTATACTTTTATCATCACTCTTTACAGCATTATATTTCGGAGGGTGAGAGCCATCATCAATAAGTGCTGTTTGTCGAATGCAGTAGCCTAATTTAGGTTCTGTTGTGATTATTTTATATTCACCAATTTTTGTAAAGGCAGTACGTAAATTTTTAATTGCAACCGTTAATGAATTATTGGTAACAACCTTACCTTGCCAGCATTCAGCTAATAAAACTTCTCTATATATTGTATTATCAGCAGACTCAGCAAGAAGTGTAAAAATTAAGGTTTCTGATCGTGATGCTTTAATAAAAGCACCATCACTAATTCGCGTTATAGTTCTACGTGCAAAATCAACATCGAAACGTCCAAGACGTTTACAACAGCCGTTTACTTCATCGTTCATTTTTATTCTTATCTATCAGTTTTAGCTATAAGATAATAGCTAAATTGTCATCAAATACACAATATCAAAATAAAGATAGTGTCTTAGTATTCTATACAAAACCGCTAAAGATGCAATTGTGAAACGAGTATAACCACCATAAAACCTATAACTATTCGATATAATTCATTCTCTTTAAAAGATAATCTATACACTATTGTCTAAAATATAAGTGCTTTTATCGTAAATGTTAATTATCTGCATGATTAATGTAGAGGCGCTTATAATAAGCGCAGAAATATTAAATACTGAGAGTAAAGGCTGGTTTCTTATAGCTAAAAATAGGGAAGTTATTCATTGTAACTGACTCGTTTTGTTGAAGTCAGCTTAATCAATGGATGTTGATCACGATAAAAATAGTGTTAAGTAAGCTACACCGATAAAGATCAGATTATTAGAGCAGGGAAGTCAGACATTTTTCAATGTGTTGTGACCACCTAATCAAACGCAGATTCTGTTTCACTAAACCGTAAGTTCATCAGTTTGCCGGTAGCATCATCAATGAAAACCAACAAACAACATTTGTCGCTGCGGCCTTCAAACCAATCATGATGTGAACCATCTATCTGAATTAACTCACCATAACAATCGCGACGATGACGCGGTTGATAAACACGAGGCTTACGTTTGAAATGTGGTACCCAAAGGCCATCAGCGATCATCCATTGGCGTAAGGTTTCTAACCCAATTTTAATACCGTGGCGTTCAATCAGTTTTTCGCGTGCCAATGTCGGACCGAAGTCTGCGTAATATTCGTGGATGAGATTTAAAATACGCAGCCTATGATTACTTGGCACGCCGCGTTGTTGTGAAAGTAATCCGCCAGCACCGAACTGAGTAAAGCGTTTTACTAATCGTGATACTTGACGACAACTCAAGTTAAGTCGACGGGCAGCTTCAACACCAGTAATTTGTTTATCACAAACATCTTGAATAACTTTTATTCGGCTTAATTCATTTTCAGTCATAGTGAGCAACATTTATTGATTCCAGTTCATAGCAAAACCTATGATCTGAAGATAGTTCAACATGACATTTCTAACGGGTTCAAACCGGACATTTCTAAATGGGACTTACATCCTTAGTGCGCATTATGTATATTATGTTAAATAAGGTATTGGATGTTCAGTATCTAGTGCTATATAGTGTGAAACTATGTTTAAGTACTCCTCTCTATCTTGTGCTTTATCCGCTAAATCTGTCTATTTAACAGTATTGGCTATTTACCATAAAATAGGTAATTAACACTTAATTTAAATACTGCCGCACATATTCATTTTGCTTGGTACTTAAATTAAGTGTTAATTACTCACAGATCAAAAAAACGGACAACCATTAAAATTGTCCGTTTAGTTCGTCTGTCAATAGTCGTTTATGAAGATACTTTGCTGATAGATTTCAGATTTTGGTATTTCTCCAACATTAAATCTAATTCTTCGGGCTGTATTGGTTTAGCTAAAAAACCATTCATACCCGCTTGCTGATAAAGAAACTGATCGCTTTGCATCGCATTTGCCGTTAAGGCTACGATTGGAATATTGATATTGAGCTTTCTGATGTATTTTGTCGCTTCTAACCCATCTAAAACCGGCATTGATATGTCCATAAGCACTAAATCAAACAAACCGTGACACTGTAACAGTTTTAAAATAGCCTCTTGCCCATGATTAGTTATAGTGACCTTATGCCCTCGACGTTCTAACATTAGCTTAGCAACTAACTGATTAGTTGGACTGTCTTCTGCTAATAATATGTCTAAAGATCGTGTCGAATGTGAAAGCTTATCGGTCGTTAAACTCGTAGTCTGTTCAATGGCTGGTTTTATGGGAAATGTTATTTTAAAACAACTACCCACACCTAACTTACTGTTAAGTTTAATATTACCATGCATTTTTTTGATCAATAACTGACTTATCGTCAATCCTAACCCTGTACCACCATACTTACGAGTAATACTACCGTCTGCTTGATGAAATGGATGAAATAGATTTTCTTGAGCATCTTCTGAAATACCAATTCCGGTATCCAAAACCGCAATTTCAATATCGTTATCTATTTTATTGGCAACAATTTTAACCGAACCGTTATCTGTAAATTTAATCGCATTACCAATGAGATTAAACATGATTTGAATAATTCGATTCTTATCGGCAAAAATGTATTCAGGAATTGATTTAGCAATGTCACATTCTAAGAGTATATCTTTTTTATTGGCTTCTGGTTGAAGTTGGTTCTTTACTAAAACAATGCTATCGGCAAGATTTATATTACTATTGAACAACTCAAAACTGCCCGATTCAATACGCGATAAATCGAGGATATCATTGATAATAGTTAACAATAAATGTGCTGACTGCTCCATTTGCTCTAACCATTGTTGTTGCTCATTTTCCAAACCTGATGACGACAACATATCCATTAAACCTAATACCGCATTTAATGGGGTGCGTATTTCATGACTCATCATTGCTATAAATTGTGATTTAGCTTTGTTAGCCGCTTCTGCTTGTTGGCGTGCTTGCTGTAAATCAAATAGCCGTTTTTTTCTTACTGTGATATTTTTTACAGTGCCACGATAACCCAGTAATACACCGTGCTTACTATAATAAGGTGTGCCACTAAAGCTTAGCCATTGTTCTTTTCCATCAATGAATAGTTGCCATTCTAGATCTTCAAATGACTTGTTTTGCTGTAGTTGTGTTTGAAATTTCTGCTTAAAATCTTCATGATCACCAAAAAAGTCTAATATATTATCTTTATCTATTAAATGGTTAGCAATTTGAGGAGCAGAAATATAACTAAATTTATAGTCTGTATCAATTTCCCAGAACCAATCACCAACAGTACGCGCAAAATCTTTAAATCGTTGCTGACTATGGATTAATTCTTGAGTTCGGGCAGTCACTAATGACTGTAATCGTTCGCGATAATCAATATCAATAATCGCTCGTTCAAGTAATGGCCTAAATCTATTTAGAACTCGGCGACAACTGGATGTGAAATGCCCTTTTTCACAGCTCATTAGAATGATCATCGCATCACCAGAGCTAATTTTCACACCAGTGATTAAACTAGAATGGCAAATATTTAATAGATCAGGGCTTTTATTTTTAAATTCTTCAATATCTTTAGGAGAATATAAAGCGATACACTCCCCATTAATACATCGATTAAAGGTACTACTAACTTGCCAATGACTTAAATCAAGGGCTGCTACTGTACTCATTAATACTTGTAAATCAGAAGCTTCATCATCACGAGTTAAAACTATGGCATTATCAAAAGCGATAAACTTACGTAATACTTCTAATAAGCTGTTGAAAACTTGTCGCTTATTATTGGCACCAGCCATTGCCGAAACACCCTCAAGAATAGCTGCATTCTCTATCCGTAATTGTGTTTCTCGTTCTTGAGTTCGCTGAAGATCTAATAAGGTTTCTTGTAGTTTTTCTAAGTCACTACTAATCATAATTATTAGTCCCTATGAAAAACGACAGCAGAAATCATTAAATTACCATGAGCATTTTCACCTGTAACAAATTGTCCTTGCTCACCAAAAGTAAATGGGCAAACAAACGGCTTATTATGCATGGCTATATTTACATACACCGCAACTTCCTTCATACGTTGCTGAACTTTAAGCATACATCCAGCACAATATATTGTTAGACCACCAATAGGATTTAATTTAATGCCATTAGTTGCCGTAATTACTCGTCCGGCTCGCGTTATTAAGCGTTCATCAGTACCTGTCATAAAATATAAACGCTCACCTTCAATAATTGAGGCAAACATTTTTAATCCACTTGTTTGAGTGACCATTAAAGGATGCGCTAATTTAAAATATGGTAAATCATGAATAGTACCAACTAAACGGCCAAGAGGATTTAAACTACTTTCGTTTATAATACTGCTATTTGCTTCAAATTTTTGTTGGATCCATTTCTGATAAACATCAGCCGCAGGTTGATGATCTAATTCAATAACGTCACGGCCACGTACTTTTGTTGCAATCGCAGAATACTCTGTTGCAGCATAACCTGAGTGGAAAGAAAAACTTATTTCACAATTAGGATAGAATACTGCGATACCTATACCTTGATGTGTTTGTTGTTCTTGATTAAATATCTTCCACTTACCTTCTACATTATTATCTGCCGCGCTACCGCCAATAATTGCAATATTTTTACCAACAATATCTTCTATGCCACGAATAACCTCTTCTTCGTTACCGGGGGTTGCATGAAGTAATATTAATGCTGGCGCTTCACCAATACGGCCACTATTATTAATAGCTTTAAGTATTGCTTGACGTGCTATATTAAATATAGAATTATTTGAGGAAACAATAGATGTTCCATAAGCGCCAACAATATCGTTAATTGCCCAAAGTGCAATACCTTGTCCTTTTATATATCCCTCTTCTGTCATAAATCCCTGACAAGATGAGCATGCAAGAAAAGGGGTATTTGGGTAATGTTCAGTCAACGTTGCTTGTAAAATATTGCAATCGTAATCTTCTGAAAAATACAGCAATAATAATGATGGTGGTGCTATTTTCTCATCTAATTTATTGATAGCTTCAACAATTGCGTCGTGAGAATTATTTAGCAAAGAAAAACTTGTTGCAATATCCATAGCCATATCTTTTTAATTTTCCCCTATCATAATCATTTTTTTGAATACGATCAGTAAGCAAATCATTTTTAATTGTTATTTTTTATCTTATTATTAAGAATTAACCCGTTATCTCCTATCATAGTACAGTTAATCGACGCATGGAGTGTTATGTTACATTCAATTACTCAAAATGTTATCTTGGTTACAGGTGGTGCAAAAGGTATTGGTAAAGGTATTTGCCAATATTTATCTAATAAAAATAATATTGTCATTGCTATCGATATTGATATTGATGCCGGTCATCAGCTTGTTGCCGATAATCCTAAAATACGTTTTTGGCCTGCGGATGTAACCAATAAAGATGACCTCACAACAATTATTAATGAAATCACATTACAATTTGGTCAACTCAATGGTCTTGTTAATAACGCCGCGATTGCCAATCCCTATAACACACCATTAGATTTATTACCCATTGATGAATGGCAGCGTATTATTGATGTTAACTTAACAGCACCGTTAATGGTCACGCAACAATGCTTATCTTTATTAAAGGCATCACATGGAAGTGTTGTTAATATTGCTTCAACACGAGCATTACAATCAGAGGTAAATACCGAAGCTTATAGTGCAACTAAAGGAGGCATTGTTTCTTTGACGCATGCATTAGCGGTAAGTTTAGGTCCAGAAATAAAAGTAAATTGTGTTTCACCTGGTTGGATAAATGCTACAAACGACACCCTAAGCCAATCAGATCATCAACAACATCTTATTGGACGTGTTGGAAATACGGATGATATTGCTGAAGTGATTGAGCTTTTAATTTGCACTCAATCGGGATTTATTACGGGGCAAAATTTCGTTATTGATGGCGGAATGACAAAGAAAATGATTTATGCAGAGTAAAAAAACTGTGGCAATATTTTTACTCTGTATAAAGTATTCGACGCAAAATAGCGTCGAATTGCATTTATTTAATGACAGTAAATTGTGATGAATAAATATCGTTATTAATTTTAAGATCAATAGCCCATGTCATCTTATCATGGGTACAATTAGGGACAGTAAACTTACCAAGCCACCCATCCTTTTGTTGCGTAAATTCAATCGGCAATATACCCATTGTCATACAGCTGGCAGTTGCACTTGGAGCAACATCAATATTACGAACAGATAAGGATATGTGTCGCGCAGCCGACACCTATCCGAAGTGTTGGACAAGC
>NZ_CAMRAN010000017.1 GCF_947039875.1 uncultured Photobacterium sp.
ATATTCTGTGATTCCATACCCATGGCTTACTTCACCTTCTCTACGTTAACCAAAAATGCTTTGTATTCCGGTGTTTGTGAGTTAGCGTCACCCACACATGGCGATAACGTATTCGCAAGGTAACCCGGCTTAGTATCGCCTTCGTAGCCCCAGTGAATAGGAATACCGACAGTGTGAACTGCTTGGCCGTTAACATGCAGTGGTGTAATACGCTTAGATACATAAGCTTTAGCAACAATAGCGCCACGCTTAGAGGTTACACGCACCATATCAGCATTGTTAATGCCACGCTCTTTCGCTAAACCTTCACCAATTTCGACAAATTGTTCTGGTTGTAATACCGCGTTGAAATGAGAGTGACTGGTCCAAGTATGGAAGTGTTCAGTCAGGCGATAAGTGGTACCCACAAATGGATAATCCGCTTTAGTACCTAATTGTGCTGCATCATCTTTGAATAAACGTGCCGCTGGGTTTGAAACCACATTTTTATGTAATGGGTTAGTGCCAATCGGTGTTTCAAATGGTTCGTAATGCTCAGGGAACGGACCTTCAGCCATTTTATCAAGTGCAAACAAACGGCCTACGCCTTCAGGTTGCATGATAAATGGACCCGCATTACTTGATGGTGGTAATTTAGCGTTAAAGTCAGGTACATCTGGGCCAACCCATTTGTTACCGTTCCATTCCACTAACATACGCGCTTTATTCCATGGCGTACCGTCAGGACGTGTTGATGCACGGTTGTACAATACACGACGGTTAGCCGGCCAAGACCATGCCCAGTTTGGTGCAATACCTAAGCCTGAAGGATCGCTGTTATCACGACGTGCAGTTTGGTTGCCCGCTTCAGTCCAACTACCGGTGTATAACCAACAAGCTGCATTGGTTGAACCATCCGCTTTTAGTTTACTAAAACTTGATAGTTGCTTACCGTTGGCATCTTTACCGTTAAGTTCTTGTGCTAGCTCTTTGGTATTTGGCGCCGCAGGGATCGCATAATTCCAATCAAGCGATAGGATAGGATCAGGGTATGTACCGCCTTCTTGTTGGTACATATCGCGCATCTTCAAGAAGATACCCGCTAGAATTTCAGCATCACCTTTTGCTTCTCCTGGCATATCAGCAGCTTTCCAGTGCCACTGTAACCAGCGCGCTGAACTTACGATAGTGCCATCTTCTTCAGCGAAACATGCACAAGGTAAACGGAACACTTCAGTGTCAATGCTTGCAGTATCAACTTCATTAACGTTAGGTTTATTTTGCCAGAACGTAGAGGTTTCAGTTGCAAGCGGATCAACAACCACTAAGTATTTCAACTTAGATAAAGCATCCAATGTTTTTTGCTTGTTAGACATTGATGCAACAGGGTTGAAACCTTGACAGATATAGCCATTCATTTCGCCTTTGTTCATCATTTCGAACACGCGCAACATGTCGTAGCCTTGATCCCACTTCGGCATCATATCGTAGCCAAAGTTATTCTCAGTTGTTGCACTTTTGCCGTAGAAAGACTTCAGTAATGACACGAAGAATGCTGGGTAATGCTGCCAGTAGTTGGTTTGATCTGCTTCAAGTGCCACTGGGGTGTGGTGCTTAAGGTGAGCCGCTAGATCAACATCTTTGTCTGAAGGTAGTTTTAAGTAACCCGGTAGGCTTTGTGCTAATAAACCAAGGTCAGTAATACCTTGAATATTAGAGTGACCACGCAAAGCATTAACACCGCCGCCAGCCATGCCCATATTACCTAATAGTAATTGGATCATTGCCATACAACGGATGTTTTCAGCGCCTTTAGAGTGCTGAGTCCAGCCTGTCGCATACAAGATAGTGGCAACGCGGTTATCCGCCGCTGTACTACCTAGTGCTTTACAGACGTGATCAAACATATCAATCGGTGTACCGGTGATATTAGCAACAACATCAGGCGTGTAGCGAGATACGTGATCTTTAAGTAAATTCCATACACAACGAGGATGTTGTAGTGATTCATCCTTTAATGCATAGCCTTGATCGTCAAGTTGGTAGAACCAGCTGCTACGATCATACTGACGTTTCTCAGCATCATAGCCAGAGAATAGACCATCGTGGAATGCATAGTCATCACGCACAATAAAGCTAGCGTTGGTGTATGCTTTAACATACTCATGATTCACTTGACTGCTTGCCATTAGGTAACGAATAGCACCTAAAAGGAAAGCAATATCAGCGCCCGAACGGATCGGTGCATAGTGATCAGCCACTGCTGCTGTACGCGTGAAGCGTGGATCAACCACGATAATTTCAGCGTTATTGGTCTTTTGAGCTTCAATCGCCCAGCGGAAACCTACAGGGTGTGCTTCTGCTGCGTTACCGCCCATAACAAGAATAAGGTCGGCATTTTTAATATCAACCCAGTTGTTGGTCATCGCGCCGCGGCCAAATGTTGGAGCAAGACTTGCTACCGTTGGACCGTGTCAAATACGCGCTTGAGTGTCTACAGGAACCATACCCAAACCACGAGCAAATTTCTGCGTCAACCAACCATTTTCATTACTTTCCGCTGAGGCACAAAGCATGCCTGTTGTTAGCCAGCGGTTAACCGTAGTGCCTTGTTCGTTTTTCTGAATAAGGTTTTCGTCACGGTCTTGTTTCATGAGTTTAGCGATACGGCTAAAGGCTTCGTCCCATGTTAGACGTTGCCATTTATCAGAGCCTGGAGCACGGTATTCTGGGAATTTCAAACGTTGTTCGCTGTTGACAAAACCAGCTAGGCCCGCACCTTTAGGACATAATGCACCACGGCTTACTGGATGATCGGGATCACCTTCAACGTGAAACACTTTTTGTTTAATATTACCGCCAGTAGCACCTGTGCTATACAGTAATGTGCCACAACCCACTGAACAATAAGAACACGTATTACGCGTTTCTTTGGCTGCGGTTAATTTGAATTCACGAGCTTGAGCCCATGCTTTTTGCGGAATTGTGGCAAGCGAAGCTATAGTTGTTGTTGCTACAGCCCCCGCACACAATTTAAATAATTGACGTCTACTTATATTCAATCTCAAAAGACCTTATTAGAAATAAAGAAGAGGGTGAAATCTAAGTGGTTATTATATGGGGCAATATAAAGTCGTCAAATTTTGCTATTAGAAACAAATGGATAAAAAACAAAACAATAAATTAAATAATATAAATAACTATTTAAATATCATTAATAATTAATGAAAGGTAATGATGTAAGGATTGCACTTTAAAATAAATTTATAGCTAATTATATTGTAACAATAATCATTGTCATTTGTACCTATTTTTGTTCTATTATATTTAGTCATGTTTCATTTTTAATAGTAAATATATTGATATAATGTATGACAAATAAATAACTTATTTTTAAAGTGAATTTCAGTTAAAAGAACACATATTTTGAGGCTGTGTTATATTTTTTCTTTTAGCTATATAAAGGTTGTTATAATTTATTTCCTTTAGGTTACTATTTGTTTTTAATTTAAAATCAATTCGTTATGTTTTTTTTGGTCGGTATTTTTTATCTGTTAATTAACCATAAATAACAACGAAGCAATATAAAGTTAATAATATAAAAAAGATATAGGCCGCCAAATACGTTTAATTAAATGCAATCTTAAGTATCATAATTGGAAATGTAAAAGGTTATTAAATGAACAATGTTAGTTTTTTTATATTTAATAACGCAGTTTTATTTTATAAAAAATAGGGTTTGTAGTTGAAATTATGAATGTTTTTTATTTAAAAAAGTCACTAGTATTGGTCTGTTATTTTTGATTATTAAAAATAAAAAGAGAATAGTGCTATGAATATTTGAATAACTATAATTTATCAGAATATTTTAAAACTAAACAATAATAAGCTATTTAATAGATGAATTTTGCATCGCCTGAAGGTTGCGTTATCATTAGGGTAATTGAGGTCAAAAAGGAAGAATAATGTGTTCAGGATGATAATTACAGGGTTGATATTTGTTTGTATAAGTCAGAGCGTAATGGCAACACCATGGGAAAAAGTAAAAAAACCCAGTAAAGGGGATTCAAGATCGATTGGTTCATATGCCAATGGATGTCTTGCTGGTGGTGAGCGCTTACCGCTACAAGGTGATGGTTATCAGGTGATACGTTCTGAGCGTGGCCGTTATTATGGTCATCATGAAATGATTGTTTTTTTGCAGCAATTAATGAAGCAATCACAGCAACTAAAAATTGGCAATGTATTGGTGAGTGATATTGCGATGCCCCGTGGTGGTCGCTTCTCATCTGGGCATGCAAGTCATCAAACAGGCCTTGATGCTGATATTTGGTTGAGAATACCTGATAAACCATTATCACCACAGGCACTAAAAACAGTTTCAGCATTGCCGATGGTCGATGTGAAAAATTACAAGATCATTGACAAGAACTGGAGCTCAAAGCAAGCACAATTAATTCAACTTGTTGCCAGTGATGATCGCGTTGCTCGTATTTTTGTCCATCCAGTGATCAAACAACAACTATGTAAAGCAAAGTGGAAAGACCGTAATTGGCTTAGTAAAGTACGTCCTTGGTTTGGTCATTATTACCATTTCCATGTGCGCTTAAATTGCCCTGCAGGAAGTACGGCTTGTGAAACACAAGCACCACCGCCAGCAGGTGATGGTTGTGGTACTGAACTTGCTTCGTGGTCACCTAATTATAAAGC
Organism: uncultured Photobacterium sp.; assembly: GCF_947039875.1. Taxonomy (GTDB): domain Bacteria; phylum Pseudomonadota; class Gammaproteobacteria; order Enterobacterales; family Vibrionaceae; genus Photobacterium. The sequence goes on from NZ_CAMRAN010000017.1 coordinate 4,690, forward strand.
ACCGGTGACGAGTGAATCAGTTAAGGCTGTTAAACCTAAGCCCAAACCTGTGAAAGTATTACCACCTATGTGTGCGATAGTATTAAAAAGTTAGGTTTTTGCTAGAACTAGTAAATGATATGACATAAAAAAGCGCCGCCCAGTTAACTGAGCGGCGCTTTTTTGATACGGTTTATTAGTGATGACTAAGCAAGACCTTGCAAGGTGACAAACTTTTCAAGTAGTTCGTCATCTGATTCGATATGTTCAGGATCAGTAATAATGCAATTGGTGATCGGACAAACTGACTGGCAGGTTGGCTTATCATAGTGCCCTTTACATTCAGTGCAGCGATCAGGATTAATTTCGTAAAATTCATCCCCCATGGTAATGGCCTCATTTGGACATTCAGGATCACACATATCACAGTTAATGCATTTAGTTGTAATGAGCAGTGCCATAATGCTTATTTACCGTCTTTAGGGGCGTGTGGGTTACGGGTATCTTCACCGTTACTTAAATTACGCATTAATAGACCAAAACTTAGGTCCATGTCTGATGGCATTGGAATAAACACAAAGTGACCATTACCTTTGGCATCATCAATCACTTCTGATTTACGGTTTTCCATGGTTTCAAGTTTGAAGACAACGTTACCTTGCGGTGTCATTACTTCAAGGCTGTCACCAACAATGAACTTGTTCTTTACTTCAACTTCAGCAAGGTCGCCACGGCGTTTACCTGTAAACTCACCAACAAATTGTTGAGTTTCTGAAATTGAGTAACCGTAATCATAATTTTGGTAAGCATCATGAGTGTGGCGACGAAGGAAACCTTCAGTGTAACCACGGTGCGCTAGGCTTTCTAATGTACCCAGTAATGAGTCATCAAATGGTTTGCCAGCAACAGCATCATCGATCGCTTTACGGTAAACTTGCGCAGTACGAGCACAGTAGTAGAACGATTTAGTACGGCCTTCAATTTTTAGTGAGTGCACACCCATTTTAGTTAGGCGCTCAACATGTTGTACTGCACGAAGATCTTTAGAGTTCATGATGTAAGTACCATGTTCATCTTCAAATGCCGCCATTTTTTCTTCAGGACGGTGAGATTCACTTAGTAGCACAACATCATCAATTGGCTTACCTAGACCTAATGTATTGTTTGGACGCTCTTCAACTTCTTGAATCTGAATTGCATCTTGAACTTCAACAATTTGACCTGAATCATTCTCAACGGCTTTTTCTACTTTGTATTCCCAACGGCATGAGTTAGTGCATGTACCTTGGTTTGGATCGCGTTTGTTGATGTAGCCAGATAATAAACAACGACCAGAATACGCCATGCAAAGTGCGCCATGAACAAAGATTTCTAGTTCAGTATCAGGGCAATGCTCACGAATTTCTTCGATTTCTTCTAATGATAGTTCACGTGAAAGAATAACACGCTCAACGCCTTGGCTTGCCCAGAATTTTACGGTTGCCCAGTTAACAGCATTTGCTTGTACTGACAGGTGAATAACAACCTCAGGAAACGCTTCACGTACCATCATGATTAGACCTGGATCTGACATGATAAGTGCATCAGGACCCATATCGACAATTGGCTTTAAATCACGAATAAAGGTTTTAAGCTTAGAGTTATGCGGTTGAATATTACAGACCACATACAGCTTTTTACCTTGTGCGTGTGCTTCATCGATACCAATTTTAAGGTTATCGTGGTTGAATTCATTATTACGAACGCGAAGGCTGTAACGTGGTTGACCTGCATAGACAGCATCTGCACCATAGGCAAAGGCATAACGCATGTTTTTAAGGCTACCGGCTGGAGATAATAATTCTGGTTTAAACATTGCTCAATTCTCTTAGATGTCTGATTCCAAATCAGCCTATAACACCTAGTGCTATAGGGAGGAGGCGAGATTCTACTTTTTTCATTCCCACATTGCCAATTTTCTTGAAAATAATGATTCTCTACGGCAATTGATCGCACCATTAACGGAAATTTAGCACTATTCTCAATAGTAATTGTTGGAGTTTAATCTGTTCGTTAATGCACTAAAATACATACTTAGTATGCATTAAATACATTAGATATATTTTAGGGCAACATGTAAGGATTGTTTGCATAATGTTGCTACTAGTTTAATCGCAATATATTAAGAAGGTATATATGATCGGGCAAGATATTGGTGGATTGGTTATCCACTTGTTTTCTACATTTGGGAATATGGTTTGGCAAATCTTTTGGCCATTAGCATTTGGTTTAATGTTGTCGTCATGGATACGTAATTTATTACCTGTTTCAAGTGTGGTTAAGCACTTAGGTAAAACGACCGTAGTGAGTCTTGGCTTTACTACCTTTTTAGGCATGGTGTCATCATCATGTTCATATGCTGCGGCGTCACTGTCTCATACTTTACTGACGAAAAAAGCGACTGTTGCTAACGCAATGGCATTTTTGGTTTCAAGTACCAACTTGATCATAGAAATGTTCATTGTCTTAGTTGCTTTGATGGGCTGGACATTTTTTTGGGGTGAGGTAATCGGTGGTTTGATTTTAATTGTAACCGCTGGGGTTTTATTTAGCCGTTTTTATCCAAAAGATGTTGAACAAGAATTGCGTCAACACCTCTTGGATGCGCAACCCCAAAAAGCAAGCTGTGGTATGGATATGTCAAAGATGAAGGCTAGCGACAGTGACTGCGGCATGGATATGTCGAAGATGAAAGCTGACGACAGTGACTGCGGCATGGACATGTCTAAGATGAAGTCTGACGACAGTAACTGCGGCATGGATATGTCGAAGATGAAAGCTGACGACAGTGACTGCGGCATGGACATGTCTAAGATGAAGTCTGACGACAGTGACTGCGGCATGGACATGTCTAAAATGAAGTCTGATGACAGTGATTGCGGCATGGATATGTCAAACATGAAGTCTGACGACAGTGACTGTGGTATGGATATGTCAAACATGAAGTCTGGCGATCATTCTGCAATGAAGATGGCTGCTGAGCCTCAATCTGCCACCATGGAAAAAATTACCAAGTCAGCGGGTTTCTTCCAAATGGATATTGCCATGATTGGTAAAGAAATCCTGATCGGGGTGGTGGTATCTTCCATTTTAATTGCATTAATGCCTCAAGATGGTTGGCGCGATCTGTTTATTAGTAATGATGCTGGTTTACCTGTGTGGTTACATTCTTTCTTAGATGTGATTATTGGTATTTTTGTGGCAATGATTGCTTATGTTTGTTCTGTGGGTAATCTGATTTTAGCGGCAGCATTGTGGCATGGTGGTATTTCATTTGGTGGCGTGATTGGTTTCATTCTATCGGATGTGTTAACTATTCCAATGATTCGTGTTTACCAAAAATACTACGGTAAACGTCCAACGAAATGGATGGTTGGATTGTTATTCGTGTCTATCTTATTTACTGGTTTGTGTGTTGATGCAATCTTTAATGGTTTTGGTTGGGTTACCGCTGACCAAACAGTACGTGCATTAAATCAATCAGGCTTTGGTTTGAACTTCACCACCGTGATGAACCTTATCTTTATTCCTGTTTCTATTTGGTATTACCGTTTAGGTAAAAAAGCCAATGCAAGCATGGGAATGAGCATGTAACGCGGATAAACGTTTATAACGAACAGTTTATCAGTAAACAGCAAAAGAGCCGTCATGTGCTAACACCTGACGGCTGTTTTTGTTATTCAAGCAATACTTATATAGCTGAAAATTTAATCTCGAAAATATAGAGATTAACCTTTGTTTTCTAAGCCGCCGATAACATCAAATAGGTTGGGTAAAAATGCAGAGAACTCGCCGCCCATTAATGACAGGTCAGCATCAATGCGCTGTGCCATATCTTCACGGTCGATATCTTCGTTTTGATCTTTTAATTCATCAGAGAATTTAAGACGCTTAACGGTTAAGTCATCGGCCAGAATAAAATCAATGCGGTCTTGCCAATTCAGTGCCAGTTTAGTGACTACTTTATTCGCTTCAATGTGCGCTAGAATCTCATCGCAATTTAAATCTTGTTGCTTACAACGGATCACACCACCGTCTTCTTCAACAGCTTTAAATTCAGCTTCTTCACCAATGGTAAAACCTTGTGGTGATTGGTTGCTGCGAACCCATTCTGTCAGGGTTAATGCTAATGGTTTTTCAGGTACAACCGGAACAACCGGTAAGCTACCGATTGATTTACGTAATAATGCTAAAACATCTTCAGCTTTTTTGTAGCTACCCGCATCAACCACAATGTAGCCTAATTTAGGCATGATTAACGCATAAGTTTGATGTTGACGACTGAATGCGCGTGGTAATAAATCCATCACTATTTCGTCTTTGAGGGTATCTTTCTCAGTCTTTTTCAATTTACGACCAAGATCTTTTTCCTGCATTTCAATTTTGTTGTTCAATGATTCTTTGATCACTGACGCTGGCAGCATTTTTTCTTCTTTGCGAGCACAAATTAAAATGTTGTCACCAGAAACATGGGTAAACATATCGCCATGTTTACCTAATGCGTGTGCCCAGCCAAATTTTTGAATGTCTTGGCTACCACAGGGTGTAAAGCGGAATTCTTCCAGCTGTTTTTCTATTTGGTCTGCATTTAAGTCAATCTCACGCGTAAAACGGTAAGTCAGTATATTTTTAAACCACATCATGCTAGTCACACTTCCTAGGGTAAACAGTTGGGAGCTTATCTTAACTCAACCGCTGTAAATTACTAAGTAGCGTTTGTGATTGTTGCAAGGATTGGCGACCACCAATCCTTTAACTCAAAAATATTATTCATACTTTGTGGAGTAAGTCTCTTCATAAGTATGTGAGTACAGCTCAAATAAGTTACCAAAAGGGTCTTCTAAATAAACCATTTGAGAGGTGTTGCTGTCATCCTCTGGGTGGTAACGCATGATATCCATACGTACTTTACCGCCGTATTGTTCAGTTCGAGCAATAACGCCATGAAAGTCATCGGTTTGAAGACAGAAATGGAAAATACCAATGCGAGAGAAATCAACCTCATGACGTTGCTGGCGGTCTTTCATTTCAAACAGTTCAAAGCCGATGCCATCTTTAGTTAATAAATGGGCAATATTAAACCCTTTAAAACCTTCACCAAAAACAGCAATACACATACGACCAATGGCTGTTTCACGCTCTTCGGTTACTTTGGTATTACCCATCACAATATCAAGACCCAATGCTTTGGTATAAAACTCAACCGCGGTATCCATATCGCCAACCATGATGCCAACGTGATTTATTTTCATAATTTACCTCAAATATTGATGATTAATTGGTCATTTTCTGTTGCTGGTAATACTAGGCTAAGTCTTAAATAATATAAAATTATCAATTTTTATTAAAATGATAATGTTTAGTTATGATGACTGTTAGTGAGTAATCAAAATCCTGTGTAGTTGATGGCTCACACGGTACAATCTGATGATTATTTCTGGCTGGTAGTGTTATCCCATTATGAAAATTATCCATACCTCTGATTGGCATCTCGGCCATCAATTACATGGCTATAGTCGCGCAACCGAACATCAAGCATTTTTAGATTGGCTTGCTGATACCCTTGAGCAACAACAAGCGGATGCCTTATTAGTGGCAGGGGATATTTTTGATACTGCTAACCCTGCCGCCAGTGCGTGGGAAATGTTATATCGATTCTTAGCGCGATTAGCTAAAACATTGCCCAAATTAGATGTGGTAATGATCGGTGGCAACCATGATTCACCCAGCAAACTCGATGCGCCCCAAGCGTTATTAAAGGCCTTTGATCTGCATTTAGTCGGTGGTATTCACCGATTAGATAATGGCGAATTAGATTGCGATCGAATGTTAGTACCATTAACCAATGCCGATGGTGAACAAGCGGCGTGGGTGCTCGCGGTGCCATTTTTACGTAGTGCGGATTTACGCACTGAAAATTTAGCTGAAACAGATGATCGACTGATTAAAGGGGTTGAAGTGTTGTATGCCGAAATGACCGCCGCTGCTCGTGAGCGTAAACAGCCTCAGCAAGCGTTAATCGGTATGGGTCATGCGTATATGGCGTCAGGCAAAATATCTGAAATGTCAGAGCGACGGGTATTAGGGGGGAATCAACATGCGTTGCCAGCGACTATTTTTGCCGATGATGTTAGCTACGTTGCCCTTGGTCATTTACACTTGGCTCAGAAAGTCGCTAAGCAAGAACATGTGCGTTATTGCGGCTCACCAATACCATTATCAATGGCTGAGCGTAATTATAGTCACCAAATTGTGATGGTTGAATTAGACGGCACTGACGTTACTAATATTGAGCCAATCACCATTCCTCGTCGTGTTGATATGCTAAAAGTACCAACTAAACCTGCGCCCTTAGATGAAGTATTAGTGGCACTTAAAGCGCTATCTGATGATGAGCTTCCTCGTGAGCAACAACCGTTTTTAGAAGTGCATGTGTTACTTGATAAGCCCCAAGCTTTATTACGTGAAAAAGTGTTACAAGCGTTGGAAGGTAAATCGGTTCGGTTGGCTAAAATTACCCCGCATTATCAACAGATTGAACAGCAACAAGGTTTGCAGCACCAACGTTTATCCGAAGTGTCACCGCAACAAGTATTTTCGCTGAGTTGGAATAAAAAATACGATGGTGAACCTGATGCTGCGATGACTGCCGCTTTTGAAAGCTTATTAGTGCAAGTTGAAGAACAACAATAATAATAGAGAATAATAAAATGAAAATACTTGCACTGCGTGGTGAAAATTTAGCGAGTTTACAAACCAAATTTGAGATTGATTTTGCTGGTGGACGCTTAGGCGAAGCGGGCTTATTTGCGATCACGGGTAAAACAGGCGCGGGTAAATCAACCTTACTCGATGCGATTTGTTTAGCGTTATACGATCGTATTCCTCGCCTGCAATCTAATAAAAAAAATGATGCTGAAATCGGACGTGATGATGACGATAACCGCATTAAAGCCAACGATGTGCGCAGTATTTTATCGCGCGGTAAAGCCGAGGGTTTTGCTGAGGTAGATTTTATTGCTAACGATGGTTCGCATTGGCGTACCCATTGGCAAGTGCGTCGTGCTCGTGGTCGAGCGGAAGGTAAAATGCAAGCCGCTGAACAATGGTTAGAGAATATTGAAACTGGGCAACGTTTTGCGGGTAAAAAACAAGAATTACAAGCTGAAATAGAACGCTTAATTGGGTTGAGTTTTGATCAGTTCCGTCGTGCTGTGATGTTACCTCAAGGGGAATTTGCGGCATTTTTAAAAGCGGGTGCTGATGAACGTGCCACCTTACTTGAACGAATGACGGGCGGTGAAATTTACGGTCGGTTGTCGATGGCGGCTTATAAGCGTTCAGCTGAGGAAAAACAAAAGCTGGTTCAGTTACAAGATAAGCTTGGCGATGTGGCCTTATTAACGGATGAGCAAAAATTGGCATTAAATAGCCAGTTAGAGGTTGTACGTCAGCAAGTTAATACTCAGCAACAACAGCTTGAGCAATTAAAACAGCATCAGGATGTCATGCTAACCGCGGCAAAGTTACAGCTACGGATTACTGACAGTGAGCAACAGTTACAGCAAGCTGAGTGCATTCAACAACAAGCAGCACCACGTTATATTGAGTTACAACAATACGAACAAGCTTTGCCTGCCCGTGGTGACTTTACGTTATTAGCACAAGCTAAACAGCAAGTCAGTAAGTGGACGGTAACAGAGCAACAAAGCAGCGCTACTTTAAAAGATAACCACCAACAGCAAGTGCAATTGCAAGCAAGTACTGAGCAATGCCAACAGTTACTGACTCAAAAACAACAGATGTTTAATGCGCTAGAACCAAAATTAAAGCAAGCAGCCACCATTGAACAACAACATCATGGCTTACAGTTGCAACGTGATGAGTTACAACTGCAAGTTTCACAGTTAACTAACGCGTTAGCACTTAACCGTGAGCAATTATTAAAGCAGCAACAGCAACAACAGGCCTCGCAGCAACAGTGCCAACAGCTGGTGGTTGAGTTAGAGACAACGCAAGCGGTGAAAGCGTTAGCCGAACAGCATAACGCGATCAAAGATAACGTTAACCAATTTCAGCAAGCACAAACCGATATTGCTCACCTGCAAGCGAATATTAAACAACGTCAAATAACATTAACCACAATCACTCAACAACAAGCTGACTTAGAACAACAGCTATCAGGTTTCGCGGCACAACAGCAACAGTTAACGGTACAAGTTGCAGCGCATGATCTTGCTCAATTAGAACAAATACAAGATCAACAGCGTCAGGATTATAGTGCTTATCAGCAGTGTAATAGCCAATTAAAAGACAGTTTATATGGCTTAGATAAGTGGCATGGGCAGCTACAGCAGCGTGATAAATTGCAGTTACAACAGCAAGCATTAGCGGTAACGATCACCAATAATCAACACCGTTTAACCGTATTAGCCCCTGAATTATTACAATTAGACGCGCAACATAAAGAAGTTGATCATCAACTGACTCAAAGTCGTGCGGTGATGAACTTAACTGATTATCGTGATCAATTGATTGAGGGCGAAGCATGTCCGTTATGTGGTGCGCTTGAACATCCATATCAGCAACATAATCCGCAAGTTGCCACCATTATTAGTCAGCAACAGCAGCGATTGCAGCAGCTAGCCCAACAATTGCAAGATGTTCATGCCGAGCAGCGTCAACTGACCCAAACCATCACGCAAGATCAACACACCCAAACCGAATTAGCGCAAGAGATTGATGGGCTTAATGCGAATATTCAAACATTAGTCAGTCAGCAACAATGTCATTGGTCTGATTTAATGGCGCTTGATCTTGATGCGATAACGTTGGCTGAAATTAGCTTATCCGCCGTCAGTGATGTGGCTCAATTGGCACATTATCAAGCCAATTGGTCACAAGCGCAGGATGATGCGATAGCACAAATGCAGACCATTAAAACCCAAGGCGAGCAGCGTAAAAAACTGATCACCGAGGTTAAACAGCAACAGCAACAGTTGCTGCAATTGAGTCATCAACAAGCTGAGCTCAAAGAAACCTACCATCAGTTGTCGCAACAACAAACGCAAGCGCAAGAGCAGCAAAAAGCGTTAGTGTCACAATGTGAAAGCCAACAAAAAGTCTACGAACAAAGACAACAGGCATTAAATACAATTTATGGTGATGATAGGTGGTTAACTGCATTATCTCAGCAAGGTAAAAATAGTTTTATTGCTGAACTTGAGCAACAAATAGCGCAATATCAAACCAATGTTAGCCAACAACAGCAATTAGAAAAACAGTTAGCTGAACGTGCTCCTGTATTGGCTCAGTTAATCAGTGGCGTTGAGCATAACGAGCAGCAGTTACAGACGATGACCAATAAAGATCATCAGTTAATGCAACAACAAACGCTATATTGGCAACAACGGCTTGATCTCATTGGTGAGCAATCGTTAGATGTCATTGAACATAAAGCCAAAGCTGAGCTTGAATACCAGCAACAACAATTACAACAACAGCAAACTCTGCTTAATCAGTTAGCCGAAGCGATGGCGACGAATGAAGCGCACCATCACCATGCTCAACAGCAATTGGTTGAAGCCAATCAAGCTCAGCAACAGTTACAACAAACATGGGGTAATTGGTTAGAAAAATTAGCCCTGACTGAGCCTGAATTGACCGCGTTATTGAGTAAAGATGATGCATGGTTGCAACAACAACGGGCAGAGCTTAAACAGATCGAACAAGCGTTATCTGCTAGCCAAACGGTATTAAAAGAGCGTCAGCAAGCAGATGCTGATCATCAGCCGTTGGTCGAATTAGCGACAGGTTGGTTTACTGCTCATGACATCAGCAATGATGCGAGTTCACAACAGCAAACCATGACGGAATGGCTGGCTAAAAAACAGCATAGTGATGATCAGGTGTTTCAATTACGTCAGCAATTAGTCCATGCTGAGCAAGCAGAACAACAGGCAGGGGATCTACGATCTGCGTTAGCGACACAACAAACCCAAACCGAACTCTGGCTACAAATGAATGAGTTGATCGGCTCTGCTACGGGCAATAAGTTCCGTACCTTGGCACAAGGGTTAACCTTACAACAATTGGTGTTAGTGGCGAACGAACATTTGCAAGATTTAGCCCCGCGTTATGCTTTGCAACCTGTACCTGGTAGCCCGTTAGCGTTACAAGTTATTGACCATGATATGGGCGATGAAGTCCGTAGTGTGGAATCGCTTTCTGGTGGTGAAAGTTTCTTGGTGTCGTTGTCGTTAGCATTAGCGTTAGCCTCACTTGCGGCTGATACGCGCCAGCTCGGTTCACTGTTTATTGATGAAGGTTTTGGTACGCTTGATCCTGATAGTTTAGAGATGGCATTAGCCTGCTTAGATGCTCTGCAAGCAGATGGGCGTCAGATTGGCGTGATCTCGCATGTTGGTACACTTGTTGAACGGATTGGAATCCAAGTAGCCGTCGAAGCTATTGGTGGTGGACGTAGTCAAATTGTTATTAAAGGGTAATAAGATTGCCATTAATTACATGGCTTTTTTTCTTGCAATATCAACTAATAAGCCTATTTTAAACGGTTATTATTAATTATATTAAAACGCGATTTATCTGAAAAAGTCACAAAAGTGTCATAATGAACACACATAATGAACACACATAATGATGCATGTCAGAGAAAACAAACGACTAGGTATATTTTATTATGGCAAGACGGATTCTTGTAGTAGAAGACGAAGCACCGATTCGCGAAATGTTGTGTTTTGTCCTAGAGCAAAATGGATATCAAGCAATAGAAGCTGAAGATTACGATAGTGCATTAGAAAAAATGTGTGAGCCGTATCCTGAGTTGATCTTAATGGATTGGATGTTACCTGGAGGCTCTGGCATTAACTTGATCAAACACTTTAAACGAGACGAATTGACACGCCAAATTCCAGTGGTGATGTTAACTGCCCGTGGTGAAGAAGAAGATAAAGTGCGTGGTCTTGAAGTGGGTGCGGATGATTACATTACCAAACCTTTTTCACCGAAAGAGTTAATGGCACGTTTGAAAGCCGTGATGCGTCGCGCTTCACCAACGGCTTTAGATGATGTGATTGATGTGCAAGGATTGAAGCTAGATCCTGTTTCACATCGCGTAACCTCTGTTGATGAACCATTAGATATGGGCCCGACTGAGTTTAAGATGTTGCACTTTTTTATGACTCACCAAGAACGTGTTTATAGCCGCGAGCAGTTGTTGAACAATGTGTGGGGTACCAATGTTTATGTTGAAGATCGCACCGTTGATGTCCATATTCGCCGCTTACGCAAAGCGCTTGAAAATGGTGGTCACGATAAAATGATCCAAACCGTACGTGGGGCGGGATACCGTTTTTCGACACGCATGTAAATATTCCATTGTGCTTACCCGCTGTAGCAAACTCGTTACCTTCATTATTATCATGCGCCTGTGATAGCAATGAAGGTTGTGTTGGTTTTATCGAATAGAAAAAGAGCGTAACGGAACCACTGTGCTACTCCGTTACAGCTAGGAGTAAACATGTGGAAAGATTGACATGGAAAAAGTTGGTTGGGGAGCTGATATTATTTTATCTTCCTTGGCTTATACTTGGTGTTATTTTTGGCTATCTACCGTGGTTTTTATTGATCGCGAGTTGGATCCAACTTGGATGGCATTTTCATAACCAACTTAAAATGTCGAATTGGTTATGGAAAGATCGTAGCTTAACGCCGCCTTCAGGCTCTGGCAGTTGGGAACCGCTGTTTAACGGTATTTACCGCTTACAACAGCGTAACCGTCGCCGTCGCAAAGAATTGACTACCTTAATTCGTCGTTTCCGTAATGGTGCCGAATCATTGCCCGATGCAGTGGTGGTGTTTCGTAGCGAAGGTAATATTGTCTGGTGCAACAAATTAGCCCAACAATTATTAGGTTTGCGCTGGCCTGATGATAGCGGTCAACCTATCAGTAATTTGTTACGCAGCCCTGATTTTGTACGCTACCTTTCTCGTCAAGCTTTTGATACCCCATTAGAAATAACTTCACCGATGAATTATGACCGTACTCTAGAATTACGGATCATGCGCTACACTGAGGGCGAATATCTGATGGCGGTACGTGATGTGTCACAGTTAAAACAACTGGAAGGCATGCGCCGTAATTTCTTTGCCAATGTGTCCCATGAACTACGCACCCCAATGACTGTCTTGCAAGGGTATCTTGAAATGGTACAAGATCCTGAAATGCTAATGGGACCAATGTGGGATCGTGCTCATGGCGTGATGACTGAACAATTAGCGCGTATGAATGCGTTAGTTGAGCAATTATTAACGTTATCTAAAATTGAAGCGGCACCGACGATTGAACTAGAAGAAATGGTCGATGTGCCTGCAATGCTTGATATTTTAGAAAAAGAAGCCATGTCACTCAGTAGTAATAAAGATCAGTCATTTACCTTTGAGGTTGATAACAGCTTAAAAGTCTTTGGCGATAATGATCAACTCCGCAGTGCTATTTCAAACTTGGTTTATAACGCGGTTAAACATACTCCGAATGATGCTGCTATTCATGTGCGTTGGTATCGCTCACCAACAGGACCTCGATTAGAAGTAACGGACAGTGGTGAGGGTATTGCTGCACAACATATTCATCGATTAACTGAACGTTTCTATCGAGTTGATAAAGCCCGCTCACGTGAAACTGGCGGCAGTGGTTTAGGACTCGCTATTGTTAAGCACGCATTAAGCCATCATGACGCACATCTAGAAATTGAAAGTGAACTTGATAAGGGTAGTACCTTCTCATTTACGCTGCCAAGTCGATTAGTGGCTGACACCAGATTGCCACATGCCATCACCAATGATCATTCTTAAAGGGTAAGGATACCTAATGTTATTGTCGCCACTCACTAAAATGGTTACGACCACACTCAGCGCCGTTACATTGTGGAGCGTAGTAGCATTAGCCCCCGTTATGGCTGCAACGACCTCTACCGTTGAGGTTGATACTCAGTTACAGCCTTATCATAAAGTCAGTGGCATTTCGGGTAATTTATCATCGGTAGGATCAGATACGTTAGCCAATTTAATGACCTATTGGACCGAGGCTTTTAAGCGTCAATATCCGAACGTTAATATTCAAATTCAAACATCAGGTTCATCAACAGCCCCGACTGCGCTGGTGGAAGCAACGGCACAGTTAGGGCCAATGAGCCGTGAAATGAAGACCAAAGAAATTGAAGCGTTTGAAAAAGAATATGGTTATAAACCAACAGCAATTAAAGTAGCAGTAGATGCATTAGCGGTGTTTGTGCATGAAGATAACCCGCTTAAAGGCATTAATTTCGAGCAGTTAGATGCAATATACTCACGAACTTTACGTTGTGGCGCATTAGTACCTATTACTCAATGGGGACAACTAGGCTTACCTAATAGTTGGCAACAACGGGATATTCAATTATTTGGTCGTAATTCTGTATCTGGCACCTATGGTGACTTTAAAAAGCGTGCTTTATGTCGTGGCGATTTTCGTAATAACGTTAATGAACAACCGGGCTCAGCTTCGGTAGTGCAGTCTGTTTCAACCTCGCTTAATGCCATCGGCTATTCAGGCATTGGCTATAAAACTACGGGCATTCGCGCTATTCCAGTTGCTCGTGAAGGCTCTGATTATGTTGAGGCAACAGTAGAGAACTCAATTAACGGTAATTATCCGTTATCACGTTATTTATATTTATATATCAACAAACATCCCAACAAAGCTTTAGCACCGATGGAGCAAGAATTCTTACGGTTTATTTTATCCAGTGATGGTCAGAATATAGTGCAAAAAGATGGTTATATTCCATTACCTGTCGCGATTGTGAATGAAAACATGATGAAGTTGGGGCTGAAAGATTGAAGCAGGAGTTAAGGCTACCGAGGTAGCCTTAACATAAAACTATTTATGCGCACTAACAGATTCGCGGTTACGTCCAGATACAACAAAGGCCGCCTAAGCGACCTCTTAAATTGTTAGCATTTAACATTACAAATTTTATGCACATGAGCAGAAGGTAATAAGGGGATTTATATCCATAAAATCTATCGAATAATAACAGTTCCTTTCCCATGAGCAACACCATAATCAGAACCAAAAACAGTAGTCTCAGCAATACTGTCATATTTTCCAATATGTTTAAAGAACACTACCACTTCTGTTTGTCCATTAATCCTTTTAGTACTATTTCCAGAAACACTAAAATGTAATTGTGAAGCTGCAGAGCTTCCATTGATTCGATTTGAATTTTTAATTCCATAGTTATTAGAACTAGAACTATTGTTTCTTATCGTTGCAGTATGACTACTATACATTGTCTGATGTCCTAACCTATACGTACCATTAGAACCTGTAGCATTAATATGATTAATCACCTTTAATTCTGGTGTTTTTTTTCATCTAAAGAAAGATCGTCAGGCAATATTTCAGTCTCAATTACCCATTGACTTGATGCCGAATCTCCTGAATGAGAAATGATATCTCCATTACAATCAAAAGATTCACCATCATTCAGTACAGGAACATTACATATAACTGTATTCCCAAATTTCACCGAATTAGAAATATCGGCTTGATACGTCGTAGGTGTATCGTTTAAGTTAAAATCATAACTTTCTTCTTCTGCATAACTACTAGCAGAAAAAGACAAAAAGCAGATAGAAACAGCAAGTAATGTTTTATTCATCTAGATACCATGCATGTGATTTGTTGCATAATTGCAGATTAATACTACGCTGTATATAAATACAAATCTATCTAATATTCTTAGCTTCGTTAGCCAATACGCTGATTAAGCCCAAAACTTTTTGATATCTGACGCACCCCAAATACCCGCCTAATAGCCCCTAAAAACGATTTTAAGGCCATAAATACCGATCACTCGACACCTAGTATGACTTTTCGTTAAAAACGGCTGTATTTAACAGTATGCATCTAATCTGCATTACGCTAATGAGCTTCATTTAAAATCGAGGTTATAAGCCTCGTTTTAATATGTTTTCATCCGCTAGAATAGCCAAAATAGAACATGTCTATTTTGTTAAAAGTGTAATGAAATCAGCCAATAGCGCGGTTACTCTTAATTGTTATTAAAACAGCGTAAAACCGACACTGTGTAGCATGGTTAAATGTTCTTATTTATCACAGATGTTTACCATGGCATGTTAATGCAGCATAATCCGCGTTACATTGTTTGAGTTGGTGCCATCTGATTGATTTAGCTAAGTGTTTCAATATCGATAGTTAAATCATCGGCGAGTTGTTCGAGTTGCTGTTGAATCATGGCCGCACTAATTTCATGTGGTGTTTGTAATTGAAATTCAGCAATAAAAATAGGATACCCCCAATTAGGGGCGCTTTGAGTCTCGGTTTTTAATTTGGCAATATTAACGCCAAGTTGAGTTAAATGGCGAGTGACTTGTTTGACGATACCACGACGATCATTGCCCGTTACCGTGAGTTGCTGGGCAACATAAGTGGTCACGGTTTGAGTATGATCTTCTACGATGTGAATGTGTAATGCTTCAATGTCGGCTAATGCTTGACGGAGTGAGAACAGATGTTCATCCGCAACGTCTATTTGTACTATTCCCGCAAACTGCCCGCCAAGTTGGCTAAGTGAACTACTTAACCAATTCGCATGGTTGAAGTAAATGGTATCAGAGAGTTGTTCTACAAGTCCGGGCTTATCTTTACCAATAATGGTCACAATCAGTTGTTTCATTACGTCAGTCCTTGTCGTTATAACATGATGGTGGTGATTATTTGATGGTGGTTTTTTAAGCATGGCTGTAAAACGAGGTTTAGCCAACTCAAATCATCGTTACCAGGGGCGTTGTCATAAATCTGTCATTAAATAGCAATACACTTTTGAGCGTATAAATAGGTTAGAGGTCATAATGGCAAACGCCAGCACATTACTAAGGAAAGAAAATCGTTTTCGTCGAGGTAAAGATAAATTAACTCGCGTTGGCGTTACAGCGGGTGGTATTTTTGTGCTGATCACCTTGATGCTGATTTTCTTTTATTTGTTGTATGTGATTGTGCCTATTTTCTCATCTGTTGCTGTTAATCCTAAACAGCACTTATCATTACCAGTAACCAGCAAAACAGCGTTGTTAGGGGTGGATGATAGTAATAACATTGCTTATCGCTTTAGTCGCGATGGCAAGGTTATTTTTGTTGATCTTCAGTCATCAACGCAACAAGCGCAGGTGCTAAAACAGCAGACTATTATCAATAATCCAACTGCATACGGTCTAAGTTTGCCTCGTGACGGTATGGTGGCTTATGGTACGGCACAAGGGCAGGTTAAGATTGTTAAACCTGAATTTTCGCTTACGTTTGCTGCGGCGAATAAGCACTTACAACCCAGCATTGAATATCCTTTTGGTCAAACGCCATTAGCGCTAGCTCCCGCAGGAGAGGCCATTACTCAATTAGCCATTTCTGGGCGTGATGATCGTACTATCGTAGTCGGAAAAACGGCGACCAACCACCTTTATGGATTGAGTTTATTGCTGCCTGAAAATGTGGTGCAGCGGGCAAATGGATGGCAACAGCAGCGGTTTGAGATCACTAATACTCCCGCTAAAATTGATGATTTTCAATTAACCCCAGATGGTAAAACATTGTATGTGCTGAGTGGGTCAAATTTATATTTATATAAGTTAACCACTAACACGGCTTTTCTGCGTAAAATTGAAAATATTGCTACAGGTAACAGTAAGCCAGTATCGATTACCCTGTTGTCTGGCGCAAATTCATTATTGATCACCAATTCTGATAATACGATTTCGCAATGGTTTGAAGTGGTGAAGCAAGGGCAGCGTCAGTTAATCAGTGTTAGAACTTTTCATTTCTCTGCCAGTCCATTAGTTAAAATAGTGCCGGAATATTACCGTAAAGGCTTTTTTGCGATTCAGAAAGATGGCACGACATCGGCTTATTACACTGCTGAACGCAAAGTCATATACAAAGATAAAGTCTTCACGAAGGTTCCAACAGATATTGCCATTTCTCCCAAAGCGAATTTATTAGTAACACTCGATAATGGGCAATGGCAGAGTTACCAAGTTAAAAATGCACATCCTGATATTGGGTTATCATCGTTATTACAAAAAGTATGGTATGAGGGCTATGCTGAGCCTGATTATGCATGGCAATCCACTTCTGCTAGTGATGAATTTGAGCCGAAATTAAGCTTAGTGCCTATAGTGTTTGGTACGCTGAAAGCGGCGGTTTATTCGATGTTTTTTGCGATTCCATTAGCATTAGCTGGCGCGATTTATACCGCTTACTTTATGTCAAATAAAGTTAGAAGAGTGATTAAACCGACAGTTGAATTGATGGAAGCCTTACCTACCGTTATTTTGGGATTTCTAGCGGGAATATGGTTAGCGCCTATTGTTGAGCAATATTTAGCAGGCATAGCGCTTGGAATTGTGTTGTTACCGTTAGCCATTATTGTGGTTGGTTGGAGTTGGTCAATGCTGCCTGGGCAATGGCGCTCACGTATTCCTAATGGTTTCCATAT
This sequence comes from uncultured Photobacterium sp., assembly GCF_947039875.1. Lineage (GTDB taxonomy): Bacteria > Pseudomonadota > Gammaproteobacteria > Enterobacterales > Vibrionaceae > Photobacterium. The sequence goes on from NZ_CAMRAN010000017.1 coordinate 22,281, forward strand.
CGCTTTGTTAATTCCGGTTATTGTGGCGGTAACTTATGGTTGTTTTGGTTTAAGTCCGTGGATTGAAACGCAGTTTTTTAATGGTGATTTACAAGGCTATTTAAATAACCATTTAGGTATCGGTTATGATCAGCGTAATGCGCTTATTGTCGGTATTGCAATGGGATTTGCCGTCATTCCGACGATTTTTACTATTGCTGAAGATGCTATTTTCTCGGTGCCTGCGCATTTAACTAAAGGCTCACTAGCTTTAGGGGCAACCCAATGGCAGACCTTAACCAAAGTGGTGTTACTCACTGCCAGCCCCGGTATTTTTTCTGCGATCATGATGGGACTTGGACGTGCAGTTGGTGAAACCATGATTGTATTAATGGCGACGGGCAACACCCCTGTTATGGATTGGAACTTACTGCAAGGGTTACGTACTTTAGCTGCGACCATCGCTATTGAAATGCCCGAATCAGAAGTGGGTAGCTCGCATTATCGAGTGTTATTCCTTGCCGCCTTTGTGCTGTTTGTATTTACCTTTGTCTTTAATACGATTGCTGAAGTTGTTCGTCAACGACTACGTGCAAAATACAGTTCGTTATAATAAGTGATACAGCAATGATTAAATGGTTTAAATCTGGTTCACCATGGATTTGGTTAACCGCGGGTGCCGTCAGCTTGAGCTTGGTTGCTGTACTTGGTTTATTGTTATTGATTGGCTATAAAGGCTTGAGCTATTTTTGGCCGGCCCCTGTGTATCAGTTTGATGTTAATCTCAATGGTAAACCACAAGTCGTTATTGGTGAACTTTATCAACGTACTATGGTGCCGGTAGATCAACTTGCTGATGCTGGGGTCGACGTTAGTCAATTTACTGAAGACAGTGTGCCACGGTATTTAATTAAAACCGGGAATCGCGGTCAGGGTGCACTTGATTTCTTAACTGTATTAAGCACTCAAATCATTCATCAACAAATCGCCAATAATATTGCGGTGGTTGATCGTGAAAGTAATGGTAAGTTTTATGGTTATCCCGTCAGTGTGATTGAAGGCGGTGAACCTCAACCGTTATCTCAACTTTCGGTAGCGTTAGCACAAGCCAATAAAGTCCGTTCGGAATTACGCTCATTACAAAACAATGAAATTGCCAATATTAACTGGAATTTAGAGCGGTTACGCATTGAAAAACGCCGCTTAGAATTACGCGGTAAACTCACGGTAGCGGATGGGCAGCGAATTGATCGTGAGCAAGCCAATTACAATACGATTTACAAAAATATTGAGAATCGATTATTTGCATTACAGGGGCAATTAGATCATGACGCGTTAGTGTTACGTGATCAAAGTGGCGCTAATGTCACTATTCCGATGATGCAAGTGCTGGATATGTGGCAACCCAATAATTTGTCATGGCTTGAAAAAGTACAGCATTGGGGCCATCACGTTTATAAGTTTTTAGCCGAAGCACCACGAGAGGCCAATACTGAAGGTGGTGTTTTCCCTGCCATTTTTGGTACGGTGTTTATGGTGTTATTAATGAGTATCATGGTGACACCATTAGGCGTGCTTGCGGCAGTATATTTACATGAATATGCCAGTAATAATCGGTTTACTAATTTAATTCGCATTGCGGTGATCAATCTCGCGGGCGTACCCTCAATTGTGTATGGTGTGTTTGGATTAGGTTTCTTTGTGTATATGGTTGGTGGCACTATTGATGATGTGTTCTTCTCTGCGCAATTGCCGACCCCGACTTTTGGCACGCCGGGTATTTTATGGTCAGCATTAACACTTGCTATCATGACCTTACCAGTAGTGATTGTGTCAACTGAAGAAGGGTTAGCCCGTATTCCAAGCTCGGTACGTAATGGCTCATTGGCGCTAGGGGCAACACAGGCTGAAACCTTATGGCGCATTGTATTGCCAATGGCGAGCCCTGCAATCATGACTGGATTGATTCTTGCTGTTGCTCGGGCGGCAGGAGAAGTTGCACCATTAATGCTGGTGGGGGTGGTGAAAATGGCACCGACATTGCCGCTAGATATACATTTTCCATATGTTCACTTAGATAGAAAATTCATGCACTTAGGTTATCATGTGTATGATGTTGCTTTTCAAAGCCCTAATGTTGAAGCTGCGCGCCCATTAGTGTACGCAACCTCGTTTCTATTAGTCACCGTTATTATCAGTTTAAACTTAACGGCTATTGCGATTCGTAATCACCTTCGGGAAAAATTCCGCGCTTTAGAGCAATAACCCTAAGTATCAATAAGATGAGAACAACTATGTATAACGATCGTTCGCTCTTTACTGACCACCCGCCACTGGGGTTATTTGAGCCATTAGATTTATCGCTATTAGCCGAAGATAAAACGGCCTTATCCATTGAAGGTTTGAATCTGCACTATGGTCAAACGCAAGCATTGTTTGATATAAATATGCGAATTGCTAAAGGTCAGGTGACAGCATTTATCGGACCTTCAGGTTGTGGTAAATCGACATTACTTAGCTGTATTAATCGCATGAATGATTTGATTGATGGCTGTCATATTGACGGTAAAGTCATGCTTCATGGTCAGAATGTGTATGATAAAAATGTTGATGTTGCAGCGCTGCGGCGTCAAGTCGGAATGGTATTTCAACGCCCCAATCCTTTTCCTAAATCTATTTATGAAAATGTTGTTTACGGACTGCGATTGCAAGGGATCAACGATCGCCGCGTGCTTGATGATGCGGTTGAAAGCTCATTGCGCTCAGCGGCATTGTGGGATGAAGTAAAAGGGCGGTTGCATGAGAATGCATTTGGTTTGTCAGGCGGTCAGCAACAACGATTAGTCATTGCTAGAGCAATAGCCATCGAACCTGAAATTTTATTATTAGATGAGCCGACATCAGCCTTGGATCCGATATCAACCTTGACCATTGAAGAGTTGATTAATGAGCTTAAAGCAAAATATACCGTTATCATCGTCACTCATAATATGCAGCAAGCGGCGCGAGTTTCCGATCAAACTGCTTTTATGCATATGGGTGAGCTAGTGGAATATACCAGTACCAATGATATATTTACCACTCCCAAAGAAAAACGCACTGAGGATTACATTACCGGGCGTTATGGTTAAGGACCGACAGCATGTTAAATACAATTAGCCTTGGCCGTCATATTTCTGGTCAGTTTAACCATGAATTAGAAAGCATTCGGACCCATGTGTTAGCCATGGGCGGCTTGGTTGAACAGCAGTTAGCAGATAGTTTAAAAGCATTACATAAACAAAATGAGGAATTAGCCAAACGGGTGATTAGAGACGATCATAAAGTCAATGCGATGGAAGTGGCTATTGATGAAGCTTGCACCCGTATCATTGCTAAACGTCAGCCGACAGCCAGTGATTTACGATTAGTGATTGCGATTATTAAAACCATTACTGATTTAGAGCGGATTGGTGATGTTGCTGAAAGTATTGCTAAAGTGGCGTTAGAAAATTTCACCAATAAGCAATATAACTTATTAGTTTCACTGGAATCGTTAGGTCAGCACGCGGTGCGAATGTTGCATGAAACCTTAGATGCATTTGCACGAATGGATGTAAAAGCGGCGATTGAAGTGTATCAAGAAGATGATCGTATTGATCGTGAATATGAAGCGATCATACGGCAATTAATGACTTATATGATGGAAGATCCTAATTCAATACCAAATGTGATGAAGGTAATGTGGGCTGCGCGTTCGATTGAACGGGTAGGGGATCGCTGCCAAAATATTTGTGAATATATTATCTATTTTGTACAAGGCAAAGATATTCGCCACACAAATCCTGAAGATATTAAAAATATGCTTTAGCAACGAACATTGCTGATGTTGTAGCGACACTAAAATTAAGCGATATCGTAAAAATAAAAGGGACGTGATGATCTTAAATTAAGATGATACGTCCCGTTTTTGTTGGTGGTGGTAATGATTATCACAGCTTAAGTTGAGCCACCACTGCCGCTATATTTTCGACACTTGTGATTGGAATCGCGAAATCGTCAATGTCTGCGCTACCCATATGTGCTTGTTTCGCTACTGTAATCATATGACTTGGGCGGGTGGTTTTACCCGAAAGGTGGATCTCGTTGATGCCTGTTCGAGCAATGATGTCACGGACGTTATGACTATTGACGCCCGCACCTGCCATAATTTTTAAGCGATTACCGCAGTATTGATGCATTTGGTTAATCATACCAATACCGTCATAAGCATTGGCTTGTAAACCTGAAGTGAGAATGCGTTCACAGCCAGCCGCCATAATCGTATCAAGTGCAGCCATTGGCTCAACACATTGATCGATGGCGCGATGAAAGGTGATCCCCATTCCCTGAGCTTGTTTAACGAGACTCGTAAGAATAGTGTTATCCACTAAGCCCTGTGCGGTTAATACACCGACAACCACACCTTGTAATCCTGCTTGTTTAGCCGCAAAAATATCTGCCAGCATGACTTCAACATCTTCACAGCTGAATAAAAAATCACCTTGGCGCGGGCGAATCATCGCATAAACAGGAATGGTGGCATATTTAGCTGCGGCAGACATAAACCCAGCGCTAGGTGTGAGTCCACCCAATGCTAACGATGAGCACAGTTCGATACGGGTTGCGCCTGCTTGTTGCGCATTATGAAGCGATTCAAGATTATCGATACAAACTTCAAGTTGAATAGTCATTGATTATTAACAGTATGGTATTTAAGAGGGTATTCAGTGTAGAAGATTATTGCAGAGGGGGCGAATAGCGGTGATTGATAATGTGCGGTTGGTTGAAAATGAAATAACGTGGTAAACGCGAGATAAAAAAGGGCCCGGTATATTCCGGGCCTCATTCTATTTTTATTTGAGCTGACTTTGGCTCTATGTAGCACTAATGCGATTTATAACACCGTGAGCGTGGTGTTTTAGCAGGTAATTACTTACCTAGATCTGCAGTGTGCTCAGATAGGTAGTCCGCTACACCTTTTGGTGATGCGTCCATACCTGCTTTACCTTCTTCCCACTGAGCTGGACATACTTCGCCATGCTTCTGGTGGAAGTTCAATGCATCAACCATACGTAGCATTTCATCGATGTTACGACCTAGTGGTAGATCGTTAATTACTTGGTGACGAACCATGCCGTCTTCATCGATAAGGAAAGAACCACGGAAAGCAACACCAGCTTCTGGATGCTCAACATCGTAAGCTTTACAGATTTCGTGCTTAATATCAGCAACTAGCGGGTATTTAACTTGACCGATACCGCCATCTTCAATAGCAGTGTTACGCCATGCGTTGTGTGAGAACTGTGAATCAATTGAAACACCAATAACTTCTACGCCTTTCGCTTGGAAATCTTCAAAGCGTTTATCAAAAGCAATAAGCTCTGATGGGCATACGAAAGTAAAGTCTAGTGGGTAAAAGAAAACTACTGCTTTTTTACCTTTAGTAAATTCTGCAAAGTTGAAAGTATCAACGATTTCGCCGTTACCTAGAACCGCTGCAGCAGTAAAATCTGGTGCTTGACGACCTACTAGTACCATTTTGGTGCTCCTTAAATATTGGGGGTTGCCAACCTTTTTAGGCGGGCTCCATACTTGGACGAGACAAACTATAGCTAAACTGTTAAATTGAAAAAAGCGGAATAAACAGATTAAAGTAATCGAAAAATACGATGAATAAATTTCCATCACTTAAACAGCTACATTATTTAGTTACTCTATCGGAAACATATCATTTTGGCGAAGCAGCTAAACGGTGTTTTGTGAGCCAGTCGACATTAAGTTCTGGTATTCAAAATCTTGAAGAGTTACTCGACTGTCACCTTGTTGAGCGTGATACCAAAGCGAAAACCTTGGTTTTTACGTCTATGGGTGAGCAGGTGGTTGATAGAGCACGTGAATTATTGGCGTGCAGTCGCGACTTGGTTGAGCTCTCTCGTTGTTGTGGTGATGGTATGGAAGGCCCATTACGGGTTGGCTGTATTCCTACTATTGCCCCATTTTTGCTGTGTGGCTTAGTGCAACAGGTGAATGCGTTATACCCTAAATTGAATTTATTATTACGAGAAGATACCACCACTAATTTATTAGAAGCGCTGCACCATGGTGAAATGGATGTGTTAATTTTAGCATTACCGGTCGATATTCAGGGAATGTCGAGTAAAGTGGTTGGCCGAGATGCATTTAAAATGGTGATCAGTAAGCACCAAGCGGATTCTGTGACGATGCCATTGCATTATGCTGATTTACCCGATAAATCCGTGTTCTTATTAGAAAAAGAACATTGCTTAACTGAACATGCCGTATCTGCATGTCAATTGACGGCGAAAGAGAAAATTAATCCCTTTACGGCAACGAGTTTACATACTGTGGTACAAATGGTTGCCAATGGCTTGGGAACGACGTTTATTCCACAAATGGCAATAAATCATGGAATTTTAGAAAATCAAAATTTAGTGGTTATTGAACCGCCCGGTCAAGATGCTTACCGTGAAATTGGCTTAGTATGGCGACCAACATCAAGCCGTATAGCAACGTTTGATAAGTTAGGCGATATCGTTAAAAATTTATTGTAAGCCTTCTTTATTATGATAATGACATAAATGCCTGAAGTAATGATGAATGACGCGCACTATTATTTGTGGCGTTATTATCGTTGTTCAGGCTTTTTTATTGGGGTTGCATTCTACTATAGCTATTTGGGGCTGTTTTTAGTTGAAAATAGCAACTTTCTAATAATAATTAAAATATTATATTATCGAGTGAGTTATCTATAACTTACTGTTTTGTTGGTTAAATTTATTTCTCTCTACAAACTAAGTAAATGTTTATTTTAGTTATTATGACCTCCGCTTATTTTATTTTTGGCTTTTATTAAAACTAATAATTATATTAATCATACGGTTATATTTAATCTATATTTAGTTATTTGTTTAAAACACTTTTTTAAATAATTGCTATTGCGCCATGCTTTGTAATTAAATTACGTAACTAGCTACAAAAAAGCATTGTTTACGCAAAAAGCTAAATTCCGAGTTAATTGCTAAGATTTTTATGAATTAAGTATATTACACAGGCATGCTTTATTTATAACTTATTGAATATCTTTGTTTTTGTTTTTTTCTTTAGGCTGGGTAAAATCGGTGTTATTTGCATTCCGACGCAGGTTACGGCAACGTAAATAAGTGCTTAGAATAATTCAACAGGGAGTCATTGCTTTTGTTATTGATAAAAGTAGTGATTAAGTTACATGCTGGAGGTGCAATATGACAGACACAGCCATTCAAGCCAATGCTCATTCTCAGTTATTACTGCAGCAACCTCTGACGGAACAGCAACAACAGATTTTAACTGCAGATGCATTATCCTTTATTGCACGGTTAGTTGAACGATTTGCTGAGCGAGTACCGTTATTGTTAGAGGCCCGTGAATTGCAGCAATTAGCGATTGATCGTGGTCAACTCCCCGATTTTTTACCTGAGACTCACGCTATTAGAGAATCAGAGTGGAAAATACAAAATATTCCCCATGATTTACAAGATCGTCGTGTCGAAATTACCGGCCCCGTTGATCGTAAAATGGTTATCAATGCATTAAATGCTAACGTAAAAGTATTTATGGCAGATTTTGAAGATTCTTTTTCGCCATCATGGAATGCGATTCTTGATGGGCATCAAAATTTGCGTGATGCAGTTAATGGCACTATCAGTTATACCCATCCTCAAACGGGCAAGCAGTATCAACTTAATGATGATCCGGCGGTATTGATTTGTCGCGTCCGTGGTCTGCATTTATTAGAAAAAAATATACTCTGGAATGGACTGCCAATCCCCGGTGCATTACTTGATTTTGCATTGTATTTTTATTTGAACCACCAAGCATTATTAGCCAAAGGCAGTAGCCCTTATTTCTATTTACCTAAACTGCAAAGTTTTAGGGAAGCGGCGTGGTGGAGTGATGTGTTTAGTTTCACTGAAGATGAATTTGGTTTAACACGCGGCACCATTAAAGCAACGGTATTGATTGAAACCTTACCCGCTGCGTTTGAGATGGATGAGATATTATTTAATCTTAAAGAGCATATCGTTGGTCTTAATTGTGGCCGTTGGGATTATATCTTTAGTTATATAAAAACCTTACGTAATTTCCCTGAGCGTATTTTGCCTGATCGCCAAGTGGTGACCATGGAAAAACCATTTCTTAACGCATATTCACGGTTATTAGTCCGTACTTGTCATCGTCGTGGTGCATTAGCGATGGGGGGGATGGCTGCCTTTATTCCAGCGAAAGATCCCAAGCAACAAGCATGGGTATTAAATAAAATTCAAACGGATAAAGCGCTGGAAGCGAATAATGGCCACGATGGTACTTGGGTTGCTCATCCAGGGCTTGCGGATACTGCGCGCGCTATTTTTGATGAAGTGCTCGATCAGCGTATCAATCAATTAAATGTCAGCCGTGAAGAGGACGCGCCAATTACTGCGGCTGAATTATTAGCCCCTTGTGATGGCGAACGAACCGAAGCGGGGATGCGGCATAATATTCGCGTGGCTGTGCAATACATTGAAGCGTGGATCTCAGGTAATGGTTGTGTGCCTATTTATGGCTTGATGGAAGATGCGGCAACGGCAGAAATTGCACGTGCCTCAATTTGGCAATGGATAAAACATGGAAAAACTTTATCCAATGGTCAAGTGGTGACTAAAGCCTTATTTGCGCAAATGTTGACTGAAGAAATGCAAGTCTTACAGCAAGAGTTAGGCCAAGAGCGCATTGAAGCGGGGCGTTTTGATGAAGCCACTTATTTAATGTCGCACTTAGCAACCAGTGATGAGTTAGACAACTTTTTAACCTTAAAAGGTTATGACTACTTAGTGTAATAACGGATTACCGCCAATTGACTAGAGGGATATTATTATGACATTAACTCGCCAACAACAAATTGCTGCCCTAGAACAAGATTGGGCTGAAAATCCACGCTGGAAACACGTTAAGCGTACTTACACCGCAGAAGAAGTCGTTAATCTTCGTGGTTCATTTATTCCTGAGCATACTATTGCTCAACGTGGTGCTGATAAATTATGGGAATTGGTTAATGGTAGTGCTAAAAAAGGCTATGTTAATTGTTTAGGTGCTTTAACGGGTGGGCAAGCAGTACAACAGGCAAAAGCCGGTATTGAGGCGATTTATTTATCAGGTTGGCAAGTGGCCGCTGATAATAATACCGCATCAGCAATGTACCCTGATCAGTCACTATATCCAGTAGATTCTGTGCCTGCGGTGGTGAAGCGGATCAATAATTCTTTTCGACGGGCGGATCAAATTCAATGGTCTAACGGTGGTTCACCTGCTGATGGTGTTGATTATTTCTTGCCGATTGTTGCCGATGCAGAGGCTGGATTTGGCGGCGTGCTAAATGCTTATGAATTAATGCGTAACATGATCGAAGCGGGGGCTGCTGGGGTTCACTTTGAAGACCAATTAGCGTCAGTGAAAAAATGTGGTCATATGGGCGGCAAGGTGTTAGTTCCCACTCAAGAAGCGGTACAAAAATTAGTGGCGGCACGTTTAGCGGCTGACGTTGCTGGAACGACAACCTTGGTTATTGCTCGTACTGATGCTAATGCGGCGGATCTGTTGACGTCAGATTGTGATTCATACGATAAAGATTTTATTATCGGTGATCGCTCTGCCGAAGGCTTTTATCGTGTTCGTGCGGGGATTGATCAGGCTATTTCACGTGGTCTTGCGTATGCACCTTATGCGGATTTAATTTGGTGTGAAACTGCTAAGCCATGTTTAGAAGAAGCGCGTAAATTTGCCGAAGCCATTCATGAGCAATATCCTGATCAGTTATTAGCCTACAATTGTTCACCGTCGTTTAATTGGGAAAAGAACCTTGATGCTGAAACCATTGCTAAATTCCAACAAGAATTAGCGAACATGGGTTATAAGTACCAGTTTATTACGCTCGCGGGTATTCATAATATGTGGTTCAACATGTTTGAATTAGCACATGCTTACGCGCAAGGCGAAGGTATGCGTCATTATGTTGAAAAAGTACAACGTCCGGAGTTTGAAGCAGCGAATAAAGGCTATACCTTTGTTGCCCATCAACAAGAAGTGGGTACGGGCTACTTTGATACTATGACTAATACCATTCAAGGTGGTAATTCGTCAGTGACGGCATTGACGGGGTCAACTGAAGAAGAACAGTTTAAATAAGCACTATTTATATCGGCATTAAACTATCGAGGGGAGCGTGACGCTCCCTTTTTTTATTGCTATTGAGTATTACAATTGATTCAGTAGATCGTCATCCTCAAGGTTGTCTTGTTCCTGTTCAACAGGATCCACTTCGTCTTGCATTTCTAATAATGTTACCGCAATCGCAACAAAATCACTGTTGGTAATAATCCCCACCAGTTGTTTATTCTCAAGCACAGGTAAGCAGCCAATTTGATGTTTTTGCATATACAGTGCGGCTTCTTTAAGTCCTGCGTGGCTATCAACACTAAAAATATTACGGTTCATGCAATGTTCAAGTAAAGCTTCTAATGGTGAGTGTGAATGACTAGTGATAATAGATTTTAAATTAGAGTCTTGAGCGGCAAGAACATCACGTTGCGAAATGAGTCCCAGTAAATGGTGATTATGATCAGTAATCGGTATATGGCGAATAGACTGGGTTTGCATCATCTCTTTGGCATCAAATAGGGTGTCATTACGTGATAATGTGTGCGGTTTTAGTGTCATCATATCGGCAACAGTAAACATAGAAACCTCCCGTCTGTTATCTACTAGCTAAGATATTATTTCGAAATCTACTCTTTTGAATGTAGCGAATTATGGAAGATTATCCCATGACAGTGGTCATAAATTTCAAATGTCACCAATGATTAAACTTTTTCTTTTATTGCTAAATCAAGGAAAATTAATAAGGACAGCGGCTATTTCGTTATGGAATCTGCGCTTTAATTGCTTCGGAGTTTCGCATCTTTGGTGGAGTTAAGTATAATGCTCGCTTGCTGTTATTTAAGGCGTATTACGATGCAAGTTTCTGATTTTGATTTTGAGTTACCAGATGAGCTAATTGCTCGCTACCCACAACCTGAACGTACCGCGAGTCGTTTGCTACATATGACAGGCAACACTGGTGAATTAACACATAAAGGTTTTAAAGATGTGTTAGATCTGGTCGAGGCTGGGGATTTATTAGTGTTTAATAATACCCGTGTTATTCCTGCGCGTATGTATGGTCATAAAGCGTCTGGTGGTAAAATTGAAGTGTTAGTTGAGCGCATGTTGGATGATAAATCCATTCTTGCCCATGTGCGCGCATCTAAACCACCAAAGCCTGGTAACGAGTTGTTATTAGGTGAAAATGGTGAGTTTTCTGCTGAAATGGTTGCTCGTCATGATGCGCTATTTGAAATTCGTTTTAACAGCGATAAAACTGTATTAGAGATTTTAGATGCGGTGGGGCATATGCCATTACCACCGTATATTGATCGTCCAGATGAAGATGCAGATAAAGAGCGTTACCAAACAGTTTATAACGCTAAGCCGGGTGCGGTTGCAGCGCCTACTGCGGGTTTACACTTTGACGATAAGCTGATGGCTGATCTAAAAACGAAAGGTGTTAATTTTGCCTTTGTGACCTTACATGTTGGTGCTGGAACATTCCAACCAGTACGTGTTGATGATATTAACGATCACCACATGCACTCTGAATATGTTGAAGTGCCACAAGAAGTGGTTACTGCGGTTAATGAAACCCGCGCTAATGGTGGTCGTGTTATTGCCGTTGGTACAACATCGGTACGCTCACTAGAAAGTGCTGCACAAGATGCGATCAAAAATGGCACAGAGCTAAAACCTTTCTTTGGTGATACTGAAATCTTTATTTTCCCAGGGTATCAGTTCCAGCTAGTGGATGTATTAATTACTAATTTCCATTTGCCTGAATCAACATTGATTATGCTTGTGAGTGCATTTGCTAGTTATGAGTACACCATGAATGCTTATCATCAAGCAGTGGCTAATCAATATCGTTTCTTTAGTTATGGCGACTCGATGTTTATTACCCGTAAAAATGTGTGATATTGATTACGTTAACACTTATTAAAAATTAAGTATTTAGGCTGCTTTTTGTTACAATTGCAGCCTTTGTTGTCTCTGCTATATGATATAAATTTATTTCTATAGAATTTACAACATAATAAATACTTTTGGGCTCCACTTTGCCGTTATGCTTACTTACGATAACACCAATGTTGAGAGCGACAATGGCCGTTATAAACGACCATTATTTTTGTGGCTGATCAGGCAATAGCCTGTGGGGCTTAATCCCATAATGGGAATATTGTCAGATTGTTTCTCTGGCTTTTGGAGGTCTTGTGAAATTTGAATTAGATAAAACGCAAGGTCGCGCACGTCGCGGTCGCTTGCAGTTTGAACGTGGTACGGTTGAAACCCCTGCATTTATGCCTGTAGGTACTTACGGTACTGTTAAAGGTATGACACCTGAAGAAGTTGAAGAGACAGGTGCACAAATCATTCTAGGTAATACGTTCCACTTGTGGCTACGTCCTGGACAAGAAGTGATGAAGATGCACGGTGATTTGCATGACTTTATGCAATGGAAAGGTCCAATCTTAACCGATTCAGGCGGTTTCCAAGTATTTAGTCTTGGTGCACTGCGTAAAATCACTGAAGAGGGTGTACATTTCCGTAACCCTGTAAACGGTGACAAAATTTTCATGGACGCAGAAAAGTCGATGGAAATTCAGTATGACTTAGGCTCTGATATCGTAATGATTTTCGACGAGTGTACGCCATACCCAGCAACCCACGATGAAGCTAAAAAGTCGATGGAAATGTCACTTCGTTGGGCTCAACGTAGTCGTAACCATTTCGATAAGCTAGAAAATCCAAATGCGCTATTTGGTATCGTACAAGGTGGCGTATATGAAGATTTGCGTGATGTTTCTGTTGAAGGCCTAACGAATATTGGTTTTGACGGCTATGCTGTAGGCGGTTTGGCTGTTGGTGAGCCAAAAGAAGATATGCACCGTATTCTTGAACATACTTGTCCAAAATTACCACAAGACAAGCCACGTTACCTTATGGGTGTAGGCAAGCCTGAAGATCTTGTTGAAGGCGTACGTCGCGGTATCGACATGTTTGACTGTGTAATGCCAACGCGAAATGCACGAAATGCACACTTGTTTGTGACTGGCGGTGTGATCAAGATCCGTAATGCGAAACATAAAACAGATACAACACCACTAGATCCTGAGTGTGACTGTTACACTTGTCGTCATTACTCAAAAGCGTATCTATATCACCTAGACAAATGTAATGAAATTCTAGGTGCGCGCTTAAATACAATTCACAACCTACGCTACTACCAACGTTTGATGGCAAGTATTCGTAAGTCGATTGAAGAAGATCGTTTCGATGCATTTGTAGAAGAATTCTACGCGCGTCGTGACCGTGAAGTTCCACCATTACAAATTGTATAAATCATAATAAACCGAGGACGTTATAAATGAGCTTTTTTATCTCTCAAGCACATGCCGCAACTGAAGGTGCTGCTCAAGGTGGTTCACCGTACCAGTTATTCATTATGCTGGGTCTGTTTGCTGTCATTTTTTACTTCATGATTTACCGTCCACAAGCTAAGCGTGTTAAAGAACACAAAACGCTAATGAGCTCGATGAGTAAAGGCGACGAAGTAATGACAAACGGTGGTCTTTTAGGTCGCATTACTAAGTCTTCATCTGAAAGTGATTACATTGTTATTGCGCTAAACGACAACACTGAAGTTACTATCAAAAAAGACTTCATCACCGCCGTTTTGCCAAAAGGCACAATGAAGTCTTTATAAGACTATAAAAAAACATTCGCTTTGAAGGATCATAGCAGTGCTTAACCGATACCCTCTGTGGAAGAACTTATTAGTGTTGTTCGCACTAATTATAGGTTTGCTTTATGCACTTCCCAACGTATACGGTGAAGATCCAGCGATTCAAATAACTGGGGCGCGTGGCGCCTCAGTTACTATGAACGCTCTGGATACTGTCACCGAAGATTTAAAAAAGAACAATATCCCCTATAAGTCAGTTGTATTTGAAAAAGGCTCTGTATTGGTCCGTTTTCAAGATACTGATACTCAAATTAGTGCCCGCGATATTCTTAATAGTGAGTTAGGCGACAACTATATTGTTGCTCTTAACCTCGCGCCATCAACCCCCTCTTGGTTAGAAGCTATTGGTGCGACACCGATGAAGCTTGGCTTAGACCTACGTGGTGGTGTTCATTTCCTTATGGAAGTGGATATGGATGCGGCGATGGAAAAGCTATTAGGTCAGCAAGAAGAAACATTCAGAACTGAACTACGCCAAGATAAAATTCGTTATCGTGCCATTGATAAAAGTAAAGAAACGGTTTCTGTACGTTTACGCGATGCCGCTCAACTTGAGCAGGCAAAAGCGGTATTAGAGCCTCTTCATCCCGATATGATCTTTACTGAAAGTGAAGCGAAAGGACGTTTTGTATTAATCGCTAGTTTCTCTGAAGCGCGTCTTCAAGAAATCCGTAATTATGCTGTTGATCAAAATATTACGATTTTACGTAACCGTGTTAATGAATTAGGCGTAGCTGAACCATTAGTACAGCGTCAAGGTGCTAACCGCATTGTGGTTGAGTTACCAGGCGTTCAAGATACTGCACGCGCAAAAGAAATCTTAGGCGCAACTGCAACACTTGAGTTCCGTGAGGTTGATAGTAGTGCCGATCTTGCGGCTGCCGCGGCAGGACGAGTTCCTGCGGGTAGTGAAGTGAAGATGACTCGTGATGGTCGTCCTACGGTATTGAAAAAGCGCGTTATTCTAGAGGGTTCTCATATTACAGATGCGACATCAAGTGCTGATGAATATGGACGTCCTCAAGTGAATATTTCACTTGATACCGAAGGCGGTAGCAAAATGACGGCGTTCTCACGTAATAATGTCGGCAAATTAATGGCGACCGTATTTACTGAGTACAAAGACAGCGGTAATCGTACTTCTGAAGATAAAGTCATTCTTGAAAAGCACGAAGAAGTGATCAACCAAGCGACCATTCAAACGGCACTTGGACGTAACTTCCGTATTACAGGCATTGATTCACAGCCAGAAGCGCACAACCTAGCATTGTTATTACGTGCAGGTGCGTTGATTGCACCGATTTCAATTGTTGAAGAGCGCACCATTGGTCCATCTATGGGTCAACAGAATATTGATATGGGTATTCAGGCGTGTATCTGGGGCATGGTCGCTGTAATGCTATTTACCTTATTGTATTACCGTGGTTTTGGTTTGATTGCTAACCTCGCATTGATGATGAACTTGGTGTTAATTATTGGCGTAATGTCGATGATTCCAGGGGCAACCATGACCTTGCCTGGTATTGCAGGTATTGTATTAACTGTCGGTATGGCGGTTGATGCTAACGTGCTTATTTTTGAACGTATTCGTGAAGAGTTACGTGATGGACGCAGCCCGCAACAAGCGATTCAACAAGGTTACGGTAATGCGTTTAGTACCATTGCCGATGCCAATATCACCACCTTAATGACAGCGATTATTTTGTTTGCTGTTGGAACGGGGGCAATTAAAGGCTTTGCTGTGACACTATCGATCGGTATTTTAACCTCGATGTTTACGGCAATTATCGGCACTCGTGCTGTGGTTAACTTAATCTATGGCGGCAAACGCGTAGATAAGTTGTCAATTTAGGGGGACGCATAAATGAAACAATTATTGAATACAGATAAAGTTACTGACTTTATGCGTTGGTCAAAATTAGCGTTTATTTTCTCGTTAATGATGATTATTGCTTCTATTGCGACAATATCAACCAAAGGTTTAAATTGGGGCTTAGACTTTACTGGCGGTACGCTAATTGAAGTTAGCTTTCAAAAACCTGCGGATTTACCATTAATTCGTGATTCATTAGCAAAGTCAGGTTTTGGCGATGCAATTGTGCAGAATTTTGGTACTGCGCGTGATGTGATGGTGCGATTACAACCACGTGAAGGTATTAAAGGTGAGATTCTGGGGAACCAGATCATTGATGCTTTAAAAACCGGTACTGGTCAGCAAGTTGAAATGCGCCGTGTAGAATTTGTCGGCCCTAATGTGGGTGATGAATTAGCTGAAGCGGGTGGCTTGGCGATTCTTATCGCATTGCTGTGTATTCTGCTTTATGTCTCTGTGCGTTTTGAATGGCGTTTAGCTGCTGGTGCAGTATTGTCGCTAGCACACGATATTATTATTACGGTTGGTATTTTTTCGATACTACAAATCGAAGTCGATTTAACGATTGTGGCAGCATTGCTAACAGTAGTGGGTTACTCACTTAACGATACTATCGTGGTGTTTGACCGTATTCGAGAAAACTTCCGTAAGATGCGTAAGCAAACCGCTGAAGAAATTATGAACTGTTCACTTTCTCAAACATTAAGTCGAACATTAATTACGTCCAGTACTACTTTGTTTGTTGTTATTGCCTTGTTCTTAAAAGGTGGCGCAATGATTCAAGGTTTTGCCTTAGCTTTATTAATTGGCATCACTGTTGGTACTTATTCTTCAATTTATGTGGCATCTGCGTTAGCGCTTAAATTGGGTATTACCCGTGAGCATTTAATGCCGACACCGATAGATAAAGAAGGTGAAGAACTGGATGCGATGCCTTAACGGTAACGCATAAATAGATGTTGTAATAAATATCTATCTAGACGGAGTCTTCGGGCTCCGTTTTTTTATGCGTCCAATAAAGCTGACAGTCATGACGATATAATTTTATTGTCTATTTTTAATAGATTTTTCGCGTAAAGCTATGGGTGAAAAAAGCTTTAATAAACAAACTTAGTGGAAAAAGTCAGTCGTAATAACGTGTGAGTATTACAAGCATGAGTAAAAAGGAGTCAATAAAGCAGAGGTGGGTGATGTTAAATGTAAGCAGTCAGTAATAGAAATAAAAGCAATAGATACAAAAACGCCCCGCTGGTGGATATCAGCGGAGCGTTTTTAATAAGCGGGTTGTAATCAAAGATTACTTAGCCAGAGCATCGCTACCGAATTCACGGATTTTAGCAAGCATTGGCTTAACTACACGTGCGTTACCAGCAACAATATTGCCAGATACTAGGTAGTTAGTGTTACCCGTAAAGTCAGCACAGATAGCACCAGCTTCACGCGCGATTAATTCACCAGCAGCAAGTTCCCAAGGCTTTTGGCCTAGTTTGAATACGCCATCAACACGGCCAGCAGCTAGGTAACAAAGATCCAATGCAGTACAACCTGATTGACGCATGTCATCACATTCTACAAATAAAGCATTTTGGATTTTTAGGTAGCTTTCAGCGTGTTGTTTCGCGGCAAAAGGAAGACCTGTAGCTAACACAGTACCCGTTAGATCTCGAGGTTGTGATGCACGTAGACGTAGGCTATTAAGTTGCGCGCCTGAACCACGAGTAGCTGTGAATAGTTCGTTACGAGCAGGGTCGTAAACGGCTGCAACTTCTGTACGGCCACGCATGCGTAGAGCGATAGAAACAGCATAGTGAGGGTAACCACGAACGAAGTTCTTGGTGCCATCCACTGGGTCAATAATCCACTGACACTCTTTGTCACGTCCTTCTTTCGTACCAGATTCTGCTGCAATGATGCAGTGATCAGGGTAAGATTTACGGATTGTCTCGATGATGATAGCTTCTGCTTCAAGATCGATATTGGTAACAACATCATTACCTTTATTAGCAACCTCAATAGATTGAGGTTTTTCTAGAGATTTAATGACATGGTCACCAGCCTTTCGCACAGCGCGAATGGCAATATTAAGCATCGGATGCATAGGATTTTCCCAACGGATGTTAAAGAACATAAAAAGCGGCGGCGAGTATAACAGAGCTATAAAAAAAAGGAAGTGGTTATTTTTTCGACGTTAGTCGATGCAGACCAAAATGAAAATGGCAGTATTTTATTTATTGATGGAAGTAATAGGTAATAACGTTCATCAAATAGACATGTTTTCTTCATTTTTATGATGGCTGTGCTACTATCTCCGAGCGTTAAATTAGACTGGAATATAGCGACATCATGTTAGATAAAATTCGCGTTGTCCTTATCGGCACGTCACATCCTGGAAATATCGGTTCTGCAGCTCGTGCAATGAAAGTAATGGGATTAACTAATCTTGTTCTTGTTGATCCTGCGTGCGAAATTGATAGTCATACAATTGCTTTAGCGGCTGGTGCTGCAGATGTAGTTGAGAACGCTAAGATTGTAAAAACATTAGATGAAGCCGTTGCTGATTGCGGTTTAGTTGTTGGTTCAAGTGCACGTTCTCGTACTTTAGAATGGCCACAATTAGATCCACGTGAAAATGGCATCAAAGTGGTCGCTGAATCAGAGCAGCATCCGGTAGCTATTTTATTTGGTCGTGAGCGTATCGGCTTGACCAATGAAGAATTACAAAAATGTCATTGCCATGTTTATATTCCTGCTAACCCTGAATATAGCTCATTAAACCTAGCAATGGCTGTACAAACAATAGCTTATGAAGTTCGCATGGCATATCTGGATGCGACTAAACATCAATCTACTCAAGTTATTGATGAATATCCGCGCGCTGAAGAATTAGAGCGTTTTTACCAGCATCTTGAAAAAGTAACCAGCCAAACGCGTTTTATTAATAAAAACCACCCAGGCATGGTAATGGTAAAATTACGCCGTATGTTTACTCGTGCTCGCCCTGAGCAACAAGAGTTGAACATTTTACGTGGTATTTTATCGTCAGTAGAAAAAACGATTGAAACCTTAGAGAAGAACACCAAGTAATCATGGTCGCAAGTTAGTGAAAGACCAATTGTTTTAGTAGGTTAAATACTTGACTAAAATGGTCGGGTATGGGAGACTGATCCTATACATTAAACGTAGGTAGCCATGATATGAAACTGACCTCAAAAGGAAGATATGCGGTGACTGCAATGTTAGATGTCGCATTGCACTCACATAATGGACCAGTACCGTTGGCTGATATTTCAGAACGTCAAGGGATCTCACTGTCCTACCTAGAACAATTATTTTCGCGTCTTCGAAAAGCGGGCTTGGTAACAAGTGTTCGTGGGCCTGGCGGTGGTTATCGCTTGGGTGAAGATGCTAGTAATATCGCTGTTGGTATGGTTATCGCTGCGGTTGATGAATCAGTTGATGCCACTAAGTGCCAAGGGAAAGGCGGATGTCAAGGCGGAGTGCGTTGTTTAACCCACACTCTATGGCATGATTTAAGTGATCGTATCAGCGGATTTTTGAATAACATCACTCTTGGTGAGTTGATGAAGGATAATGATGTACAAGTTATTGCTGATCGTCAGGATGTGATCCTACGCAGTAATAACCAATCATCATTTGCAAATAAAAAATCACACGACAGTGCCCCTATCGGTGTCGATGTCCGCTCCTAGAGACCAGACGTTCGTGTTTTCGGAGAAGAAAATGAAACTGCCAATATATTTTGATTACTCTGCAACTTGCCCGGTAGATCCTCGTGTTGCTGATAAAATGGTTCAGTGTTTAACTATGGATGGTACGTTTGGTAATCCAGCGTCACGTTCACACCGTTATGGCTGGCAAGCGGAAGAAGCGGTTGATGCTGCTCGTGAGTATATTGCTGAGTTAGTTAATGCTGATCCACGTGAAATTGTATTTACATCAGGTGCTACAGAATCTGATAACCTTGCAATTAAAGGTGCTGCGCATTTCTATAACAAGAAAGGCAAGCACGTTATTACATGTAAAACTGAGCACAAAGCGGTTCTTGACCCATGTCGTCAATTAGAGCGTGAAGGTTATGAGGTAACATACCTTGAGCCAGAGTCAAATGGCCTTATTGATTTGGCAAAACTACGCGACGCAATGCGTGAAGATACTGTGCTGGTTTCTATTATGCATGTGAATAATGAAATTGGTGTTATTCAAGATATTGCAGCAATTGGCGAAATCTGTCGTGAAAACAAAACTATTTTCCATGTTGATGCAGCACAATCAGCAGGAAAACTGCCGATTGATGTGCAAACGACGAAAGTTGATCTGATTTCATTCTCAGCGCACAAAATTTACGGTCCTAAAGGTATTGGTGCACTATATGTGCGTCGTAAGCCTCGTATTCGTCTTGAAGCGCAAATGCACGGTGGCGGCCATGAACGTGGTTTCCGTTCTGGTACTTTACCAACTCACCAAATTGTGGGTATGGGTGAAGCCTTCCGTATCGCTAAACTTGAGATGGCACAAGATTACCAACACGCTGTTGAGATGCGTGAGCGTCTACTAAAAGGCCTTGAAGGCATCGAAGAGATGTCAATTAATGGTGATGTAGAACACCGTATTCCCAACAACCTTAATATTAGTTTTGCGTTTGTTGAAGGCGAGTCATTGCTAATGGCATTGAAAGATCTTGCTGTATCATCAGGTTCTGCATGTACTTCTGCAAGCTTAGAGCCATCATATGTATTACGTGCATTAGGCCTTAATGATGAATTAGCACATAGCTCAATCCGTTTCTCTTTTGGTCGTTTTACTACTGCTGAAGAAATTGATTATGCTGTTATTCAAATTAAACAAGCAGTAGATAAGCTACGTGCAATGTCACCTCTTTGGGATATGTTCAAAGATGGCATTGATTTAAATACAGTTGAGTGGGCACACCACTAATCTGCGGTTAGACATTATTCGAGGAAATTTATCATGGCATATAGTGAAAAAGTCATCGATCATTATGAAAATCCGCGTAACGTGGGTTCATTTGACAACGACGATAAAAGCATTGGTAGCGGTATGGTGGGTGCACCAGCCTGTGGTGATGTAATGAAACTTCAGATCAAAGTAACTGAAGATGGCATCATTGAAGATGCAAAGTTTAAAACTTATGGTTGTGGTTCAGCTATCGCATCAAGTTCACTGATCACTGAATGGGTGAAAGGTAAGACGTTAGACGAAGCTGCATCAATCAAGAACTCTGCAATTGCAGAAGAGCTTGAGCTACCACCGGTTAAGGTTCACTGTTCAATTCTTGCAGAAGATGCAATTAAAGCAGCAGTTAGCGATTATAAAAAGAAACACGAACAAAAATAATTTCTGAGGTTTGAAGTATGGCCATTACTATCACTGAAGCGGCAGCTAGTCGCGTATCGACTTTTTTAGCTAACCGAGGCAAAGGCATTGGTTTACGCCTCGGTGTTCGCACTTCAGGGTGTTCGGGTATGGCGTATATCCTTGAGTTCGTCGATGAACTTGACGAAGGGGATCAGGTCTTTGAAGAGCAAGGTGTAAAAATTATCGTTGATGCAAAAAGCATGGTTTATCTTGATGGTACTGAGCTTGATTTCGCCAAAGAAGGCCTAAATGAAGGTTTTCAATTTAACAACCCTAACGTGTCAAGCGAATGTGGTTGTGGTGAAAGCTTCAACGTGTAATTGCTCATAGTGTTTTATTAAACCTGGCTGCTGGCCGCCATTATGGTGAGTGAGTTGTCAGGTTTATTTTTTATATATGGCTGCGATTATGAATCATTTCGAATTATTTGGATTACCGTTTCAATTTGATGTTGACGGTGGTTTACTGGCAACACAATTCCGCGAATTACAACGTCGATTCCATCCTGACAACTTTGCTACTGCATCTGAACGTGATCGATTACTATCGGTACAAAAAGCGTCTCAGATTAACGATGCTTTTCAAACGCTAAAGAATCCTGTCTCCCGTGCTGAATATATGCTTGCTGAACGCGATGAAGATATTCGTGGTGAGCAAAAGACGTTGCAAGATATGGATTTCTTGATGCAGCAAATGGAGCTACGTGAAGCGTTGGAAGTTATTTCTGATTCAACTGATCCTGAAGCCGCTTTGTTTGATTTTGAACAACAGGCAACAGCTATGTATAAGGCACAGTTGGATAAATTGACGTGTTTATTAAGCCAAGAGAATTGGTTTGAAGCTGCAGATGCAGTACGTAAGTTAAAGTTTATTGTTAAGTTGCGTGATGAAGTCGAACGTCTTGAAGAATCATTATTCGACTAATCAGCACTTGCGTTATTTAGACAGGAACGATAATGGCATTTTTACAGATTTCTGAACCCGGTCAAAGTGCAGCACCGCATCAACAAAAATTAGCGGTTGGTATTGATTTAGGGACGACAAACTCATTAGTCGCAGCCGTTCGTAGCGGCGTTGCTGAGACATTAAAAGATGCTGAAGGGCGTTCAATTTTACCCTCTGTGGTGCATTATACTGAAAAGCATGTCATTACGGGTGATGCCGCGCGCGCTTACGCACAACGAGATCCAGTTAATACTATCCTATCGGTAAAACGTCTGATGGGACGCTCATTGGCTGATATCGAGCAGCGTTATCCACAATTGCCTTATCAATTTACGGCATCAGAAAACGGTTTACCGCAGCTAGTGACTCGTCAAGGAACGATGAACCCAGTTCAGGTATCCGCTGAAATTTTAAAATCATTAAGTCAGCGTGCAGTCGAAAGTTTAGGTGGCGATCTTGAAGGGGTGGTGATCACTGTTCCTGCTTATTTTGATGATGCGCAGCGTGCCGGCACCAAAGATGCCGCTAAGTTAGCTAATCTCAATGTTTTGCGCTTACTTAATGAACCAACAGCAGCAGCGATTGCGTATGGCCTCGATTCTGGTCAAGAAGGTGTGATTGCGGTGTATGATCTTGGTGGTGGCACATTTGATATTTCAATTTTACGCTTATCAAAAGGCGTTTTTGAAGTGCTCGCAACGGGTGGCGATTCAGCATTAGGCGGTGATGATTTTGATCAACTGCTTGCTGATTGGATTTTACTTCAAGCGCAATTAACCGAGACACTCACGCCGCAACAACGTCGTGAACTGCAAGATGCGGCTCAACAAGCAAAAGTAGCGTTAAGTGATACTAACAGCGTGACTATTAATGTCTTAGGTTGGCAGGGTGATATCACTCGTGAACAATTTGATGACTTAATTACGCCATTGGTAAAGAAAACCTTACTTGCCTGTCGTCGCGCATTAAAAGATGCTGATATCACCATTGACAATGTGATTGAAACCGTCATGGTTGGTGGCTCAACTCGAGTGCCATTAGTACGTGAACTCGTGGGTAACTTTTTTGGTAAAATACCATTAACCTCGATTGACCCTGATCAAGTGGTTGCTATTGGTGCAGCGATTCAAGCTGATATTCTGGTGGGTAATAAACCCGATGCAGATATGCTGCTATTAGACGTGATTCCATTGTCGTTAGGCATTGAAACCATGGGTGGCATGATCGAAAAAATTATTCCGCGTAATACCACATTGCCAGTTGCTCGCGCTCAAGAATTTACCACCTTTAAAGATGGCCAAACAGCAATGTCGGTTCATATCGTTCAAGGTGAGCGTGAGATGGTGAGCGATTGTCGTTCATTAGCTCGATTTACTTTACGCGGTATTCCACCAATGGCCGCTGGAGCTGCACATATTCGTGTGACTTATCAGGTTGATGCTGATGGCTTATTGTCGGTAACGGCAATGGAAAAAAGCAGCGGTGTGCAATCTTCTATTCAAGTGAAGCCATCTTACGGCTTATCGGATGATGAAATTGCTACCATGTTACGAGATTCAATGACATTTGCTCAAGATGACAAGGATGCACGTGCATTAGCGGAACAACAGGTAGAAGCCGATCGCGTCCTTGAAGGACTGATTGCCGCTCTGGCAACAGACGGCAACACGTTATTAAGTGCTCAAGAACGCGAAGAATTAGAAACTGTAATGATGGAACTGGTTCAATTACGTCAGAGTGGCGACGCTCGTACTATTGAAGCAGGAATTAAGAAAACTGATAAGGCCAGCCAAGAGTTTGCGTCACGTCGAATGGATCAATCTATTCGTCAAGCGCTCGCTGGTCAGTCTATTGATGAGGTTTAGGCATGCCTAAGATTATAATTTTACCCAATGAAGAACATTGCCCTGAAGGCGCAATTTTAGAAGCGCAATCAGGCGAAACTATCCTAGATGTTGCACTGCGTAATGGCATTGAAATTGAGCATGCGTGTGAAAAGTCTTGTGCATGTACCACGTGTCATGTTGTTGTTCGAGAAGGCTTTGACTCGCTAAATGAGAGCGATGAACTTGAAGATGATATGCTCGATAAAGCATGGGGACTTGAGCCAGAATCTCGATTGAGTTGTCAGGCACGGGTTGCTGATGATGACTTAGTGGTCGATATTCCTCGTTATACAGTGAATCTCGCTTCTGAAGCACATTAATAGAAACAGATAAATAGGTCGCCATTATAGCGGCCTATTTTTTTAGCTATTGATTAGGATTGTGGTTATTTATCAGAGTCATGTTACGTTAATTTGTTATTTTATTAAGAAAATGAGGATTTATTATGAGTCTACAATGGATTGATTCACGTGATATTGCTATTGAACTGATTGAGTTATACCCAGACGTTGATCCAACCCAAGTACGGTTTACTGATTTAAGGGATTGGATCGTGGCACTGGATGAATTTGATGATGATGTTGACCATTGTAATGAGAAAATTTTAGAAGCCGTACAGATGTGCTGGATTGACGAACAATAATTGGAACCACGAAAAGCCTGTTTTATTGTTGCCTCTAAAAGGGGATGGGCATAGTCTTATTGGTTATAAAAATAGTATAACAATGACGCAGTAATCAACTTTATTTAATTGCTTGGCTGTGTGGTATTTATCAAGGAGCTTATCAATGTCTACCATAATGTCTGTGAGTCTTTCTCATCAAGCGGCAGGGTCGCAATGGGGAACAAATGCATTAATTAGTTTTGGTGCAGAAGGCAGTGTGATTCATGTGTCGACCCATGATCTTTTGGGCGATATTCAACGTGCTGGCCGTCGGTTTGATGCGCAAGGCATTAAAGCGGTTAACTTAATCGGCATGGCATGGGGCTTAGACGCAATTTGGGCATTTCTGCAGGGGTATCGTAATCCAAAGACCGATAATTTGGTGACTTGGGAGCCATTAAATAAAGCGGATGAAGCCGAATTACAGGCACGAATTAAAACGATTAACTGGGTGTGCGATATTATCAATCAACCCGCTGATGTAGTTGCGCCATCACAATTAGCTGCGCGTGCTGGCGAGTTTATTAAGTCATTAGCGCCTGAACATGTGACTTACAAAATTGTGAAAGGTAACGACTTATTAGATGAAGGCTGGAATGGTATTCATGTTGTCGGTCGTGGTTCTGATCACCGTCCAGCGATGCTACGTTTAGATTATAATCCAACGGGTGATGCTGATGCACCCGTATTTGCTTGTGTCGTTGGTAAAGGCATTACCTTTGACTCCGGTGGCTATAGCATTAAGCCATCAGCAGGTATGGCATCAATGAAAGCCGATATGGGTGGTGCAGCATTAGCAACCGGTGGTCTAGCATTAGCAATGGCACGTGGGCTTAATAAGCGAATTAAATTAGTTTTATGTTGTGCTGAAAACATGATTTCAGG
Source organism: uncultured Photobacterium sp. (assembly GCF_947039875.1). GTDB lineage: Bacteria > Pseudomonadota > Gammaproteobacteria > Enterobacterales > Vibrionaceae > Photobacterium. Next base: position 47,858 of record NZ_CAMRAN010000017.1, read on the forward strand.
CCGTGCACTAAAATTAGGCGATATCATTAAATATAAAAATGGTAAAACCGTTGAAGTGTTAAATACTGATGCCGAAGGACGATTAGTACTGGCTGATGGTTTGATGTATGCTAATAGCCAACACCCTGAATTAATTATTGATTGCGCGACATTAACGGGCTCTGCAAAAATGGCATTAGGTAATGATTACCATGCGCTATTAAGTTTTGATCTGGCTTTATCTCGTCAAGCATTAGCGGCGGCAGAGCTAGAAGGTGAAGGTATGTGGCCATTACCTTTAGCGGAAATTCACCGTAAAATGTTGCCATCAAACTTTGCTGATCTAGCTAATATTTCTAGTGGTGATTTTATGCCAGGCGCTAGTACAGCTGCGGCATTTTTATCTTATTTTGTTGATGATTATCAGCAAGGCTGGATGCACATTGATGCTAGCGGTACTTACCGTAAGAGCGGTAATGATCAATGGGCAGCAGGTGCGACGGGTATGGGAGTAAAAACCTTGGCACGTATTCTCGCTCAATAATATAAATTATACAGTAGTAAGCCTTCTTAATGATTTTTTCTCGTTAAAATCGTCTAAGAGGGCTTTTTTTATATTTAAATTGCGCTAAATAAAAAATACAGACTATAAATAAAACAAGAGGTTATCAATAATGTTGACAGTAAATTTATCAAAAGAGCCCGCACGTGCTCCTTGGGGTATTAATGCCTTAATCAGTTACCAAACTGACAGTGTCACTGTGCATTATGGTGATGCATTTGGTTTGCGTCGTATTCAACAAGCGGGCCGACAAATTCAAACACAAGGGGTTGAAGCGGTAAGTTTGAGTGGTGACGGTTGGAATTATGAGTGTCAATGGGCTTTTTATTGTGGTTTTGCCGCTACCATGGATACGGTTGCCATTAAATGGGCATCGATTGATGAAGATGAGCTTGAATTGTTAAATGCACGTCGACATAGCCATGATTGGGCGCGGAAAATCATTAATACAGGCCCTGATACAATCTATCCGCAACAATTAGCTAAAGCTGCGGTGAGTTTTTTGACTGAAATTGGGGGTGAACATATTCATGCCCAAATGATTGTTGGTGATGAGCTTTTGGCTGATGGTTGGATTGGTATTCACAGTGTTGGTCGAGGTAGTCAGCACCCGCCAGTATTATTAACTGTTGATTATAACCCTACTACCGATCCTGATGCGCCTATCAGTGCTTGTTTAGTAGGAAAAGGGATCACCTTTGATTCAGGTGGTTACAGTTTAAAACCCAGTGCTGGCATGGTCAGTATGAAGTGCGATATGGGGGGCGCGGCAACAGTTACTGCTGCATTAGGGTATGCCATTGCACAAGGTTTAACGAAGCGGGTCAAACTTATTCTTTGTTGTGCTGAAAATATGGTGTCAGGCGATGCTTATAAACTTGGCGATGTGTTAACGTATAGCAATGGGGTATCGGTTGAAATTGTAAATACCGATGCTGAAGGGCGGTTGGTACTTGCTGATGGCTTATTAATGGCGTCTGCAACTAAAGCGCCGTTAATTATTGATGCTGCAACATTAACTGGTGCCGCTATGATGGCTGTTGGTAGTGATTACAATGCCATTTTTGGGTTTGATAAAACATTATTAAGCCGTGCTCAACAATTATCAGAGCTAGTGAATGAACCTGCATGGCCATTGCCTCTTGAAAAATGGCATCAAGGCTACTGTCCTTCTGCATTTGCAGATACCGCTAATAGCCGCGTTCAAAAAGGTGGCGGTATGGGTGGTGCATCAAATGCAGCTGGATTTTTATCACGCTTTGTTGATACGGATAATTGCAGTTGGATTCATTTTGATTTAGCTGCATGTTATCGTGATAGTGCCGATCCACGTTGGGCAGTCGGTGCGACGGGCTTAGGTATTGCAAATATTGCAGGATTGCTATTGTAAGTTAACAATAGTTATTCGTGGCGATGAAGTGCGACTAAGTAAATGGACGGCAACTAGACTCAAAAGGAAATTATAATAATGACAATAGAAAAAACGTTTTCAATCGTAAAGCCGGATGCTGTTAAACGAAATTTAATTGGCGCTATTTATCAACGTTTCGAAAATGCAGGCTTAAAAATTGTTGCTGCTAAAATGTTACAGCTAACTAAAACTCAAGCTCAAGGGTTTTATGCTGAACATGAAGGCAAACCTTTCTATGATGAATTAGTTGATTTTATGACTTCAGGCCCGGTGATGGTACAAGTGCTTGAAGGGGAAAATGCGATTGTTCGTTATCGAGAATTGATGGGTAAAACGAATCCACAAGAAGCTGCATGTGGCACTATTCGTGCTGATTTTGCACTTAGCTTACGTTATAACTCGGTTCATGGTTCAGATAGCCCACTATCAGCCGAACGTGAGATCAGCTACTTCTTTGCCGCTGATGAGCTATGTCCACGTAGCGAGTAATGATTCGTCGCTGAAAAAATAAGCGAAACCAAACACTAAAGGGAGGCTAAGGCTTCCCTTTATTATTTTAAACATCAAGATTGTTATCACCACTAAAATAACCATACATTGCATGGGTGGAAACTCGCGCCTAAAGGCTGTACAATTTCGCGCCTTAAACCCTGATAACTACGATGAGACTGCCATTTGCAGATCTCCGAGTTATAAAGGCGCAGCAATAGTCATTTTTAGTGAGGCACCAACCGATGACAACTGTCAAAATTAATCTGCTGGATTTCGATCGCAAAGGTCTGCGTAAATACTTTGCCGAAGAGCTAAATGAAAAGCCATTCCGAGCAGATCAGATAATGAAATGGATTTATCATTTCGGTTGTGATGACTTTGATAAAATGAACAATATTAACAAAAAACTGCGTGAAAAATTGCAGCGCGTTGCTGAAATTCGTGCTCCTGAAGTCTCTAACGCACAATACTCAAATGATGGCACTATCAAATGGGCGATGCGTGTTGGCGATCAAGACGTAGAGACGGTTTATATTCCAGATGAAGATCGCGCAACTTTATGTGTGTCTTCTCAAGTAGGCTGTGCGCTAGAGTGTAAATTTTGTTCAACTGGCCAACAAGGTTTTAACCGTAATTTACGTGTTTCTGAAATTATTGGTCAAGTATGGCGTGCAGCGAAAGAAATTGGTATTCAAAAAGAAACTGGTCGCCGTCCTATTACTAATATCGTAATGATGGGTATGGGTGAGCCACTGCTGAATATGAAAAACTTAATTCCAGCATTAGAAATTATGCTCGATGATTTAGGTTTTGGTTTATCTAAGCGTCGCGTTACGGTATCAACATCTGGTGTTGTTTCAGGTTTAGAGCAAATGATCGGTACTATCGATGTGGCTCTTGCTATTTCACTGCATGCGCCGACGGATGAATTACGTTCACAAATCATGCCGATTAACGATCGCTGGAATATTGAAATCTTCTTAGACACAGTTCGTCGTTATGTTGATTCAACCAATGCGAACCGTGGCCGTGTAACAATTGAATACGTGCTACTTGATCATGTTAATGATGATATGGAACATGCACGTCAGCTTGGCCGTCTATTAAAAGATACACCAGCTAAAATTAACTTAATTCCATTTAACCCATATCCAGGTTCTCCTTACAAAAAACCTAGTAATTCACGTATAGATCGCTTTATGAAAACTCTAATGGAGTATGATTACACCGTAACTGTACGTAAAACTCGTGGTGATGATATTGATGCTGCTTGTGGCCAATTAGTGGGTGATGTAATTGACCGCACTAAACGTACTCAAGCAAAGCAATCAATGGGGGAGTCTATTGCAGTTAAAACCCTTTAAATTAGCTTAGCTATTATAACCACTTCGCGGTTTAACACGGATGTTAAGGTGAGTAAAAATGATACAATGGATGAAGTATCCATTATTTTCTTGTTTGCTGTTGGCCGGATGTGCCACTGTGACAGTAGAAGATAGCGCAGAACGATTTAATGCCATTGATGCTGCTGAAGCTCGAATGACATTAGGGTTAAACTATTTAAAAGTAGGCCAATGGCAACGCGCTCGTGAAAATTTGGAGCAAGCTTTAAGCTATGCGCCTGATTATTATCGTGTTCAAAATGCTATGGCCTATTATTATCAAAAGGTTGATGAAAAAGAATCTGCAGAAAAAATGTATAAGCAAGCGTTAAGGGATTCGCCTCGAAACGGTGATGTACTTAATAATTATGGGGCCTTTTTGTGTAGCGAAGGGCGCTATGATGAAGCGATTGATACGTTTGTTAAAGCCATTAATCAACCTTATTATTATCTTATTTCAGCAAGTTATGAAAACGCAGGTTTATGTAGCCGCAAACAAGGCGATGACTTACAGGCGATAGATTATTTTGAAAAAGCACTTTCACATGATCCATATCGCCCAAAATCAATGTTGCAACTGGCGCAGTTAGAATTAGAGGCTAATAATTATAAAGACGCTCGCGTACGGTTGCTTAAATTTAATAAGCGATATGGATATACAGCAAATAGTTTGTTGTTGCTCATTCAATTAGAAAACCAAAATGGACGGTTAACTTTGGTCAATAAATACGCTAACCTATTAAAAGAACAATTTCCTAATTCTCAGCAATATCAGAATTATCTAGCCAATGAATATTGAAAATAACGACTCACCACAGCCAGACAATATTGTACGTCCGGGCGATATGCTTCGCCAAGCGCGTGAACAACAGGGTTACTCGCAACTAGATATAGCTAATCGATTACGGTTACGTTTGTCTGTGATTAACGATATTGAAAGTAACTGTTTCGACAGTGAACAAATATCAACATTTACTCGAGGGTATGTTAGATCGTATGCAAAGTATGTAGGGTTAGATGACGTTGCTGTTGTCGCTTTACTGGATGATTATGGTCACTCCAAACCTAAAGCCCAAGAAATGCAAAGTTTCTCACGCCGCACTAACCGTGAAGCGCATGACAATCGTATAATGGGGCTAACATGGATCCTTGCGGTTATTTTTGTTGGTGTAACTGCTGTGTGGTGGTGGCAAAATAGCCATTTAGATCGAGATACAACGCCAGTCGTTGATGCTGCTAAGGTAACCCCAGCAACAGAAACAACCTCTACGGCTGCGGTAGTTACGTCTCCAGCAATTGAGACTCCCACAGCAGTGGTAACTGATGGTACACCATCAACGGCTTCTGCTGCAGTTACTACGTCTGTTAATCCTGTTGATGTGCCAACGCCAGCAGTGATAACTGATGCGACTACAACGATAGCTGACCCTGTAGCAGCAACAACAGTCGCTGAAATGAAAGAGCCAGTAGTAGCAACGCCAGCGGCAATAACCGAGGTTGAAGCTGCCCCAGCATTACAATTGGCCTTTACTGCTGATTGCTGGGTTGATATTCGTGATGCCAATGGTAAACGTCTCGAAAGTGGTATTAAGACTGCAGGTCAAACAGTTGATATTAATGGTAAGGCACCATTTCGCGTTCGACTTGGTGCGCCGAGTGCCGTTAAAATAGAACTTAAAGGGCAACCTTTCGATCTTAGTCGTTATCCGGCAGGTCGACCTATAACGTTAACATTGCCGCAGTAATTAGAGAATGATAAGACATGCATAACGAATCACCCATTATACGTCGCCAATCAAGCCGAATTTATGTCGGTAATGTGCCTATTGGTGATGGCGCTCCAATTGCCGTTCAATCAATGACTAACACGCTTACTACTGATGTTGATGCAACGGTAGCTCAAATTCGTGCATTGGAAAAAGTAGGAGCTGATATTGTACGTGTTTCTGTACCGACAATGGATGCTGCTGAGGCGTTTAAACTGATCAAACAGCAAGTTAATGTACCATTAGTTGCTGATATTCATTTTGATTACCGCATCGCATTAAAAGTTGCTGAATATGGCGTGGATTGTTTACGTATTAACCCAGGCAATATTGGTCGTGAAGATCGTATTCGTGCTGTGGTTGAATGTGCGCGTGATAAAAACATTCCGATTCGAATCGGGGTTAACGGCGGTTCGTTAGAAAAAGAAATTCAACAAAAATACGGTGAGCCAACACCCGCAGCATTGGTTGAATCAGCGCTGCGCCATGTTGAAATTTTAGACCGCCTGAATTTTGATCAATTCAAAGTCAGTGTTAAAGCTTCGGATGTGTTTTTAGCGGTTGAGTCTTACCGTCAGTTAGCAAAACAAATTGTACAGCCGCTGCATTTAGGTATCACAGAGGCGGGCGGTGCGCGCGCTGGATCCGTGAAATCTGCGGTTGGTTTAGGAATGTTGCTTGCAGAAGGCATTGGCGATACCTTACGTATCTCATTAGCAGCAGATCCTGTTGAAGAGATCAAAGTGGGTTTTGATATTTTAAAATCATTACGCATTCGTTCGCGCGGCATTAATTTTATCGCGTGTCCAACGTGTTCTCGTCAAGAATTTGATGTCATTGCGACTGTTAATGCATTAGAGCAGCGTTTAGAAGACATTATCACACCGATGGATGTTTCTATTATTGGTTGTGTAGTGAATGGCCCTGGTGAAGCAGAGGCTTCTCACTTAGGTATTGCTGGCGGTAATCGTAAGAGTGCTTTCTATGAAGATGGTATTCGTCAAAAAGAGCGTTTTGATAATGATAACGTTATTGATCTGCTTGAGGCGAAAATCCGCGCAAAAGCCTCAATGTTAAACCTAAACAATCGCATTGATATTACGCAATAGGATAAAATAGTAAAAACCATACTGTTATTGTGACAGTGTGGTTCACTATTTCTGCAATAAATTATATATTCGATCTAAATCCCCATCGAAACTGAGAATAATCGTGGCGAAACAAATTCAAGCAATTCGAGGCATGAACGATTGCCTTCCAACACAAACTCCACTTTGGCAAAAAGTCGAAGGCACAGTTAAACAAGTGATCAGTGCATATGGTTACAATGAAATACGTATGCCAATTGTTGAGTCGACACATTTGTTTAAACGTGCGATCGGTGAAGTTACTGATGTTGTTGAAAAAGAAATGTACACTTTTGAGGATCGTAATGGCGATAGTTTAACATTACGTCCAGAAGGTACAGCTAGCTGTGTGCGTGCGGGTGTTGAAAATGGTCTGCTATACAATCAAGAACAGCGCCTATGGTACATGGGTCCAATGTTCCGCCATGAGCGTCCACAAAAAGGCCGTTACCGTCAATTCCATCAAGTTGGTGTAGAAGTATTTGGTATTGATGGTCCTGATGTTGATGCTGAACTTATCATGATGACAGCACGTTTATGGCGTGAGCTTGGTATTAATGACCATGTTCGTCTAGAGTTAAACTCTATTGGTTCACTGCAAGCACGTGCAAATTACCGTGTTGCACTGATTGCGTTCCTTGAACAGCATATGGACGTGTTAGACGAAGATGCTAAGCGCCGCATGTACACCAACCCATTGCGTGTTTTAGATACTAAGAACCCTGCGATTCAAGAAATTCTTGTTGATGCGCCAATGCTTTCTGCGTACCTAGATCCAGAATCACAACAACATTTTACTGGATTATGTGAACTATTAGACGCTGCGGGCATCAAATATCAAGTAAATGAACGCCTTGTGCGTGGTTTAGATTATTATAACCGTACTGTATTTGAGTGGATCACTGATAGCTTAGGTGCACAAGGTACAGTATGTGGTGGTGGTCGTTATGACGGTCTAGTTGAACAACTAGGTGGTAAAGCAACCTCATCAGTTGGTTTTGCTATGGGACTTGAACGCTTAGTATTATTAATGGAAGCATTAGAGCAAGACGATGTTCGTCGTTCGGTTGATGTGTACATGGTAACAGCTGGAGAAGGAACTTTAGCAGCAGGTATGATGCTTGCAGAAAAATTACGTGATCAATTACCTCAGTTACGCGTTATGTCTAACTTTGGTGGTGGTAATTTTAAAAAGCAATTTAAACGCGCTGATAACGTAGGTGCAGCAATTGCATTGGTTCTTGGTGAAAATGAAATGGTAGAAAACACCGTCGTAGTTAAAGATTTACATGGCGGTGAACAAATTACTATGGCACAGGATGAGGTTGCAGCGAAGCTGGCAGCACTGATTTAAGAGAGGACAGGAAGTGAACGACTACGCCACAGAAGAACAACAGGTTGAAGCGATAAAATCGTGGTGGCAAGAGAACGGCAAAGCCGTTGTTCTAGGCGCCGTGATTGGTTTAGGTGGTCTATTAGGTTGGCGTTACTACCAGTCTGAAGTCCATGCTGCGAAACATTTAGCATCTGACTCCTATACTCAAGTAGTTACAGCTCTCGACAATAATAGTAAAACTGCAGTTACTGAAGCGCAAACGTTCATCAAAGCTAACAAAGACAGTCAATATGCAGTTCTTGCTGCGTTACAATTAGCAAAAGTTCAAGTTGAAAATAATCATCTTGACGGTGCGATTGAACAACTTAATTGGGTGATCAGTAACACTAAAGATAACGCTATTTTACCGTTAGCAGTAACACGTCTAGCACGTATTTACGCAGAACAGCAGAAATTCACTGAAGCGTTAGCTGAACTGAAAAAAGTAACGATTCCAAGCTGGAATGAAAATATTGCAGAATTACGCGGTGATATCTTACTGCAAAAAGGCGATATTCAAGCAGCTCGTGATGCATATATAGAAGCTCAGCAAGATGGTTCATCACCAGCATTGCAAATGAAGCTTAATGACTTAGCTCAATAAGGCGAACATAATGCATAAGGTGTTAAAACGCGCTTTAGCCGTAACAATTGCTGTGAGCGTATTATCTGGTTGTGCGAGCGAAGTTGATTCTATTCATATGGCACCATTGCCTAAAGTAGACAATACTTTTACGCCCAAAACAGATTGGAGTCGTAGTGTTGGTGACGGTGTTTCTGGTTACTATTCAAAGCTAACGCCTGCTGTTGGTCTGAATAAAGTCTTTGTTGCTGATCGTACTGGTTTAGTTGAAGCTTTAGATTCTAGTAACGGTAAAGTGTTATGGAAAAATGATTTAGAGAAAAAGACCAGCGTTAAAATTTCTGGAGGCTTAGTTTTAGCTGAAGGAAAAATCTTTATCGGTACTGAAAATGCTGACGTAATAGCATTAGATGCTGCAACTGGTAAAGAAGTTTGGCGTGCTAAAGTGGCTGGTGAAGTATTATCACAACCTTTAGTTGATAGCGGTATTGTTGTTGTGAATACTAGTAATGGTGTGCTTGAAGCACTTAATGCTGATACAGGTAAGAGCAAATGGCAAATCAGCAATGAGATACCAACGTTAACATTACGTGGTACAAGCTCTCCCGTTGCGATTTCTGGTGGTGTTTTTTGGGGGCTATCAAATGGCCGTTTAGAAGGCGCGATCTTAAATGATGGTCGTGTGCTATGGCAGCAAACCATTTCAACACCTAAAGGTTCCACTGAAATTGATCGTTTAGTGGATGTTGATGCCGCTCCTGTAATTTCTGGCGATCGTTTATATGCTATCGGCTATAATGGTTCATTAGTATCGATTGATCTTCGCAGTGGTCAAATTGCGTGGAAACGTAATTATTCATCAGCAACTAATTTTGTTGTGGATGGTAACGAGTTGTTCTTAGTAACAGCTAAAGATCACATCGTCGCGGTTGATGGACGTAGTGGTACTGAGCTATGGCAAAATAAAGATCTTCAATACCGTCAACTAAGTGCACCTGCAGTTATTGATGGCTATTTAGTGGTAGGTGATGCTGAAGGTTATCTACATTGGTTAGATACTCAATCTGGTGAATTTGTTTCACAAGAATCAATTGACGGTAGTGGTATTGCGGTTCCACCCGTTGCACTTGATGACAATAGCTTTATTGTTGTTACCCGTGATGGTGAAATCAACAAAATGCAAATATCGAAATAAGTCGGTATACTGTCGCTAGATTAATTTGTCGGCTCCAGCTGTCTTATGCAGTTGGAGCCGTTGTTGTTATATCCGTTGTGTATATTATTGTCGGATGAAGATAAGTAAATATGCTTATTTGAGGCAAGAATGAGCGGTAAAATGTCAATTAAGACTATGAAAAGTAAGAGGTAGTTATGATTCCTGTTGTTGCCCTTGTCGGGCGCCCAAACGTGGGTAAATCGACGTTGTTCAATCGTCTTACCCGCACGAGGGATGCACTAGTTGCAGACTTTCCTGGTTTAACTAGGGATCGTAAATACGGTAGAGCTGAGCTAGAAGAGCACGAATTTATTGTTATTGATACCGGCGGTATTGATGGCACAGAGGAAGGTGTTGAAACCAAAATGGCTGAACAGTCATTAGCGGCAATCGAAGAAGCAGACGTTGTACTGTTCCTTGTTGATGGTCGTGCGGGATTAACTTCTGCTGATGAAGCAATTGCAAAACACCTTCGCAGCCGTGAAAAGCCAACATTTTTAGTGGTTAACAAAGTTGACGGTATTGATCCTGATACTGCTTGTGCTGAGTTTTGGCGCTTAGGCGTTGATGCGATGTTCCAAATTGCAGCAACTCAAAACCGCGGTGTAACGGCGTTGATGGAGCGTGCATTAGCACCATTCTCTGATAAGTTAAATGCAGAGTTAGCGGCTGAAAATGGTGAAGATGGCGAACTAACGCTTGAAGACTTAACTTCAGTTGAAGACATCGAGAAAGCAAACCTTTCTGAAGAAGATGCTGAAGCTGCCTACAAACGTCTACAAGAACAACCAATTAAGATGGCTATCATTGGTCGTCCTAATGTGGGTAAATCAACGTTAACTAACCGTATTCTTGGTGAAGAACGTGTTGTTGTTTACGATATGCCGGGAACAACACGTGACTCTATTTACATTCCAATGGAACGTGATGGCCAAGAATACGTATTGATTGATACCGCAGGTGTTCGTCGTCGTAAGAATATGAGCATGGCGGTTGAGAAGTTTTCTGTTATTCAAACATTGAAAGCTATCGAAGATGCTAACGTTGTATTGTTAGTCATTGATGCGCGTGAAAATATCTCAGATCAGGATTTAAGCCTACTTGGTTTTGTTCTGAACTCAGGTCGTTCATTAGTGATTGCAGTTAATAAGTGGGATGGTTTAGATAACGACGTTAAAGAGCGTGTTAAATCTGAACTTGATCGTCGTCTTGGTTTTGTTGACTTTGCACGCATTCACTTTATTTCTGCACTACACGGTACTGGTGTTGGTCACTTATATGAATCAGTTATTGAAGCATATAAGTCAGCAACTAAGCGTATTAGTACATCACTGCTAACCCGTATTATGCAAATGGCGCAAGATGATCACCAGCCACCAATGATTCGTGGCCGTCGTGTGAAACTAAAATATGCCCATGCTGGTGGTTACAACCCACCGATTATTGTTATTCACGGTAACCAAGTAAATGACCTTCCTGGTTCTTACAAACGTTACTTGATGAACTACTACCGTAAGTCATTAGAAATGATGGGTACACCTATTCGAATTCAATTCCAGAATAGTGAAAACCCATTTGAAACAACAAAGCAGAAGTTGACTGTTTCTCAAGAACGTCAACGTAAGCGCTTAACGAGTGCTTTACACGATCGCAGAAAGTAATATTAGCGGTTAAGTGTGTTGTCTCTAAATGTGAAAGCCCAACCATAGTGTTGGGCTTTTTTATAAGGAAAATATCATGGCAGCTGTTACACCAATGATTGCGACACCAATAATGATCAATCCAACCACCGTTTTTTTTACACAAAATAGATGGCAAATAACTACGACAGTTGTTTGTTCTATTGTTACTGAAAATGGCGGTACATGGATTGTTACTGAACAAACACCCTTTCATCCAGTGAGTCATATTTGGCCTGATCATCCAGCAGATCGTGGTGACTTAGTGTTTCAAACCGAGCAATACCCGGTGATAGACTGTGTAGTGGGAGCGATAGAAATAGCGACTCAGCAACTGTATATTGCCGCCGATATTCCCGTTAAGCGTGATACTGATGGCTGGGTATTTGTTGTGGTGCACCATATAGCATTAGCAATAACTCTGTGTGTTGGTGAAGAGGTAACACTGGTGGTTGATAAAGCGTATCAACAGAGTTTGAGTCGTGGTCACAGTGGTGGTCATTTATCATCATTAGCGTTAAATAAGGTATTACATACTGATTTTTGGCGGAAAGATTCGAGTCGATGTGATGAACTTGGGCATTATGATTTTCATAGTTATGCGCAAGAAAAAAGTATTGTCAGTGAAAATTGCAGCACCGATTATTATCGCTTAGGTAAGACCTTGCGTAAAAGAGGCCTAAATAGTTCAGAGATGGTGGCGAACTTAGCTGAAATAACATTGCGTATGAATCAGCAGCTTGCACAATGGCTGCTATTAGCGACGCCGATAGTAATGCGTCGCGAAGGTGATGCTTTAACCGATTCGCGCTATTGGCAATGTGATCTTGGTGATGAGGGGATAATTGAAATTCCCTGTGGCGGAACACAGGCAACTTCCTTAGCAGAATATCACGCGCTAACGGTAAAGTTTGAGATTATCTCTGAGCAAGAAATTGTCATGATAACGACCGCCACCGTCGCGTAAATAAGATGGCATTATTATTTATAAATCGTCTGCGGACGATTTTTTTATATCTGTAATTGTCTATTTTTTTATAATGTTAGTGGGATTTTTTATACTGGTGACTATTATTGAATAAGAATAAATCGGCATTATCGAAATGTATAGCATGACAAATATGGTCAATATTTATTCTTTTTCAAGTATGATCTTAATTTATTAAATATTGGATCTGTGAGGTTTAAAGCAGAAGGGTTAGTGTTTTATCCTGTTTAAAATCCATATGCAGAATATGTAACTTATGCTTTCGGGATGTGTATTGATAAATATTCTTTTAGTAGCTGATCGCTGATCAGATTTAATAAACACAATGATCACCCATAAGGGTGATGATCATCTCGGGGATCATGACGGTATATTCACCATTGATAAATCGAATTAAAGGGTAAAATATAGTTAGGGGTGTGCCTAAGATTTAAAGAATGGTGTTTAAATTTAGTAGCATCTTAGTCAATAATTTTGCATGCTAGAATAAATTCATTTAGGAGTAAAAGAGAGTGATTAAAAATACTTGTCCACAATGTGAGAGTGAATTAAGTTGGAAAGATCAGGGATATTTTTGTGATTATTGCCAACAAAAAGTGACTAAAACTGCATTTTGTCCTGATTGTTCTGAACAATTAGAAAAATTACAAGCGTGTGGCTCTGCGAGTTATTTTTGTAATTATTGTAATGAGTTAAAATCAAAATCACGAGTAAAGGTCGTATTTAATAAAGCGGAAGATTAATCTTTTAACGCTATCATGCCGCAATAAAAGAGTGCTATTGCGGCATTGAAGAGTGATGGGGCGAGAATTAATGACTATTAACGGTGGTATGGATTTTACCGTCTGTAACCGTCGTAATCAGTTGATCTCCAGCTTTAACCTGATCACAGCGACGAATAAGCTCCCCTTTATCATCACGTGTAATTGAATAACCACGGCTAAGCGTTGCCAGTGGACTGACCGTATCTAATTTTTCTGCTGCTAAGACTAATTTATGATTAGCATTTAATAATTGTCGATCCATCGCATCCAATAAACGTCGCTTAGTGTTAACGAGTGTTGTGGTGTGATGTTGCAGTTGTTGCTGCGGTGAATAAAGTGATAATTTATATTGGTTCTGAGTAATACGTTGTTGCTGTATTTGTATTTTTTTCAGCATTATCTGCTGAAGTCTACGACTGATCTCATCCAAATGCTGTTGTTGTTGGTTTAAACGTAGTTGTGGATGTTGGCGATCTAAACGATGTTTTAATTGATTTACATGCTGCTTTTTATCTGCAACATAAAACTGAATCGCATGGCGTAGTTGTTGTTGTTTCTGAGCAATTTTATCGGTTTGTGCAGAGCTATCACGACTGATTAATTCTGCCGCAGCTGAGGGGGTAGGTGCACGCATATCTGCGACAAAATCAGCAATAGTGACATCGACTTCATGACCAACGGCACTGACGATCGGAATCTGACTTGCGGCAATGGTTCGTGCAACAATTTCTTCATTAAATGCCCATAAATCTTCTAATGACCCCCCCCCACGGCCAACAATTAAAATATCACATTCTTGGCGTGAATTTGCTCGCCCAATCGCTTGAGCTATTGATATGGCTGCGCCATCACCTTGCACCATAGTTGGATAAATAACCACAGCTAAGCTTGGATCTCGACGTTTTAATACGTGCAGAATATCGTGAAGAGCCGCACCTGTTTTAGAGGTAATAACACCGACACGTTGTGGTTGTTGTGGCAATGGTTTTTTTAATGATTGAGCAAATAAACCTTCAGCAGCAAGGCTCATTTTGAGTTGTTCAAATTGCTGTTGTAAACGGCCATCACCTTCAGGTTGCATACTTTCAATAATTAACTGATAGTCACCACGAGGCTCATAAATGGATAGGCGCGCTTTAACTAATACTTGATTACCATTGCCAGGCTTAAAGGTGACATGGCGATTATTACCTTTGAACATCGCACATTTAACTTGGGCACGAGAATCTTTAAGGGTGAAATACCAATGGCCAGAAACCGGCATTGAAAAATTCGACAATTCACCGACGAGCCATACTATCCCCATTTCATTTTCAAGGATTAGACGGACTTGCGCATTGAGACTAGAAACGGTGTAGATACGATCGTTGGATTGGCTTTGAGAAGCGAATAGAGTCACGAAGGAAGCACCTGCTAACGAATGAATGGCGGCAGGCGGTCAGAAAACTATCAAATAGAACGAAAAACGCCTAGGCAGATCAATGGACAGATCTTGGCCGTATTTCGTCGACCGCATCACCGGATAGTTAACCGAAATATACTACACAGCAAATGTTTTTTGTCAAATAAAAAATAAAAAATAAAACTAGCCAAACGATTGCTTCATACGTATAATCCGTTCGCAATATTTTAATCTTCTTTGTAAACCTTTAAATTGGTGTGAGATATTGCATGTTACGAATTAAAAAAGAAGCGTTGACGTTTGATGATGTATTATTAGTTCCTGCTCATTCTACAGTCCTACCTAACACTGCCGATCTGCGCACCCGTCTCACGAAAGAGATTGCTCTTAACATTCCTATGCTATCAGCATCTATGGATACAGTGACTGAAGGTCGCCTAGCTATTGCTCTCGCTCAAGAGGGTGGTATTGGTTTTATCCACAAGAATATGTCAATCGAACAACAAGCGGCTGAAGTTCGCATGGTGAAAAAGTTCGAAGCTGGCGTTGTTGCAGAACCTGTTACTGTTAAACCAAATAACACTATTGCAGATGTTAAGCGTTTAACGGAAGAAAATGGTTTCGCAGGTTACCCTGTGGTTACAGATAACAACGAATTGATCGGTATTATTACTGGTCGTGATGTCCGTTTTGTTACCGACCTTTCAATTAAAGTTGAAGAAGTAATGACTTCAAAAGAGAAGCTAGCCTCTGCTAAAGAAGGTGCATCTCGTGAAGAAGTTGAAGCTATCATGCAAAAGTACCGTGTTGAAAAAGTACTGCTTGTTGATGATAACTTCCGTCTAAAAGGTATGATCACAGCGAAAGACTTCCAAAAAGCAGAACGTAAACCTAATGCATGTAAAGATGCTCGCGGTAGTTTACGTGTTGGTGCTGCTGTTGGTGCTGGTGCGGGTAATGAAGAACGTGTTGCTGCATTAGTTGAAGCTGGCGTTGACGTATTACTTATCGATTCATCTCACGGTCACTCAGAAGGCGTTTTACAACGTATTCGTGAAACTCGTGCAGCTTTCCCTAACTTGCCTATTGTGGGTGGTAACGTTGCAACTGCTGAAGGTGCTCGCGCACTGATTGATGCCGGTGTAAGTGCGGTTAAAGTGGGCATCGGCCCTGGTTCAATCTGTACTACTCGTATAGTGACAGGTGTGGGTGTTCCACAAATTACTGCGATTTCAGAAGCTGCATCAGTGGCTGATCAATACGGTATTCCAGTTATTGCGGATGGCGGTATTCGTTACTCTGGTGATTTATGTAAAGCCATCGCTGCGGGTGCGTCATGTGTAATGGTTGGCTCAATGTTCGCGGGTACTGAAGAAGCACCAGGTGAAGTTGAACTGTACCAAGGCCGTTCATACAAATCATACCGTGGTATGGGTTCACTAGGCGCAATGTCAAAAGGCTCTTCTGACCGTTACTTCCAATCAGATAACGCAGCTGACAAACTTGTACCAGAAGGTATTGAAGGTCGTGTGGCTTACAAAGGTTTGATGAAGGAAATTGTGCATCAACAAATGGGTGGCTTACGTTCAAGCATGGGCTTAACTGGCTCTGCAACAATTGAAGATTTACGCACTAAAGCTGAATTTGTACGTATTTCAGGTGCCGGCATGAAAGAGTCACACGTACATGATGTGACGATTACAAAAGAAGCACCTAACTACCGTATGGCTTAATTATTAAGCAGTCAGTCTTCATTGAACGAAAACGATTGCCTAAGTTGCGAAGTTAGATAAAATCGGGGCTAAATATAGCCCCCAATACATTCAATTTTTGAGATAGCTCTATAATGACCACTACCGCAAATATTCATGACCAACGTATTCTTATTTTGGATTTTGGTTCGCAATACACTCAGTTAATTGCCCGTCGTATCCGTGAAATCGGCGTTTACTGTGAACTTTGGAGCTGGGATGTTGATGAAGCTGATATCCGTGATTTCAATCCAAACGGTATTATTCTTTCTGGTGGTCCTGAAAGCGTAACTGAAGCAGGTTCTCCTCGCGCACCACAGTATGTATTTGAAGCGGGTGTTCCGGTGTTTGGTGTATGTTACGGCATGCAGACCATGGCAGAACAACTGGGTGGTAAAGTTGCCGGTTCTGATGAGCGTGAATTTGGTTATGCGCAAGTTAAAATTGTTGAGCAGACTGCTTTCTTAAAAGATATTCAAGATGCTGTTGCTGCTGATGGTACACCATTACTTGATGTATGGATGAGCCACGGTGACAAAGTTGTCGAAATTCCAGCGGATTTCATTAAAGTCGCTGAAACAGATACCTGCCCATTTGCTGCAATGGCAAATGAAGATAAGCGTTTCTACGGAGTGCAATTTCACCCTGAAGTAACGCATACGCGTCAAGGCATGAAGTTAATTGAAAACTTTGTAATGAATGTGTGTGGCTGTGAAAAGCTATGGACTTCAGCCAATATTATTGAAGATGCGATTACACGAATCAAAGAACAAGTGGGTGACGATGAAGTTATCCTTGGTCTTTCTGGTGGTGTTGATTCATCAGTGGTTGCGATGCTTATTCACCGTGCAATTGGCGATAAGTTAACATGTGTATTTGTTGATAATGGTTTACTTCGTCTTAACGAAGGTCAGCAAGTCATGGACATGTTTGGTGATAAATTTGGCCTAAACATTATTCATGTTAAAGCTGAAGATCGTTTCTTAACGGCATTAGCGGGTGTTGATGAACCAGAAGCAAAACGTAAGATCATCGGTCACGTGTTTGTTGATATTTTTGATGAAGAATCAAAGAAACTAAAAAATGCTAAGTGGTTAGCACAAGGTACTATCTACCCTGATGTTATCGAATCTGCAGCGTCTAAAACGGGTAAAGCACATGTGATTAAATCACACCATAATGTTGGCGGTTTGCCTGATGATATGGAAATGGGCTTGGTTGAACCATTACGTGAATTATTTAAAGATGAAGTACGTAAGATCGGTCTAGAACTTGGCTTACCTTATAACATGCTATATCGCCACCCATTCCCTGGACCTGGTTTAGGTGTACGTGTATTGGGTGAAGTGAAGAAAGAGTACTGTGACTTACTACGTCGCGCTGATGCAATCTTTATTGAAGAGCTACATAACGCTGATCTTTACAATAAAGTATCACAAGCATTTACTGTGTTCTTACCTGTACGCTCTGTAGGCGTGATGGGCGATGGCCGTAAGTATGATTGGGTTGTATCGCTACGTGCGGTAGAAACCATCGACTTTATGACCGCGCATTGGGCACACTTACCTTACGATTTCTTAGGTAAAGTATCAAACCGTATCATCAATGAAGTTAATGGCATTTCACGTGTTGTTTACGATATTTCTGGTAAGCCACCAGCCACGATTGAGTGGGAATAATTACGGGCTTATTAGCACGAATTGAATAATAAAAAGCACCTACGGGTGCTTTTTTTATTGCTGTAATTTAAGGCGATTGAAGGGCAAAAGCTAACAGTGGTTGTTTATTTTTGTGTATCAACAAAAGGAGAGTAGCCCTAATAAGGGGAAGATAAATTGTAAACCCCCACAAATGTTGCAGATATGTTTTTTTATTGTTTTTAGTAAGTTTCGTATTAATGATTAGTTACAATATGTTGTGGTATATGAGTGTTATAAATAGGTCTATAACACTGTTTGTTGTGATAATTTCATTACAATCGTTCAGCGAATATTCAGAATTTATTTGGGCGAAAAACACAATGAGATCGACTACATGTAAGTAGATCCAAACAGCAAACATAACCAGCATAAGGACATGGCATTACCATGAACGAAAAAACACTAAAGCAAGCACCACCTCCATCGACGAGTGCGATGGACAAGTTTTTAAATGGTATTGAGCGCGCAGGTAATAAAATTCCTGATCCCGCTTTACTGTTCTTTTGGGGTTTAGTCACCGTTTGGATTCTTTCGGCTGTTTTATCACAGTTTGATTTCGGTCTTGTGCACCCAGTTACTAAAGATGTGGTACAAGTGAATAACTTGCTAACGGGCGATGCCATGGCAAGCTTCTTGGCTAACATGGTGAAAAACTTCACCGGTTTTGCACCATTGGGTATTGTACTTGTTGCTATGTTAGGTGTTGGTGTTGCTGAAGCGTCTGGCTTTATCAATACAGGCCTGAAAAAGATGTTAAATGTCACCCCAGCTAAGCTACTTACACCAATGCTGATTTTAGTGGCTATTGTATCGCACACTGCGGCTGATGCAGGTTATGTGTTGGTTATTCCTCTTGGTGGTATTATCTTCCACGCTGCGGGTCGTCACCCTCTAGCCGGTATTGCGGCTGCGTTTGCGGGTGTTTCTGGTGGTTTCTCTGCTAACTTTATTCCTTCTGGTATCGACCCATTATTAGCGGGCTTCACACAAGAAGCAGCGCGCATCATGGACCCAACTTACATTGTTAACCCGTTAGCAAACCTAATGTTCACTGGTTTATCATCATTTGTTATTGTGGGTATTGGCTGGTATATCACTGATAAAGTGATTGAGCCTCGTTTACAAAAAACAGCAATTGATACTGATGCAGAAGAAGCACCAGATATGGGCTCTTTTACACCATTAGAAAGCAAAGCATTCTCATATGCTGGCTGGACAATGGTCGTTGGTATTGTGCTATTAGTTGCTGCTGTATGGCCTGAAACATCACCATTGCGTTCACCATCCGGTGAAGTGGCAGCCTTTAATGCGCCAGTAATGCAATCTATCGTACCGTTGATTTTTATTCTGTTTGTTATTCCGGGTATTATTTACGGTAAAGTTGCGGGCACATTTAAGCAAAGCGGTGATGTGATTAAAGCAATGTCGACCACAATGGCGGGCATGGCTGGCTTTATGGTAATGGTGTTCTTTATTGCTCAGTTCTTAGTTGCGTTTACCCAGTCAAACCTAGGTACATTATTAGCACTTTCTGGTGCACAGTTATTGCAACAAATGAACCTTCCTGGACAAGTAACTATCATTGGTATGATTCTACTAACAGCAAGTGTTAACTTGTTAGTGGGTTCTGCTTCTGCTAAGTGGGCATTGATTGGTCCTATCATGGTACCAATGCTAATGGCGGTAGGTATTTCACCTGAGCTTACTCAAGCGGCTTACCGTGTTGGCGACTCTGTATCTAATATTATTTCGCCAATGATGGTGTTCTTCCCATTAGTGGTTGTTTACATGCAGCGTTATGTTAAGAGCTCAGGTATTGGTACATTAGCGTCAATGATGATGCCGTACTCAATTGCAATGCTAATTGGTTGGACTATCTTCTTGTTAGTATTCTGGACGCTAGGTATTCCTCTAGGTGTTCAAGCGCCTTACACTTACAGCATGTAATTAATAGACTGTAATAACGGTAATTAGCTTTAATATAGTTAGTATTAATACAGCGTTATCGTCAAACAATAAAAAGCCTCGAACAGTTAGACTGGCCGAGGCTTTTTTGTGTCTTATTAAACCCTGTCTGCAAAAAAGGCGTTTAATAAAGTTAGCGGTTATTTATTGAAGTTTTCAACGTGGAAACGCAGATGCTCATCAATAAATGACGCCATAAAGTAGTAGCTGTGGTCATAACCATCTTGCATACGAATCTCAACTGGGTAGCTATTGGTTTCTGCTGCCGCAATCAGAGTTTCAGTTCGAAGTTGACCGTCATTGTAGAAGTTATCATGCGTACCTTGATCAACTAACATTGGTAATTTGATCTCAGCAATACGCATCAATTCACTTGTATCATATTGCTTCCAGTTTTGAGTATTTGTTCCCAAGTAACCGGTAAATGCTTTTTGGCCCCAAGCGCAATTCATTGGATTAACGATAGGGCTAAATGCAGATGCAGAGCTATAACGCTTCGGATTACGCAAGGCGATCATGAGTGCACCATGTCCACCCATTGAGTGACCACTGATTGCACGCTGATCAGTCACAGGGAAATGTGCTTCAATCAATGTTGGCAGTTCATTTACAATGTAATCATACATATGGTAATGACGATTCCACGGCGCTTCTGTGGCATTAACATAGAAACCAGCACCTAGACCAAAATCATAAGCACCTTGTGGATCGTCGGCAACGCCTTCGCCACGTGGGCTAGTATCAGGGGCTACAATCGCAACGCCTAATTCTGCCGCCATGCGTTGTGCACCTGCTTTTTGCATAAAGTTTTCATCAGTACATGTTAGACCTGATAACCAGTAAATAACCGGTACTTTTTGCCCTGCGGCACATTGCGGAGGCAGGTAAATAGCAAAACGCATATCACAATTAAGAACTTCTGAGCGGTGAGTATATTGCTTATGCCAGCCGCCAGCACTTTTGTTACAGCTAATATTTTCTAAAGGCATTGGATTTGGTCTCTTGTTAAAGCTGCGCAGAGTGTAGGGACTCTGCGCATTTTTTATGGCGTTATTATAGTAATGCTGAGGTATAAAAAGCTTACTTATCGAAGTGAATAACCGTACGGATACTCTTACCTTCATGTAGTAGGTCAAATGACTTGTTGATGTCGTCTAGGCCCATGTTAAATGAGATGAAATCATCAAGTTTGAATTCACCCGCCATGTAACGGTCAACGATACCTGGAAGCTCTGAACGGCCTTTAACGCCACCAAATGCAGAGCCACGCCATACACGACCAGTCACTAGTTGGAATGGGCGGGTAGAGATTTCTTGACCTGCACCAGCAACACCGATGATTACTGACTCGCCCCAACCTTTGTGACAACACTCAAGTGCAGAACGCATCACGTTAACGTTACCGATACACTCAAAAGAGTAATCAACACCGCCGTCAGTTAATTCAACAATCACTTCTTGAATTGGCTTGTCGAATTTCATTGGGTTAATACATTCAGTTGCACCTAGCTTACGTGCTAAATCGAATTTGCTTTCGTTGATATCAATCGCAATGATACGGCTAGCTTTAGCCATAGTACCGCCGATGATAGCTGCAAGACCGATACCGCCAAGACCAAACACAGCGATAGTGTCGCCTTCTTTAACTTTAGCAGTGTTAAGTACTGCGCCCATACCGGTTGTTACACCACAACCTAAAAGACAAACTTCTTCAAGTGGCGCTTCTTTGCTGATTTTAGCTAAAGAAATTTCTGGAAGTACAGTGTACTCAGAGAAAGTAGAGCAACCCATGTAATGGAAGATAGGCTGACCGTCTTTGTAGAAACGAGTCGTGCCGTCTGGCATTAGGCCTTTACCTTGGGTTTCACGTACTGCCTGACAAAGGTTAGTTTTACCAGATAGGCAGTATTTACATTTGCCACACTCAGCAGTGTAAAGAGGGATAACGTGATCGCCAACTTCAACACTTGTTACGCCTTCACCGATCATTTCAACGATACCGCCACCTTCGTGACCAAGGATCGCAGGGAATATACCTTCTGGATCGTCGCCAGATAATGTGAACGCATCAGTGTGACATACACCAGTTGCAACGATGCGAACTAATACTTCGCCAGCACGGGGTAACATTACATCAATTTCTTCAACAGAAAGAGGCTGTTTAGGACCCCATGCGATAGCCGCTTTTGATTTGATAAATTTGTCAGTCATAATCTTCACTCTAGTTGTATTTATTT
>NZ_CAMRAN010000018.1 GCF_947039875.1 uncultured Photobacterium sp.
TAACCGTTACTGTTGGCTCACAAACGTACACCACCACAGTGCAAACGGGTAATACGTGGACAGTGAATGTTCCGGGTAAAGTACTGGTTGATAATGGCGGACATGAAGTTCAGGCGTCGGTAACGACGACGGATGTTGCGGGTAACACAGCCACAGCGAATGCCGATCATCCATATACCGTCGATACTACGATTGCGGCAACAATCACAATCGATAATATTACGTCAGATGACGTGATTAATGCAGCGGAAGCCAAAACAGATATTCCTGTCCACGGTACAGTGGGTGCAGATGTTCAAGTTGGCGATATCGTCACAGTTAAAGTTGGCGATAATATATTTCATACAATAGTAAAAGAAGGCAATGTTTGGAGTGTATCCATATCTGGTTCAATTTTAGTTAATGCAGATTTAGATACTGTTTTTGCAAGTGTTGCCGCTCATGATAATGCAGGCAATATTGCTGTTGCTGATACTTCTCATGATTATAATGTGAGTCACATTAATGCTGTTATTACTATAGATCCAATTACTGGTGATAATATTATTGATGCTAAAGAATCAAGTCAGACAGAACCTTTCCTTATTACGGGCTCTGTTAGCGGTGATGCTAAAGTTGGTGATATTGTTGAAATAAAAGTTGGTGATCAAACTATATCTACGCATGTTATTTCAACTGCAGATGGTCTGGGCTATTCGACATCTATTGATGTTACAACGCTTGATGATTTAATTAATCAAAGTAATAATCAACATTTAGATATTTCAGCAACAGTACATGTTTCTAATCAGTATGGTGACACCGCTAGTGCAGAAATTAGCGAAGTTATTACTGGTAGTGGTCTTGTTGAAGAATATGGCAGTGAATCAAATACTATCACTGGTTCTGCTTTTAATGATGTTTTGTTTGCTGATGATTCATTACCCGTGGCAGTTAATCAAGATGTCGCTATTGTTTTAGATTCTTCAGGCTCAATGAGAGATTATATAATCTCTAGAACTGATTTAGGATTAAGTTCTGATATAAAAGAGATTCAAATTACAGTAAATGGATACAATGATCATTTACCACCAATTATTTATAATGTTACAGCTTCAGAGTTAGAGGCGGGGTATCATTTTTCTTATAATGATTTTTTAACAGCGAAAAATATTACTTACTCTGTGGATGGTGGTGATGTAAAACCACTTGATTTTACTAATATGCCAGATCGTGCTTTTTATGCAAAAGAAGCGATTGAAACATTAGTTAATGAAATGATCACTGATCAAATTCTGCATCCAGAAAGACACTTAGGCGCCGATGGGATTAATTTAATTGCATTTGCTACTGAAATTAAAATAAATGCTAATTTTTTATGGGACGATAAAGAAAAAACATTTCTAAATAGCGAACATCAAACAGTCAAAGATGTATTAGATAAGATTGATTTTTCAGGTGAGAATAATTTTGAAGAACCATTAATTGATGCGCTTAGCGGTTTCAAAGAAGGTAGCAAAAATGCCATGTTTTTTATTAGTGATGCTGATCGCTATGACCCATTAAATTTGAATAAAATTATTGCTGAAGTTGGAGAGCAGCATTTAAAAAATACACATCCACAAATTGTGACTGTTGGTGTTTCTACTGATTATACTGGTGATATTTTACAAAATATTGCTTCCTTAGGTGAAGATTATAAAGCAAATAATACTGGAGATAGCCACTTCATTAAAGTGGTTAACCTTAGTGATTTAAATGATATTTTCTTAGCTGAGGCAGATAAAATCACTGCAGGTAATGATACGGTTAATAGTGGTGATGGTAATGACATTATAATTTCAGATCTTATTGATTATGATTGGTTAGATGCTCAAATAGATCACCCTGTTGATAATCATCATAATATTATTGGATTAATTATTGATGCGGCGTCTCAAAAGCTTGGACATGAAATAACAAAAACAAGCACTGAATTTTATGATTATGTAAAAGATAATATTGATCAGCTTACTGGAGGAGACCAAGATTTTTATGGTAATGATATTATTAATGCTGGAACTGGTGATGATTTAATTTACAGTGGCGGTGGCAATGATATTATCAATGGACAAGAAGGTAATGATATAATTAATTCAGGGATAGGTGATGATGTTATTTATACTGGACAAGGTAATGATACAATAAATACTGGTTTAGGTGATGATACAATCATAATTTCTAAAGCTGCTCAAGGTGAAAGTTTTTCTACAACAATAGAAGATTTTTCTAAAGATGATCGAATTGATTTATCAGAATTCCTTGATAAAGATACAAGTATAGATAATATATTAAATAATATAACATCGGCATCAATAAAGAATGATTTATTAACTATTGACTTTAAAGGTAATGATAAGTCAATAAGTATTGAGCATATTAGTCAAAGTTATAATGATTTGGGTTCGTCTACAACAGATATTGTAACAAGCTTATTTAATCATAATGTATTTACGCCTGATATACATTAATAAGCAATAAAAATAACAACAAATACGTTCCTTTTTATTAAAGGAACGTGTTTTATTAACTATTAAGAATAATTAAATATGATTTTAAAAAAGACGCTGCTTTCATCGTTAATCTTGCTCACTCTTTCTGGCTGTCATGATGGCGATGGTGATAACGAATTAATTTCGCAAATACCTAAGCCGGAAACGCCGAATATTAAACCTAAAGATCCCATTATTGATTTAAAACCAGAGAAACCTATTTTTAATACTCAAGGTATTATTAACGGTATGGCTGGGCAATCAATTCATGGTCAAATTACAGCATCCGATAAACAAGGGGCTGCGATTATATATACCTTGTCAAATAATCCTAGTTGGTTAACTATTGATGCTCATACTGGTAAATTACTAGGTATTCCTGGACGAAATGATAATGGTCGTTATACTGTTACAGTAACAGCTTCTAATGGTAGTGTTTCTAGTCATCTTCAGATTAATGTAGTTATTAGTGATAGTAATCACGTACCTATTATTAAATCACCTGTGACTCAGACAATTGTTGTAAATACCCCTTTCTCTGTCGGAATAGTAGCAAAGGACAATGATGGCGATCGATTAACTTATCGTCTTATTAATGGACCTTCTTGGGCTAAAATTGATGCCAATAATGGTTTAATTTCAGGTCAACCAACAGTGTTAGGTAAACACCCACTAAATATTCAAGTTTCTGATGGTAAAGCAAAAGCTTTTGCATCAGTTATTATTGATGTTGTGGTAAATCCAACACCAATGATCTTGATGCCATCATCAATGACAGCTCAAACTCGGCATCTTTTTAGTAAAAAAATAGCCGCTAAAGATCCTAATGGTAAACAACTTCGTTATTCAATGTCAGGTCAACCGAGTTGGTTACACTTGAATCCTAATACCGGTGTTATTTCTGGTACACCAGGTATTAATGACGAGGGACATTTTTCTATTCTTATTTCTGTATCAAATGGAAAAGAAACAGTTACTAAGCAATTATCATTAACTATTAATGATGCAAATCATGCTCCTGTTGTTAATACTATTCCAGATCAAACCGTCATTGTAGATCAGAATGCGTTTATACGAATTGTTGCTCGTGATAGTGATAGCGACAACCTTATATATTCTTTAAACAATTCACCTTCATGGTTAAAAATTAACCCTAAAACAGGTGAACTATCTGGCACACCAATAGCGGCGAATATTGGCTCTAGCTTGATCCAAGTAATTGTTAGTGATGGTAAAGCTAGAACAGAAAAAAGTTTTAACTTGAACGTGCTTATTGATCCCACCCCCGTTTTTTCAGGAATGATGACATTTAATGCTTTAACACGTCAAGATTTTACGGCTAAAATAACTGCAACAGATCCAAATAATAAACCATTAACTTATGCATTATTAAATGCACCGGAATGGTTGAAAATAAATCCTAAAACAGGTTCTCTTAGTGGTAAGCCGGGTGTCGATGGTGCCGGTGATTTTAGTATTAATGTTACTGTTACTAACGGTAAAGAACTACAATCTGAAAAAATCTCTATACATGTTAAAGATGGTAATAAAGGTGCAAAAATTGATGCCGTTACTAAACAAACAATTGTAAAAGGGGATGCTTTCAGCGTTCAAATTGTAGCCGTCGATTCTGAGGGTGATAATTTAACTTATCGTTTAGCCAATGCGCCAACTTGGTTTAACATTAACAGTAGCGGTTTATTGCAGGTAAATGCTAGCGATGAGGTTCTAGGTAACTATACAATTCAAGTTGTTGTTAATGATGGTCGATTAGATAGTGTACTTAATATTCAAATAGACGTTGTGGTCGATCCAACACCAATCATTAATTCTACTGAATTTACTGCTCAGACTCGCCAAATTTTTCAAGCTCAAATCAAAGCAACGGATCCAAATAATAAGCCATTAACTTATAGTTTATCTGGTCAGCCTACATGGCTAATAATAAATCCTAAAACGGGTGAAATATCAGGTCAGCCAAGCGTTAATGATGCTGGGACGGTGAGCTTTACTGTTACAGCTACCAATGGAACACAAAAAGTAGACCAACCTATTCAGTTAACAGTAGTCGACGCTAATAATGCACCGATATTTGAGCCGGTAACGCCTCAATCTGTTATCGCTGGTGATATGTTAAATATCCTAGTAAAAGCAACAGATAAAGAGAATGATTCGCTTACTTATAGTCTAAAAAACAAGCCGTTATGGCTTAATATAAATCCGCTATCTGGCTCTATTTCTGGTACGCCAACAGAGAGTGATATTGGTGATGTAACAGTAACAATTGTAGCTTCTGATGGTTACAAAGAAAGTACGTTGCAGGTTGTTGTACATGTTGTCGTTGAGCCAACGCCAATAATTACTATGCCTGAAGCGTTAACTGGCGAAACGCGCAAAGCTTTTAATGTAAAAATTGTAGCGAGTGATCCAAATAATAAAACACTGACTTATAGTGTGTCGGGTAATCCAAGTTGGATGCATATAGATTCCGCTACTGGTATTTTATCAGGTACACCTGGTCGTGATGATGATGGTGAATCTATAATTTCAGTGGCGGTGTCAAATGGAGAGCAACACGCAACATCTGTTATTAAAGTTGTCATTGAAGATGCGAATAAAGCACCAGTATTAACCTCAATTGCAGATCAAACAATGACTGCTGGTAAAGTGATAGATATTCAAGTTATCGCAACAGATGCAGATCAAGATCCATTAACTTATACCGTTACTAATGCTCCAGCATGGTTAAATATTAATAGTAAAACAGGTGTTATTACAGCAGCTCCAGAACTTGATGTAACCGGTGATTTTATTATTACTGTCACAGCAACAGACAGTAAATTATCAAGTACTACAACGCTAAACCTTCATATCAAACAGGGTCAATTTGATATAACAACGGTGGTTTTAGGTGGTGGCAAAATAACGCCTACTCAAGTAACCGTTGTTGCTGGCGACAGTGCTACATTTACGATTAGTCTTGATGGTAAAAATAAAGTAAAGAGTATTACAGGGTGTAATGGTGTCCTTACTGATAATAAATATGTAGTTAGTGACGTACAGGCAAACTGTCAGATTAATGCTAATTTTGAAGATGTAGGTTATATTCCACCTGAAGCGTTTAATACTAATGATTTTCCAAGTGATTTAAGTGGAAATTTAGAGGCATCACTATTATTTGCTCAGAATCATGTTATTCCAGCAAAATCTCATATTGATGGTGATGTTCATCAGCATCTTATTGGTGAGCGTAAAACATTAGTAATGCTAAAACCCAAAGATCCTAATTTTGATGAAGCTATTCCATTGACAATGACGGGATATGATATTGATGGGAATGAATTAGGTACATTAGCACTAGATCGTCCTTATAAATTACCGCCAATTTCTGGCGTTATAGACCCTAAAATTAGAGCTGAAATTAAGTTTGATCCTGCAATGACGATTGATTCATTGCCTCAAGTTAATACCAATAACTTGAGAAGTAATGGTAATTATCTTGCCGAGCAGATTGCTAATTCTGAGAAGGGTGTATTAATAAAATTAGCCGATGGTTATTTTACTCGTACAATTACTTTAAAGGCTGATAAGGCCCTAAACGGTAAGGTTGTGATTATTTCCTCGACTGCGGGTTATACTTCAACGATTAAGGGTAGAGTTGCAACAACGATTAGTAATGGGCAAACATTATATTTTATAAATGTAAACGGTGTCTGGTACGCGAAATCAGATGTTGAAGGTAGCATTAATAAGGTAGCTTACGGCCATGGTTATTGGACTACAACCATGCCTGCAGAATGGTTACATTATGGCTTACGTTTGACTTTTAATCATGATAATAATGAAGGTCAATTTAGCGATACTAATGTCGGTGCACCGACCGTTATTTATATGAATACGATTGATATTGGTATGCTAACCCAACGTCATGATAGCTTTGAATTTGCTAAAGACTCTGAGTTACCGCGTGAATTTTATCAAACATTACCAACAAGTCGTTTAGTGGTTAGTCGATATCAAGGCATGAATTTTGATGAAATTATGATGCCAAATGGTGATCTTTATACTGATCATGCACCTGATGACGGTGGGTGGCAAGCGGGCAGTATGCGTGGTGATATCGCTAAATCGTTGATTTCTATTGGTATTGATTCTGCTAACTATGGTTTTAATGCCTCAGCTGGACCAGAACAAAATGGTCATGATAGCTACTTAGCTAGAATGATGACAGCACATACCTCTATCGGTAAATATAATAATGGTGATATAGACCATGGTG
The DNA here is from genome assembly GCF_947039875.1 of uncultured Photobacterium sp. GTDB lineage: Bacteria > Pseudomonadota > Gammaproteobacteria > Enterobacterales > Vibrionaceae > Photobacterium. The sequence continues at coordinate 6,790 of NZ_CAMRAN010000018.1, forward strand.
GTTCGGGTGGTGGCGGTATTATTACCTTAACCGGTACGGTTGGTAATGAAATGAGCCATGAAGCAGGGCATGGGCTTGGATTAGGTCATTCTGAAGGTGGTGTTCTTAGTATTCAACATCCAGCTGATCAGGTTGACTCAACTTGGGGCTGGGATAGTAAAAAGAATCTGTTTGTTCCGAACTTTGAACAAGGGCAATCGAATCAACCTGTCTGTTTTGGAAGTGATGAAAATAAACAATGTATCGAACCTTGGCATAAGCATAGATTTGGCCAGGATGCTATGTATGGTGGTTGGGGAAGTATGTACCCTGATAACCGTTATACAATGTATACCCCATATTCAAGTGCAAAAATTCAACGAAATTTAGAAGCAAATATGGTGTTTTCAGAGTCATCACCAACAGGAGCCTTAAAATGGAATTCAACCACGCATAAGATGGAGCCATTTAGCTATAAGATCACTATAGCAGATATGTTGACAATTGGTGGTAGTACATTAGAAGCAGAAAGTGATGATGCTGCTTTTATTGCTAAAAAGTTTGCAACGATTAATGCTATTTACGTGGTGTCTGGAAACCAGAATTGGACGGGTGATATTATACTTCCTGCTGCGGAAAATGTTCCCGTTGGTAGCATACTACGTATAAATCATGATGCGCTTTGGGCTTCGAATTTCCATATAAATGGTAAAACAATTACAAATCCGCATAATCTAACGTATCGTTCAAATGGTACTATATGGGTTGAAGATAATAGTTTCAGCACAGAAATCTCAAAGAAAGCAACACACTTTGGTGTTCCAGTGTCAACACTTCTTGGATATTACGATCCAGAACAAAAGTTGCAGAGCTATATTTATCCAACATTCCATGGCTCTCGTGGTTATACATATGCTGATGACAAAGAATATATAACGCCTAGAAGTTGTCATCTTGATGTTGATTTAGCAAATGGTGAGACATTAAAATATTGGTTACCAGCGACACGATTAAGTAGCAGTGTGATGAATAAATTTCATATTAATATTGCAGAGTCTGATAATCCTATTAATGCGACAGTTATTTGTGATGGGACAACATTAGCAACGAGAGCTGTCTCTAAGCCGGAACCGGGGTTGATTCAAACTGTTGATGGTGAGAAATTAACGAAGACAATCAGTTAATTGCTAGAAAATAATAAGTAAATATATTTAAGGGGAATAACATCATTGATGCTATTCCCCTTTAATTATTTCAGGTTTTATATATTACATTTCACTGTAACACTAAGTACAACGGTGCGATTAACGCAGTTGGTATACTTGACCTTCTTTATCTGCTTTAACAGCAGCAAAGCTTAATACGAATGGACCTTGTGCTTGGACATTTGCAGGTAATGTTTGAATCGCTTGTTTTGCTTCTTCACGGGTTGCGTAATTACCGTAAATAACAGCATACCAGTTACGACCTACTGCATGTTTCCAGTTAACCCAAATTGGTTGATCGCTAGCGATGGGCTGAAGGTAACCGCGTAGGTTACGCTCTTCACTTAAGGCTAAAATTTGAACAGTAAAGTGTGACGGGTTTATATCGCCAAATGCTTGATCGTTAGTCATTGACTCTTCATCAGCAAGATGCGCATCATCATTATTAATATAGTCACTGTCAGTAGCAGTATCTTTATTGATATCGTCACTATCTGTAGCTGGTTCGCTAGTTTCTGGTATGGCTTGTGCTTGCCTACATTGAATATTGTCATTATCAATTTTTGATGGTAATAGGTAACCTGAACTACAAGGGCTATCAGATGATGCACAACCAGATAATGCGAATAAACCTAATACAACTGCTGCCTTTAATGGATGAGATGTCATTGTTTTCTCCGAAGAATATTTAATAATTTGTAAATGTGGTAGCAGTATTCATGACTTTTCATGACGCAAATATCACTATTAACAAATGTCTTTATAATTAAAATGTATTGTAGCGAAAAACGGCATAAAATTTACATGATAATTACGGATCAATGATTAAATGTATGTTTTTTAATCAAGTTAGCCGTGGTAAATGAGAATGCTTTATATTCTCTTAGATAATTGATGCACGAAGAGGGCATATATTTTTTTACTCTTTCATAGAGGGAAACAGTATTTTTTAAAGCTTAGATTGTTAGTTAACATATTAATAACAAGTTGAGTTTTTAACTGGAGCATTTTATGAAAGCAAGACTACTCAGAATACATGATCGTAATCGCCTGACAATGGCAACGGTTATTGCAATGTTATTGATTACGGTTTCTTTAGTCACAACGGGGATCATCAGTGCATTATGTGATTTAAGTGCATTTGCGATTTTATTGACTGTTCTATGGTTAAAAGCGAGCGAGTCAAAGTCCAAAAATAGATCTTATGAACAATTAATCCCTTCAGCCAAAATAAAAATTGAGCCCTAATAAATAATTATTCCTATAGTAAGTTTAACAATCTTAAGAGGTATAACTACTCAAATCAAAAACAATCACGCAACAGTTTAGAAAACTAAATCAAACATGTGGTTAATTAATTGTTTATATTAATACTTTTATTGATATATATTTTAATAAATTGTGATTAGGTGCTAATTATTGCTTCTATATAAACTTTATTATCAGCACGAATTTTTACTGAATATTACATCAGTAATGTAAACGCTGTTATTAGGGAGTATAGATGTGTTTATTATTGAATTTTTGATTGTACTTGTATGTATCTTAGTAGGTGCTCGAATTGGTGGTATTGGTTTGGGTGTTATGGGGGGGATCGGCCTTGCGATTCTAAGTTTTGTTTTTGGTTTGCAACCAACCAGCCCACCGATTGATGTAATGTTAATGATCATGGCTGTTGTTGCTGCTGCTGCTGCAATGCAAGCGGCAGGCGGTCTTGAATATTTAATTAAAATTGCGTCAAATATTCTGCGTAAAAACCCTCGCCACATTACCTTCATTGCGCCGTTAGTTACCTATATGTTTACCTTCTTAGCAGGTACTGGTCATGTTGCTTATTCAGTGCTACCTGTTATTGCAGAAGTAAGTCGCCGTAGCGGTATTCGTCCTGAGCGTCCATTAGGTATGGCCGTTATTGCTTCACAGTTTGCGATTGTTGCAAGTCCTATTGCTGCTGCGGTTGTGGCATTAGTTGCTTTCCTAGAACCACAAGGGATTACATTAGCAGACGTGTTAATGGTTACTATCCCAGGTACTTTCTGTGGTTTAGCCTTAGCATGTGTTGTGGTTAATAAAATAGGTAAAGATCTAAAAGACGATCCTGAATATCAACGTCGCATGCAAGATCCTGCTTTCCGTAAAGAAATGGAACAAGAAGTAAAAGTAGAAGAAATTGTTATTAAGCCAGAAGCAAAGAAAGCGGTTGGCCTGTTTTTATTTGGTGCATTAGCGGTTGTTATTATGGGGGCATTTCCATCACTGCGCCCTAACTTTAATGGTTCAGCAATGGGCATGGCACATACGATCGAGATCGTGATGCTAGCTATTGCGGCATTAATCATTTTGATCTGTAAGCCTGACGGTAACGCGATTACGCAAGGATCTGTTTTCCATGCCGGTATGCGTGCGATTGTAGCGATTTTTGGTATTGCATGGTTAGGCGACACATTTATTGCAGGTCACAGTGAAATGGTGAAAGAGGCCGTGTCTGGCTTAGTCGAAGTCGCCCCATGGACTTTTGCTTTTGCATTATTTGGTTTATCAGTGATGGTTAATAGCCAAGGTGCAACAACTGCTGTGCTGGTACCAGTAGGTATTACATTAGGTCTACCACCTGAAGTGATTATTGCGACATTTGTTGCGGTTAACGGGTACTTCTTTATTCCTAACTATGGTCCAATTATTGCTTCAATTGATTTCGACCGTACTGGAACAACTAAGATTGGTAGTTACATTTTTAACCATAGCTTTATGATCCCTGGTTTATTAAGCATGGTATTTAGTATTATCTTTGGCTTTATTTTTGCAAGTTTTGTCTTGTAATAAGTTTTATAAAAGCGTTTGTAAAAAGTACAGTAAAATATAAAGTGAATTAATAAAAACCTCTATATCTTCATGTTGAATATTGAAGAATAGAGGTTTTTTGTTTTTAAAGACTGAAGATTACGTTGTCAGTATTTTTAATCGTATTTAAATTTACTGGTTTAAGTAAATAGTATTGCCTTCTTTGATGGTTTCGACAATCTTAATATTTTTAATTTTTGTTGGTTCAACAGTCAATGGATTGTTATCAAGGATAACCATATCAGCAAGTTTCCCGACTTCAAGAGACCCCTTATTGATGTCTTCGTTATATTGCTCTGCGGCCCAAATAGTCATCGCTTTTAAACCTTCAAGTGCTGTGATACGTTGTTTTTCACCGATAACTTGACTATTTCGTGATAACCGATTGACAGCAGATGAAAGCATCATCATTTGATCTAATGGTGCTACAACAAAGTCAGTATGATTGGTTGGGCGTAGTCCGATATCAATCGCATCTCGCATTGGGCTAATATAGTCGGTCTGCTTTTGGCCTCGGTTTTTAAGATGAGCATCTGCAAAATAGTAGGTATGTAAGGTATAGAAAGAAGGGCGGATCTTATATTCTTTAAATTTATTCAATTGCTCTTTACGAGAAAATTGTGCGTGGATCATTGTAATGTTACGATTTTTAGTTAGATCACCATTGGCTGCAAATTGGTGTGCTTCAAAAAAAACGTCAATAGCACCGTCACCGTTGGCATGCAGATTTAAAGGAACATTTAAGTCATAAACCTTTTTAACCATTTTATTTATCGTCTCTTGGGGGAAGGTTAATTCACCCGTCCAATTTTCTTCACCACCCGGACCACCTGTTAGGTAAGGTGTTGTAAATTTAGCTGTACGTCCCTGAGGAGATCCATCAATCGTTACTTTAACCCCGCCAACTTTAAAGCGGTTATGGTATTGCTGCCATTGTTCAACAGGGTATTCTGCCAAAATTTTATCAAGATCGGTAATAAATGGATAAGCAATAACATCGATAATATTTACGCCAGCATCAGAAGCGCGTTTTATTACTTGAAATTGATCTAAGTGAGTTGCACCTTCATGAGCGGTAGTTATTCCATTTTGAGCATACAGCTTTTGACCAGCTTTGGTGGCAGCTATCTCTTGTTCGGGGGGCATTTTTTCTGCTTGTGCTACTACTGGAAGATAAGCGGTTTCCATGATTAAGCCATAAGGTTCATTGGTACCTTGTTTGCGAATGATAATACCACCAGCAGGTGTTACTGTTTTATCACTGTAACCATATTTTTTCAAAGCGAGACTATTCAATACTGTCCCATGCATGGAAACATGATCGATACGAACTGGGTTATCAGGAAAAACTTTATCTATATCATCACGATTAAGTAAACGGCCATTTGGCATCACAGTATCATCATAGCCATAAGCAATAATCAATTCGCCCTTAGGGATCTTATGTCCATCAGCATATTGCTTAATAGCGGCAAGAATGCTGCCAACATCTTTACCTGTACCTGATGGTGGCGCATAAACTTGAGCTTGGTTAGCAACGAGTAATGAATTGAAATAATGGCTATGAGCATCGATAAATCCTGGTAATAAACTCTTCCCGTTTAAGTCTATTAGTTTGGTGTCTTTTGATTTAAAAGTATTATTAATTATATTGGTATCACCCACACCTATGATTTTTCCATCTTTAACCGCAATTGCTTGGACTGATGGTTGATTATCGTTCATAGTAATAATATTACCGCCACTATAAATAGTATCAGCACTAACGGTAGGTTCTTTCTCATTACAACCTATAACAAACAATGATGAGATTAAGGCTGACATTACTTTTAATTGTGGAATTTTCATAAAATACATCCATATAACGAAAACATAAATATTGTTAACTATTACGCATATTGGTAGCACTAATAAGCTTTTAATTCTCAAAATTAAGATAAAATTGTTATCGTAGAGATAATAATATCAGCAGGAATGAAGAGGTTGTGGCGAGAGTGATACAAAAAGCCAGATAATGAATCTGGCTTAAATTGTTATATGAGCACAATGATTTATTATTAAAGAAATAGCTCAATGTAAGTCAATGATGCAGTACCAATCGCTAACCATAGTACAACACCCAGTAATAAAGGTTTATGTCCTGCATTGCGTAATTTGCTGACGGTTATACCTGAGCCAATTAAAAATAGGCACACTACTAATAAACGTTTTGATGCATCAAAGATAAGAATATAGGTTGAGTGAAATTGCGGAATAAAATGCGCAATTAAGATAGCTAGGCAATAAAACACAATAAAGTAAGGAATACTGATTTTCTTACTGTCACCTTTAAACATTAAAGCACTGCCAAACGCGACAGGAATGATCCACAGTGCACGAGCCAGTTTTAATGTTGTCGCTGTTTTTAATGCTTCATCACCATAAGAACCTGCGGCACCTACCACTGATGATGTATCATGAATGGCAATGGCAGCCCAAGTACCAAAGGCATGTTGGCTCATTTCTAATAAATGCCCAACGGCAGGAAAAAGGAAAAGCGCCGCGGCATTGAGTACAAATACAGTTGCTAAAGCCAATGAGGTTTGGTCATCACGCGCATTAATGGCTGGTGAGACAGCAGCAATGGCACTGCCCCCACAAATCGCGGTGCCCGCAGCAATTAAATGGCCTGTTTTTTTATCCAACTTTAAAAAGTGCGTTGCTAGCCAACCCAAAAATAAAGTAAAGAAAATAGAAGAGATAATAAGCCCTAACCCTTGACGGCTCGCTTCAATGGCTTCGTTTAAATTAATCCCAAACCCTAAACCTATAATGGAATATGATAAAAGTTTTTTGGTTAGAGCGGCAAGATTAAATTGGGTCGGTACGAAACCAAAGCTGGCTAAAGTAAAGCCAAGAATTAATGCGATGGGTGAGCTAATGAAAGGCGCTAAACATATTATTGCCGCTAATATAAATATAATATCAGCAGGGCGCAAGTTTCTAATTTTTTGATTTATGGTCATTTTTTATGGTTGAGATAGATTGTTTATAATATCTCAAATTATACGCACGTCATTCTATTTAGTTTAGTTAAATCTTTTTAAACGAGGGTTAAGAGTAATTTAATGTATGGTATTACTTTTTTTGCCATGATCCGTGGCTGTTTTGATAAAAATGACCGGCTTGGGTTTTTTCTATCGCTTTATGGTACGCCCGTTGTTTGACGGTAGTTAGAGATAAATCATGCGATTGGCTAATGGCTTGGTATGTCTCTTGTCTATGGTTATTAACTGAGTTTATAAGTTGGCTTACATCAGCGTTATTACTCGATTTAATTGCAGCAATAAAGCCCGTATTTGTTTCACCGACTAAGCCTTGTTGTTTGGCTTGCTGCAATGTAATTGCGAGTACAGTGCTTGAATTGAGCAACAGTAAATAACTGCCAAGTAACACAGCGTAAAGAGATGACGATTTCATAAGGTTACCTTAATATTGAATGACAAAAGCTATTAAAACACGGCTTTATTATCAAATAATTGTTCTATTTCTCGATCAACTTTTATTTTGATTTCATGTTCAATTTTAACATTAAGATTAACCTCTATTGGTTTGTCTGAGGCTGCAACTTGTATGGTTGGCGTGCACCCAATAAGCAATAGAATGATGATAATAGCGAATACGTAATGCAAATTAAGCTGGTGAAGTGTTTCTTGAAAATAGTTCATGCTGATAACCTTTAATGCTATGGGGGGGTAAAATGCTCACTAATTTTTTTCTCGACATTTGAAGCATTTAGCATGTTAATTGTTCTAATAAGTTCAAGAATATTATCTTCAATGGCTAAGTTTATATTGATTGGGCGACCAGATTGAAAATCAGGGTTATAGCCTTTGAAATGAGATTGTGTTTTTAACATGCCATCTTTAGCATAGTTAACTTTTATGGCTAAGGTACGATAATGGTAGTTTTTAAGTATTTCACTGACCATTAATGGACTTTGATGACCGACCGCTTTAATTTTCTCATCAATGACAGACCCTGCAATATAACGTAATACGCCACCAGGATAGCGAGAATGAAGGGTGGCATGATGAATTCTAAAGTGACCATCAACCATTGTGATCGGGATTGTGCCATCAAGGATCCCTGTAAACTCAATACCTTCATGATCAATAAGATCCGTTACTTGTTTAATATTAAGACCAAAGACAGTTATTGGTATTGGTGCTAATTTTTGTAAATTTGAGAGATTAATATTATGCGCACTGATATTTCCACCCAATAACGAAGCTGATATTCGATGTAATGTATATTGGTTTGTTTGCGTATTAACATCAATGAGTAAACTAGGGTTAGTGAGTATGATGCCTGCATGTAGTTGTTGTGCAAATAACGAAATAGGATGCAGGGTTTGAATCCCTTGAGGAGAGAAAGCAATATTAGCACTGCTTTCTAATTGAGTAATATTAATGCCGTAGTAACTGCCTGACAGTCGATCGGTTGCAACTGTTGCGTTGCCGGTGATGTGGTTATTACGATCAATAATAAACGAAGCGCCGTAGGTGATCTTTCCGTCTGTAATATCAATCGGTAAAGCCAGTGCTGGAAAGTAGTAGTTTTTTAAGCTATTAGCTGGTGTAAAAGCAATGGCTTGACGGTGTAATTTAACATGGGTTTTTTTGGTTGTGAGATCGGCGTCGATATCTACTTTTGCTAAAACATCGTCATGTCGATTAGTTAAGGTAGATCTAATATTCAATTTCTTGCCTTCTAAATGTAACTGTCCATATAACGTGCTTAATGGAAACAGCTGCTTATGGTTACGTTGAGCTGCATCTATCGTGATTTTATAGTGACTTGAGAATGTTAACGGTGTTGCAGGGGGGGGCTGTAAAGTATTTTTTATGGATCTGTTTTTCAAAAGATTATCGTTTAATGGTGTCTTTTCAAATAAGAACTCATGGTGTAATAAAAATTGGCTTACATCAATGTGGAGTTGCGCTTTATAGTCAGTAATCGGTAATGTTTTTTGTGTTTGATGACGGGTTGCCAATTTGGCGGTTAGCTGTGCCTGAGTTTTTTGAGGTTGGTATAGCGTCAGGGCAATGCGATCTTGCTTTTTTTCAAACAATCCAATTAATTGATTTAAACTGAAATCAATATCATCAATCTTATTACTGGCTAAAGTCGGAATACCTTCAAATGTAAGCTTTTTGGTTTGTAGATGTGTGTGTTGTAATTGTGAGATCAAGTAATTATTAGCCCACGTGGCTTTTATGTTTGATCTAAAAATGATGTCATCAACTTGACTATCAACGACGGGTCGTAATGTATTGATACTGGCATTGATCTTAGCGTTAAGGTGACATTGCAAGTTAGGATACAAACAGTTGAACTCATCAACAAGCAACTGCAGGTTAGATTTTGTTTTAGCGCTATTAAAACGGATCGTTTCATTTTTATCACTTAAAGCGATGCTAAAAAGCTTTGAATGATAACTGATATTGAAATTTATTTTACCGTCGCTGTTCATCTCAATATTTGTGACATGCTTAGAGGCCTTATGATGGCGCGAGGTTTTATCTTTAGAAGTAAAGAAAGGAGCTTCAAATGCATATTTGTTGAGTTCAATGGTAAAAGATGACGGTAATTCAATGCCGATTAGATAATGCGCATCGACAATTTTATTATTAATAACCATTGGATGAGTTGCTTTGGATAAGTCACTCACGATTTGCTTTGCATAAAAGCGTAACGGGCCGTTTATTTTAGCATCAGGTACATTCTCAAACCCTAACCGATCGGTAAATTCCTTGGTGTTTTTAAAGTTAGCATTGCAATTTAAATAGTGTGGTAATGGCTGATGAAAAATGACTTTAATATCGCAATTCAGGTTATTACCGTCACTGCGAGTCATTATAGTGTGGGCACGCGCATCTGTTTTTGATAGATGATAAATATTAACATCAAGCAGGTATGGGTGTGGGCTTAACGCTTTTCCCTTAACAATAAAACGCGCTTTGGTCTTCTTTTCTGTCGCTATATTTAAATCTTTAGCTTGTTGATCTATTTTTTGACGCGCTTGTTTTCGACGTTGACGTTGTTGTTTATTCTCACTGATAACGGCTGGAGGTTTATCAAATGTGATTGTGCTGTGGTTAATGTTTGCAGCTGTTGCTAGGTTTGCCATTGTGGACGATGCCGTTGCTGTTGGTGTTTCTAAAATGACTTTAGCATCAATTAATAAATCACCATAAGTCAGTGCATTTACTTTTAATTTCTTAATGGGTAAGCGAGCAAGATTAGCAATAGCTTGTCCTAGGTGGATCCCTTTGCTATCGATGTCTGTGCGATTGATAAACGTGGGCAAATATTTTGGTTGTTCGAGCTTTATTGTTCCAGCGGCTAAGACCATTGTCGGTAAACTACGGTTAAGATCAAACGTTAACGACAATTGAGAGATAATTTGCTTAGCTAGCGTGTTATTCAGTGTCTTCCATTGCGGGTGGATAGAGGCAATCGTAACGGTAACTGGGGTTTTATTATCTAGCCATGCAATCGAAAATTGGCTGTTATTGTACAGTAAGGGATAATGCGGTGAAGGCTGAGTATGGGGAAAAAAAAGGGTTAATTTACCGTTACTTGAATGACCTGAAATAACCAGATGCGGGTTATGGCTGATAGTGACATCAACCTGTTCTAAAATTTGGGTTGCAGTAGCTTCCTTACCATCACTGTGTGTCGCTGATGTGGTGACCTTACGGGCATTAGCATTAATAGCGAGTGGATATTTGAAATCAACAAATCTGAAAGTAGTATCAAAAAAGTGGATATAACGTAAATAAAGCTGCTGTTTTTCGAGTATCGCAGTGGCCGCTGGAGAAAGCTCAATTTCATATTTCTTTGCAAACAAGCGATAACTTCCTTCATCAAGGTCATTATCAGGATCTGTTTGATGTTGTAAAGCAAGCTGGTGGAAGGTGACGTTGTAACTGAAAATGCGTAACGAAACATGTTCTGCATGTAAACCGTTATTGTAGCGGAGTCCTTTAAGATCGGTGATTGTTATATGATTAATGTGAAGCCATACGATACCGATTATCGGCATCAATAGTATCAATCCTAATAGTGATAAACCAATTTTGGTCCCGCTACGTAGCCGTGACGGTCTAGCCTCCATTGGTGGTGAAGGTGCGGTATTATGTACAGAGGATTTCACAACGATAGTTCACCTCTTGAGAAAGAATAATGTAACTTCAGCAATAAATCAGCAATAAATGATTCATTGTAATGATGAGCTCTTGCCTTATCTTTAAACATATACCAGATTCTGCTTTTCGTGAGTTATCAGCTAAATTAACCCAATGGAATATGCCTCTAAAGTGACTAATTATTCTTATCGTTACAAAATATACGGTGTTACATCTTTTAGTTTGAATTTATATGCATTTAAATTGTTTTGCTAATTATCTAAATAATAGAGCCAACCTTGATGTGTTGTCGAGAAAACATCACTACATTGGCGTTGTTGTTGCTGGCGTTGTACTAAGGGAAATGAATCAAATAAACGTTGATAGCGGATGGGATCACTGCCGTATACTAGACATAAAATATGTTGGTAACGCTGTTGGTTAAAACTATGTTGCTGAATAAAAAGATTGTTACTTAAAGGGGGGGCATTGAGTTCACGGATACTAAATAATTGATTACTATTAATTGCTATTTCATCGCCTCGATCAATATCATTCAATAGCAATATAGTTACGAAGTTATCAACCATAGTTTCATTATTACCTAATATAGGAATCGCACGATCAAGAATATAGGCATGTCCGATCTCGTGCAGTAACGTCAGTAATAGGGCGTCGTTTGTTGCTTGATAACGTTGTTGTTGGGTTAGGTAAGTGCCTGTTTTAGACGCGTGCTGTAATAGCTGATAAATATACAGATAAGGGATTTTGATTTGTTTTTTTGTTGCATCAAAATTAGGCCCTTTAGTACTTCCAAAAACTATTTCTAAGCTGGGGGCGAAAATATACCGAGTTTGACTCAGTTGCTTAATGGTAGCGAGAATAGATGAATGCTGAATAATGTCTTTTGCTTGCTGTTGCTGCGCGTTAGCGGGTGTTAGAAAAATAAAATTAACCGTAGGGACGGGATCTAATGCTAACCCATAACTACCACCTGTTGGCTGTTCTGTGCCTGCGTAACAAAAGTAAGCCGCAGTTATACAGAATAAGCTGAATGTAACCCTTGCTAGTGACGATAAACATGAAGATTTTACTCTAGTAATTTGATTAAAATTGAGAGAATGTCTATTCACGTTGCCACCTCATATTGCTATAGATGTATTATCAGTGATAATTATAGCGGATGAGACAATATGTAACGCTGTAAAATCATTAAAATGCCCTATTAATGGCTAATTATTGTGCACTGCGTGTTGTTTTATATTGGGGGGTAATTGTTTTAATAATAACTGCATATCAACCACACCATCAGCTAATTGTATATCAATCTCAAACCCCATTTTTTGCGCGAGAGTGATCATACCGCGGTTAGTTGGCATCGTCATACCTGTTAGGGTATGAAGCCCGCGCTGTTTAGCATAATCAATAAGTTTGCTCATCAAAATGCGCCCTAAACCAACACCTTTAAGATCTGAACGGACTAAAATCGCAAATTCAGCGTCTTTATTGTTTGCATCTGATAACGCACGTGCAACACCGATGATCATTTCATCGTAAACAGCAACAAAGGCCATTTCACGATCGTAATCGATTTGGGTAAATTTGGCTAAGGCCTCATGATTTAATTCTCCCACATCAGAGAAGAAGCGTTTATAAAGATCCTCTTTTGATACTTGGTTTATGAAAGCTTTATGGGCAGGTTCATCTTCCGGTAGTATTGGACGAAGCAATATTGATTTACCGTCTTTAAGCTGACACTGTTGCTCATATTCTTTAGGGTAAGGTCGAATCGCTAATCGTTGCTGAATATCACCATTAAAGGGCGCAATATCCATTGAGGCATCAATAATAGTTAATTCATCACCAGAGATAAGTAGAGGGTGAATATCGAATGCACGAATATCAGGGCAATCAATGATCATTTGTGAAATTGTGACTAATAATCGGCATAATGCTGGAATCGATATCTTTTCTAAACTACTGCGTTGTTTGATTTTATTACGCTTTAACGCATTGATTACCATGTAACGGGCAAGAGCCATGTTTAACGGCGGTAGCGCAACCACGGCATCACGTTCAATATTCCAATGAATGGTTTCCTCACCTAGCATGATCACTGGCCCAAAAATAGGATCGCTATGGACACCAATACGCAATTCTTGCGCGCCAGAGCGGTTAGCCATACGCTGAATCAATAAGCCATCAATTCGTGCACTTGGATAATGTAAGGCGACGCGAGATAAGATAGCATCGGCGGCATTAGCCACTTCATTTGCATCATGCAGATATAACACGACACCATGAATATCTGATTTATGGCGAATATCGGGAGAGCGTAACTTCACAGCCACGGGATATCCAATCTGTTCCGCAATATGTACCGCTTCAGCGGCATCAGAGGCTATCCATGTTGGTAATGTTGTAAAACCATAGCTTTCTAGTAACGGTCGTACTTCATGAGTTTCAAGATGGTAAATATTTTGTTGGAGCAATTGCTGTATTTCATGGCGTACATAATGAGGATCTGCTGCAATTTCTCCTATGGACAAAGGCGTTTCCATTAATTGGCGTTGGTTACGGCGGTATTCGACTAAATGCATGAAAGCTGAGATGGCACTTTCTGGCGTACGGTAAGTCGGTAAACGCGCTTGAGTAAAAAGACTACGCGCGTTGGTCGTTTCATTTTCACCAGACCAATTGGTTAAAATGTTAAATCGTTGGCTGCGAGGATGCTGGTGGAGGGTATCAATGATCACTTTGGCGGTGTTAGTGCTATGAGCTATCGCAGACGGGCTATGTATAATAAGTAAGGCATCAAAATCATCACTATCCAAGAGAATATTAAGTACTTGTTGGTAACGTGCAGTATTAGCATCCCCCATGATATCTATCGGGTTTGCTTGTGACCAATAGGGGGGTAAGACTTGTGATAGCTTTGTTATTGTTGCATCACTTAATTGTGCTAATTTACCACTTCTATCCGATAAAGCATCTAATGCCATAATAGCAGGACCACCACCATTGGTGAGAATCGCTAATCGTTCACCGCGTAACGGTACTGAATGGGCCAGTGTTTCAACCGCAGCAAATAGATCATGGGTTGTATGTACGCGTAACATACCAGAGCGTCGAATAGCTGCATCATAAATTTCATCAATCCCATACTCACCATTGGTATGTAATAATGCCGCTGACCGTCCTGCGTTTGTACGTCCACTCTTTAATACTAAAATACGACGGTTTCTTGCTGCTGCGCGGGCTGCTGACATAAATTGGCGCGCATCTTTAATATTGTCGATATAAAGTAAGATTGCCTCAGTTTTTGTATCTTGGCTTAAAATATCAAGTAACTCGGCAAAATTAATGTCGCAGGCATCTCCTAAAGAAATAAAAGTAGAAAAGCCGATTTGTTTATTCTGTGCCCAATCAAGAATAGTGGTACACACTGCTGCTGATTGTGAAATAAATGCGATATTGCCTTTATTGGCACGAGTCGGGGTGACAGAAGCATTCAAGTTCAACCACGGTAAAATGATTCCCATGCTATTAGGTCCAATAATGCGCATATTATAGCGCTGTGCATTGGTAAGCATTTGTTGCTGGTGGCTAATAGTTTCTTTGTTGTTCGTATGAGGAGCCATACCCGCGGCAATAACAACAGCTGCTTTTACTCCCTTTTGTCCAAGCTGAGTAATAATGTCTGGCGTAAGTTCTGCGCGAGTACACACGATAGCAATATCAGGAATAATAGGCATTGCTTCAATGTTGCGATAAGCCAAAATCCCTGCGACAGCAGTATACTTGGGTGTAATGGGAATAATAGGGCCATTAAAACACCCCGCTAGCAAGTTACTGACAACAATGTAGCCAATACGGTGTGGATTGTTTGACGCCCCAATGACGGCAATGCTGGTGGGGTTTAAAAAAGCCGCTATATTACTCATAAGATAATCATCTCCCTTTGCTTAGTGATACTTTATATCTAAATATGACAGAACTACTTTTTTTATCGTCATAATGTGATCTAAAAAAGAGGATGCTTTATATGCTTAATCGTATTCGTATTTGTGGTCGGTTTGAATTATTACTGACTCGTTTGTATTGAATGTTGCTCAGTAATAGTTTGAATTAATATAATATTAAAGCCTGTTTTTAGTAATAGAGTTATATTTGCGTTTTTTTTGTAATTATTGGTATTGAGGATGGGGTAGACAGCGTTGTGAATAAAGCGGGGTGTAAATAATAATATAGGAAAGCTGCAGGAAATAAAAAAGAGATCAAATGATCTCTTTTTGCTGGTGGCTAAATATTAGTAGTAATTTATATTTGATAACGGCTTTTATCACCAATATCGAAATGTAGCGGCATTCGCCATTTGCTAAAGGCTGCAAATGCAAGTAATGCAGCGCCTACCATAGCAAAGCCAATCTCAATATTTACAGCATTAAACACGAAACAAAACCAAAAACCGGCTAAAGCAAGAGGGGTTAGCAGGAGTATTTTTACTTTAAAGCAGAAGTATTCTTTTATTGAAAGCGCGCTAAAGACAAATAAAGCAGCACCTAAGGCTAATGGTTGCCATAAGCCCGCGATCAACCAGATTGCTGAGAATAAGCCCGCGCCTTGGATTAGCCAGCGAAAACGTTTGTCATAAATATGCACTGTTGTTGAAGCCAATAAAGCAACTATAACGAGAAAGGGCGTTGCAGCATGGGTTTCTGAACTAATGATCGCCATAATAATAGCAGCAACAGTGAATGCTGAGCGATATAGAATAACGGTTAGTTTATCAAGTATATCGAGTTCGCATTTAATATGTGGATCAGCCATTGAGGCTCCTAAGCAGTAGCAGAAAAATATGAGTAGTATTATTGTTAACAAAACAATATTTATTGTGAGTATGGTAACATAAATGCCTTTCGATTGATCAATCGTTATGAACTGTTTGATCGTAATCAAAAGCTGCGGCAAACTATTATAAATCCTTTGTCATTCAATTGTTTTGATGATGGGCACGCCAATTTTCGGCTGAGAATAGAGAGAATGAAATGAAAAAAATTATTACATTGAGCCTGTTATCGAGCTTAGTGGGTTGTGCTCAATTGATGCCACCCAAAACATCATTACAAACCCCAATTGAAACCATTAATACGGGGCAAGTGACTGAAAAATTTTTGGAACCAACGATAGTGGCCGAGATAGATGAGTCGGTTAAAACTGATCCTCTTTATCAATCGTTAGACTCGATTGTTGTGAGTGAACAAGTTATAGACGATCAGCCTGTTGCAAAGGGCATCTCAACAACAGAAAACAGCTCAGAGCCTGCTGTTATTGAGGAAATGAGTGAGGTCACCACGAATGCTGATAGCGCTGCAGTAATAGCGACAAACGATGATTCAAGTGCCACAATAGATGAACCAGAATCAATAGAGTCGACGATTGATACGACAGTAGATGATCAGGTACAGAACAACGATCCTATCACTGATGATGAATATAAAACAACGGTTATGCATGGTTATAGTGTGCAAGTTACCGCATCAAGAGATGAGCAATCATTAGTGACATTACTATCGTTATTAGATAGCCAGCAACCTGCTTGGTTAAATAAGAAAATGATCAATGGGAGTCAGGTTTATAGTTTATTATTAGGACATTACTCAGATCATGAGCAAGCAAAATCAGCACTGGCGTTGTTACCTGAAGCTTTACAGCACAGTGGGGCATTTGTGAGGAATTTTTATGATATTGAACATAGTCGTTCACCACAATTGAAACAATTACAATAACTCAGGCGCAAATAGTCTGATAAATGGTGCTTTAATCACCATTTTTAGCACAAACTACGCATGATTTAAAAATAAATCACGATATGATGATGTTGAGGGTACATTCGTATTACTTTTTTGATTACTATATTCAGTAGTGAATGCCTTATTCTTTTTGACCTTGGTAGTGTATCAAGGCTTTTGTAATCTGCATTGTATTGTGATTGGCCTAATTAAGGAACGATAATGAGTTCTATCCATGTATTATTATTATGCGGCGGCGGTAGTGCTGAGCATGAAGTTTCTCTCGTATCTGCAAACTTTATTGAACAACAATTAAAAGCGATTGATGGCGTTAGCTATACACGTGTTGAAATGACTAAAAATGAAGGTTGGTTAAATGAAAACCAACATTCTTGTGAATTGAACTTAGATAAAACCTTATCTGCTGTCGGTGAACAACCTATCACGATTGATTATGTGATCCCTTGTGTACACGGTTTCCCTGGTGAAACTGGAGACCTGCAATCATTGTTTGACTTAGCCGGTTTGCCTTATTTAGGCTGTGGTGCAGAAGCAAGCACGAATTGTTTTAATAAAATTACCACTAAATTATGGTTTGATGCGCTAAATATTCCAAATACGCCCTATGTTTTCTTGAGTGAGAACACTGAAGAAGCGCACCAACAAGCGTTAGCTGCATTGAATAAATGGGGTAAAGTCTTTGTTAAAGCGGCATGCCAAGGTTCATCTGTAGGCTGTTATAGCGTTGCAAACGCAGAAGAATTACGTACAGCTGTGAATAATGCATTTGGTTTCTCTAACCAAGTGCTTATTGAAAAGACGATTAAGCCTCGTGAGCTAGAAGTTGCTGCTTATCAATTTGGTGATCAACTAATCATTACCAAGCCGGGTGAAGTGTCATGTCCAGATGATAAGTTTTATAGCTATGAAGAAAAATATAGCACAGACAGCTTGTCAACAACGCAGGTTGAAGCGCGTAATATCACTGAAGAACAAATTGAAGCTATTCAGCACTATGCGCGTAAAGCGTTTGAGCAAATGAAGCTTAAAGATTTATCTCGTATTGATTTCTTTTTAAGTGAAGACAATGAAATTCTATTAAATGAAATCAATACCTTCCCAGGTATGACGCCAATTTCAATGTTCCCTAAAATGCTAGAGAACTATGGCCATAACTTTACAGATTTTATTGAAAAAGCGATTAAAAACGCCGTTAAATAATATCTGACTAAATGTTTTATTAGCCAACCTCTTATTATACTTTCAACGAGAAAGAATATGGGGTTGGCTTTTTTATGCTATTTATCGAGCCAGTATTATTTTCCATTTTTATTGGCAAATTTCTTTAAGGTGTTATCACGTTTAGCTCGCTGACCGATATATTGTGCAGGCATAGCAGGACTTCGCCATCGACCTTGATGTTGTATTTGATGGATAGACAGTCCGGCATCGGCTAAATCTTGGCTAGCACCAACCCGTGGTGATTGGCCTGAAAAAATAACATCGGCGGGAAGGTCAAGTTCTTGGCTTGCCCGTCTAAATATTCGATATACAGATGAGTGATCGAGTGGATTATCACCAATATTGTTATGCCGATCAATTCGTCGAAAAACAAAACCACTATCAATCATAGATAATGTTAACCAACGATTAATCGCTTGAGAGGCGACATCACTTAGGGCAATTAAGGTTCCATTCACCGACAAGGTAACTAAGCCATCGGGGGTTACTTCAATGTCATTGATGGTTAGTGCTGTTACTTCTGAACGTTTTAGCATAGCTTCAAATGTGATTGCCCAAATAGCCATATCTCGAACATCTTTAGCTTTTGTTGAAAGTATAAAAACATCAAGAAGATCGTGTAAATGATTATCACGAAAGCCTTGAGCATTAGTGTAATCATCGTGTTTATCAAGGCGTTGTTTATGCATGGCGAGTTTAATTTCATTACTTAAACAGGGATTAGGTAATGCATGACAACGGTGTACCAAACTAATAGTGACAATGTAACGTTTAAGGCTGGCTAACTTACGGGTTTGTGCCATTTTTTCTATATAGCGGTGTACAATTTCAGCTGATGCTGGTAATGCTGATGCTTGATGTTGTTCACAAAAAAGTAAAAAGTTATTCCAATCATTTTTAAACGCAACCAACGTATTTTTAGCGTATTGTTGGTGTGTTAGCCGTTGCCAAACTGTAATGGACTCAGCAATGGTTGAAAAGTCAGTAATACTTGCATTACGAACGGTTTCATCTTCAATAACAGTGATCTTCTTAGCCATAACACTCTCTAATGCACTATAACTTTATATGATTAAATAATAACAACGATCATCATAAAACGAAAGAATAATCACAAAAAAACTGGCTTAGCTATGCAAGTCTTATTATTATATAAGTAGATAACGTAATGATTATTAAAGAAACTAATGCTTTAATAAAGTAGAGAGCAGGACAATGAAAAAACGCCTTTTTCATCGTGGCTATACGATTGAAAATAGTACTGGGCTTACATCAGACTGGAAAACAACCATTAATGGACAAACCGTCAAAGGAATGATAACCAACATTAAAAATAGTGTAGATTGGTGGTGCGATACCAAGGCTTTTGTACTGCCAGAAAAATTTAATACTCATCCTCAGTTAAAGCAACCAAGTGCAAATTCTGAACAGTATCGAGGTATTGTTTTAAAAAATGATAGTGGTAAAGCCAATGAGTGGTATGTAATGGTGCGTGGGCAGTTGATTAAAGGTGATATTGTTTCAATTAAAAAATACTTAGATAGAACGCTTGTTGCCTAAAGAACAGTGCCTATTTATTACAGGCACTGATTTAGTTATTCATTGAAGAATTAATCTTCGTCATCGTGTTTTGACACATCAACTAAATAACGACCATCTAACCAGTTCCGGCCAATAAGTAATTTATATTCTAGTTTTTTACGATCACGTAAGTTGACGGGAATCGCATGATTTTTACCATTCCAAACTAAATCCATCACAACAGCATAGCGGCGCTCAACACCTTGTGCGTTACGTATCTTGCTGATTTTAACAATTTTACTTGTATGGGTTTGTTCTTGTCCTTGTGCATTTTCTGTTTTGAAACTGATCATTTTCCCTAAGTTTTCTTGCCAGCTTTTTTTGCTGTTGGTAGGGCTGTTATTGCCATCGATAACGTGTAAATCATACGCATTAATAGATGTAGTATGTGCCCCTGTATCAATACGCGCTTTGTAATCCATATCAAGATCTTTAACGTGAATTGTCTCAACAGGACCAACAATGTATTTTCCATCGCACTGGTTATCAGCATAGCTCATGGTTGATACTGTTGCCGCAGCAACTAACATGGCGGACATAAAAACTTTTTTCACATAATCTCCTGATATTATTCGGTCTTATTTATATATAATAGACGGGGTAGTTATAATAATATTCAATTTTATGTAAAATTTAAGCGATTATTTGGATTTAATGTAGAAACAGTTGCTTTTTGATTTGCTGAAAACAGGATTTTGTTTGATCAAATTGAATAGTATTAAAACCGAGTGTAGATGCTATTTGAATATTCTCACTATTATCATCAATAAATAAACTTTCTTGGGGGGATAATTGATAACGTTCGCATAGTCTTAGAAATATTTCTGGTTCAGGCTTCATGACTAATTCTTTTCCTGAGACTAATCCACCATCAAAAAATGAAATAAAATGATGCTTCTCATAAAGGGTATCAAAAAAAGCACTACACATATTGGTCAGATAATAAAGTGAATAGGGTTGCTGTGTTAATTGAGTAAAGAGTGTTTCTGTTTGTTGTATTTTGGTCAAGCTTAGTTGAATATGCGTTATAAAATCTTCTATACGTTGTGGCGATATTTGAGTTCGAGCTGAAAATTTAGGGATCACTTCAGCGATAAGCATTGTACCACGATCAAGTGATAGCCAATCAGGATGTTGGAGTACATCATGTAGCAATATCTCTCGCTCTGAAGGTGATGTAGTAAAACTATTAACAATGCGGTGTGGATTCCACTCAAATAGTACAGCACCAAAATCAAAAATCACATTACGAATCATAAGATGTTCCGTTAGAGTACCATTTATTGATAGTATTGGTTCATGAGTATTTCGCAAGATTGATGTGCTAACTTTTAATGTTATTCACACAATCAAGCAACCAAGTGAGATAGATTGCACAATGAGTGATAATAGCCGTTTAGTTTTTTCAACCGAAACTGGTCGAATTAAAGAAGAAAAAGAACAACCTGTTCGCCCAAAAGGTGATGGTATTGTTCGTATTCAGCGAGAAACAAAGGGACGCAAAGGCAAAGGGGTTTGTATTGTTTCAGGTCTTGACGTTGAAGATACCCAACTGAAGCTCATTGCTGCTGAATTGAAAAAAGTGTGTGGCTGTGGCGGTGCAGTAAAAGAGGGTAAAATTGAAATTCAAGGTGATAAGCGTGATGTAATAAAAGCGCACCTTGAAAAGAAAGGCCATACCGTTAAATTAGCGGGCGGTTGATAGCCATTATTACTTATGTTTTTTGATAATATTAGTCAAAGCTGATAGCTAAATAAGAACCTGAGAAAATGATTAAAAAACGGATAGGAGATTAGCCTATCCGTTGATTTATTTTATTGCGTTTTAATTATTGGTTAAATTGCCCAGTAAGGTCTTTATAAGTATGTTCTCCTTCCATCTTAATGACTTTAGGTGCTTTTAAGTTAGCAAGAGCGTCGATAATATTCACTTTCATATGCTGTGGAGTAAGGTAACTTTTAAAGTAATAATCTTTGTTTTTGGTATCAACTACCGATGTCCATATAGTATAGTCGGTCAATACTTCATTATTTGCCTTTTCTCTGATTACACCTTTTGGAATATCAAAAGCATTAAGAATATGGAAAGCACGGAAAACGGCTTCATCGCTATTCTTTGAAGGTAAAGATGCATTAACAAAACTTGCCGCACGAATAAAACGACTTGGAGGGGTGTAATCACCAGGTAAACCAAGCATGCCGCTACCTTGACCTGTTGGCGATAAAGTTACGCCATTAATAGTAACGCTACCTTTATTTTCTGCTGTCAAGCCAACATAGTTATGCAAATTGGTCATGTGCCAATCATAAGTCGGGTTATTCGTCACAACACCAATCTTATTTTCGTGAATGGTTAAGCCTTTTGCTGTGTACTCAAGTACAACAGACTTACCTGAAGCATCAGTAATTGCATAGTGGAGTGGTGCGATACGGCCAATTTCAGCGATATGAGTACCTACAACATTGATAGATTTAATACCTTTAATCATTTCATCTACAGTGCTGAAATTACCTAAAATATAATTACCTAGTTCCTCACTAGAAACGGCATTTTTTGGGTTTGCATCTGTTAATTCAGTATATTGTGCAAGCCCTGCAAAATAAAAAGCACCAAAATAAAGCCCTTTTTCATTGAGTCCATCAAGTACAATATTTTTACCTAATGCATTTGCGCCACCAAATCCATATTTAGTTTTATAAGTCAAACCCTCTTTATCTGGATTATTGGAAAGAGAGGTGATTTTAGTTCCAGCAGGAACCATAACGATATTAGACTGGATATCAAAGCCGAACTCCATTGTTCGAGCTGGAATTGTTGCACCATCTGCACTTTTTAATACTATGCCTGTACATGCAGCGACTGGTAGAGAAGTTAATAGTCCAAGACAAAGTGGTGCAAGTAACTTTTTCATTATTATGCTCTTTAAATAGATAGATTTGGACTAATATAAGAAAAATATGCGTATATTACAAAAATATTTACTATATCTGCGTAAATGTTCAATTTTCCCTGCATAGATTAAATAAACGAGATCTACATTATTGTTTTTCAGTTCGGTAGGTTTTGGGATAGGAAATCCAGTCTGAAATTAGATCAAATATTTGGGCATGACGTTACTCTGATGCTTGAGGCTGTTATGCATGTTTCTAATTTAATGGGCTGATATTACGAATAGAATATTTTTTATCATAGATATACGAGATGGTAAATATTGCCGTGTTGATTTGCCACTTGAATCATCCTCACGACCCGTACTTGAAATATAACGACTACTATTAAAACAATTGCGACTGATTTAAGGAAGGCCGAATGTCAGATGTGAATGTATTTAAACAACCTAAGCCGTTTTATCTTATATTTTCTGTAGAGTTCTGGGAGAGATTTGGATTCTACGGTATGCAGGCCATCCTTACTGTATATATGGTTAATATTCTTGGCATGTCAGAAGCCGAGTCATTTACCTTATTTGGTGCATTTTCTGCGTTAATTTTTAGTTCCGTCGCGATTGGTGGTTGGGTTGGGGATAAGCTCCTTGGTACTAAACGAACCATTACTCTCGGTGCGTTTATTCTTACTATTGGTTACTCTTTATTAGGACTTTCCGCTGCGGGTGAGTTTGGCGGCAAAGATCTCATCTATATAGCAATGGGCTTTATCACCATGGGCAATGGTTTATTTAAAGCTAATCCTTCAAGCCTACTTGCAAAATCTTATGAGGAAAATGATTCGCGCCTTGATGGCGCATTTACTATGTATTATATGGCGATTAACTTAGGCTCATTTTTCTCAATGTTATTAAGCCCTTGGATAGCTGAAAAAATGGGCTATGGCATGGCATTTGGGGTAAGTGCGATTGGATTATTAATCACTATGGTTAACTTTATGGTGATGGGGCGTATCGTTAAAAACATAGGCTCAAAACCCGATATGCAGCCCGTTAATAAACGTTATTATTTTATGGTTGTGGTTGTAACGGTGGCGTTGAGCTTTTTGAGTGCCTTTTTATTGCAACACTTGTTTTATGCGCATGCTATTTTGGTTGTTATCGGAATAACCATTGTTGTTATATATTTCAAAGAAGCGTTTAAAACCCAAGGGCTTGAAAGGACGAAGATGTTTGTCGCCTTTGTTTTAATGCTACAAGGGATCGTATTCTTTGCACTATATTTTCAAATGCCAACCTCACTTAATTTTTTTGCTATTCATAATGTCAGTCATGATTTATTTGGCTTTAAAGTCGAGCCAGAACAATTCCAAGCATTGAATCCATTTTGGATCATGATTGCGAGCCCATTATTAGCCATTCTTTATAATAAACTCGGTGAACGGTTTGCAATGCCGTTTAAGTTTGCGTTTGGGATGGTGTTATGTAGTTTGGCTTTTTTAATTCTAAAGTTATCAACGGGGTTTGCTAATCCACAAGGGATCATCAATTCAAATTGGTTAGTGGTGAGCTATTTATTACAGTCGTTAGGGGAGTTATTGGTGTCAGGGCTAGGCTTAGCCATGATTGCACAGTTAGTGCCACAGCGAATGATGGGGTTTGCAATGGGGATGTGGTTTTTAACATCAGCGACAGCCGCCATTTTAGCTGGTTGGATTGCAAGTTTAACGGCCGCACCCGAAGGGATTGTTGAACCTACTCAAAGTCTTATTCTTTACGCAGAAGTTTTTGGTGAAATTGGTTATGTTACCGCTGCAATCGCCGTGTTTACATTGCTTATTGCGCAAAAACTAACACGTATTATTCAAGGTAAAGCGTAGTTCTATATCATTACTATTTATACAAATCTAAGTTATTGTTATTGAGAATATTTTACAAAACACAATATATCCAAAATCACTGAGTACTGTTATTTGTTCAATAATTGATAAAAAATTGCGTTTTTAATCGATAGTCATAAAAGTTATTGTCTTGACTCAATCTCACATTTATAAAATCCGCACTCTCTTCTTACTGTTTTTTTCTTTGATCAAACGATCATATTTCATTGATATTAGCTAGTTGCATATTGTGGCTTTTAATTTGCGATGATAAATAAGTTAGCAAGTAATTAAAAAATTGTTATATGCAGTGGCCAATGAACAATATTTTTAGTTAATAACTACTCAGATTAGATTTTTGATCTATTTAAACGCACGAACATAGAAGGAATTAATTTGTGAGAAAAATAAATAAAATAACAATAGCGATATTCAGTACTATGCTTAGCGGTTATGTATGTGCGTCTGATGTCAATCAGATATCAAGCATTGCACCTTTGGCGTCAGCGGGATTATGTGATGAATTTAATGTTTATCCGGATTGGACGCGGGGTGATCATGCTGGTACTGGCGATATAATGGTTAACAAAAATATTGCTTATTCTGCTGTTTATTGGACTCAATCTATTCCTGGTAGTGATAGTTCATGGAAGCTGCATCTTAATTGTGATGGATCTGAGCCAGGTACAGCGGCTGTACTTTCATTACCAAATCCAATGGATCCTGTGCGTCTTGAAGTTGCTGGATGGCCAAATGATTTTGTGGTTGCAAGTCCATCATCAACAGCACCACCAACAATAACTATTGCAACGAGTGCCACTGAAGATCTTACTGATGTTAATAAGTTAACCGCTAAGTTTGTTTCTATCATAGAGACGGCGACACAAGCGGGGCGTTCATCTGTCATTATTAGTAGTGATGTGCTTGATAAAGCAACATTAGATAAAGGTCAGTCTCTGGGTGTTATTGCGGTTAAAGAGGCATTACTCAAAGCCGTAGATACAACCGCAGCTAGCATTGATATTGATAAAATTAATGCCCTTAGTGATGATTTGAAAGGTTGGTCACAAGCTCACAACTTAATTCTAACCACGCTTGCTTCTGAAGCGAGTTTTGGTTGGTCTTTCAGCATTGGTGATTTTGCATTTGATACCCATTCTGGTCGCCAATCTGTGTGGAATGCTGCATCAAGTGCCACCGCAGACCTATTAAATACTCTCGATGTTTACAAAGCAGAGTCATTAACCAAAGCTGACTTTATTAACTTTACCAAATCAACAGCAACCGCTGCATTATCAACTGAGCAATGGCACAACGCACTTGAATATGTAAAACAAGTTACGGATTATATTAAGACGCCTGCAATGCTTGCTAATATTCCAACCGAGCAAGCTGCGAATTATTTTATGGGCCAAACAACACGTGATCAGCAAATTCGTAAAGCGGCTCACAGCAACGTATTTGCAATTTTATTTGATAAAGACAGCGCAGATTTAACCAGTAAAATTGAAGCTTACCAAAGTGCGAAAGTACCACTATATTACGTTGGTGAAGAACTCGAAAAAGGCTCATTAACACGTATTGAAGCACTTAATACTGAGTTAACGAATGCCTCAGATGTCATGGATAATGAAGCCTTCCTCTATGAAACCCCTCAGTCACAATGGGTGCCATCTACAGTGTATAAGTGGAATGACTTCCTTGATGGCCTTAATGCGATGCACAATATTGGTGTTGCAGGTAATAAGTTTTGGCTACTGACTGACGAAGCAGATGATGCAACCAATATTATTTATGCCAAAGTCGCTATTGCTGCGTTCTTAGCACAAAGCATGCAAGAGACAATCCGTTATAACGCATGTGATGAAAACAACTGGTCTGAAATTAAATATGGCGCACCTGCCGATTATCCGATGTCTGCGAGTTGTGGTCAGTTAGGTCAAAAATACGCAGACTACGGTGTTAACCCAGTATCAGGCTTAGATTATGCTTATTCTTGTCCGCGTGATAACAAAATGGAAGTCAGCGCATTAACCCATGCTAAATGGTACGGCGCACCAGCACCTGTATTTGCCGCTCCCGATGCCGTATTAGAAGAGCAAGGCTTGCTGGTTAATGGTCATGTGGGACGCTGGACTAACAATGGTCACTGTAATGCAGTGCCAGACAAAATCGATACATCAAAGCAAGTATGGGAACGTGATGAGTGTAAAATCTACGTTGGTCAAAAAGCCGGTACATTCCTATGGGATGGCAGCAGTCAAGAAAGTGTTGAAGGCTGTGGTTGGTGGGGACGTGGCGTTATTCAAACCACTGGCCGCCAAAACTTTGGTACGTTGAACCATTATTTAGGTCGTTCACACGTTGATCCTGCAACCATTGGTCAAACCATTGATGGTGTAACGGTTGAAGCGCCACCTGTAAATCCGTTATATGCTGATCTTGATTTTTGTTCAAACCCAGGCTTAATCTGTAGCTCTGAGAAGAATAAAGAAATCAAATGGATTGCAGGTTTATTCTATTGGGTAACATCAGTGCAGGCATACTCTAATGAAGGCGGTGATTATGCTGATTGGAACTATTACAACGAACTGAAAAAATATGTAAATAGTGGCCTGAAAGGAACTGAATTTATTGATGATGTTTCTGGTATTGTGAACCGTGGCTGTCCAGATTCAACTTGTTCGACTGGCGATGTCCATAACATTAAAGAACGCCAAGCCAACTTTAAGCTAGTGTTACAAAAGCTAGGACTTAACCCACAGTAAGCAAAATAACTGATGAATTAAGTTTGTAATAAAATTAAACCCTGTTTTTCGAAACAGGGTTATTTTTTGCGTTTACATTGTGGTGATCTATTTTGTAAACCTGATCAAATTAGGTTTAATAATTACATGTTTCTAAGGGGCTACCGAATACAGAATGTCTGAGATAGCATCTTAGAATAAGTGTTAATTATGTACTTTATGGTAAATAGCGAATACTGTTAAATACACAAGTAGTAAATTGTAGGAGAGTGCCTTTATCCATTATTAATCAATGTTCTACGTGTAACTGTATGATGTTATCAATACCTGATACCCTATTTAACATAAGGTACATAATGCGCACTGAAGGTGTAAACCCAATATAGTAATGTCACTTTTTACCAACTTAGAGATGTCACATATTGGTATACTTGGTGGTGTTTTCCGCCAAGTATAGATCTCTGTGCCATGTTACTTTCCATGAGTCCAAAAGAATTAAATCGAGTTGATGTTATTCGTGATATTAGTGAACGAAGACTTCGACAAAAAGATGCTGCTGAGTTACTGAAATTATCTCGACGACATATCCAACGTCTCGTTAATCAATATCGCGGACAAGGTCCAGCGGGATTGGTTTCATTACGCCGTGGTAAGCCGAGTAATCGGCGCTATACACCTGAATTTAAGCAACATGTGATTGATATTGTTCGTCAGTTCTATATCGATTTTGGACCGACATTTGCTAATGAAAAATTGCGTGAAAAACACCAACTAAAACTATCAACTGAAACGTTACGTCAATGGATGATGGCGGAAGGTTTTTGGATCTCTAAACGTCAAGCAAAACCAAAGGTTTATCAACCCCGTTATCGTCGTGAATGCCTAGGTGAACTAGTACAGATAGATGGTTCTCATCATGATTGGTTTGAAGGTCGAGCAGATAAATGTTGTCTTACGGTGTATGTCGATGATGCGACAGGTCGACTCATGACCTTGCGATTTAGTGATGTTGAATCAACCTTTGACTACATGAATATCACGCGCCAATACATTGAAGAGCATGGAAAACCTATCGCTTTTTACAGCGACAAACATTCAGTATTTAGACTCAATCGAGACGAAGTAAAAACAGGTAAACAAATGACTGAGTTTGGCCGTGCTTTGTTTGAACTTAACATCGATTTAATTTGTGCCAATAGTTCTCAAGCAAAAGGACGCGTAGAGCGTGCTAATAAAACACTACAAGACCGTCTGATTAAAGAAATGCGTCTTGCTAATATTGATTCGATTGAAGAAGCCAACGCCTGGTTACCTGAATTTATTGCTGATTTTAATCAACGTTTTGCACGAACACCCTATTCACTTCACGATGCCCATCGCCCATTACGAGAATTATCAAGTGAACTTGATGATATCTTCGCTCGTCAACGAAGCCGCGTACTCACACGCTCTCTTACTATCCAATACGATAAAGTTGTTTACTTAATCGAACCTAACGATGCCAATAACCGTTTGATAGGTAAACCCATCATGGTTTACGACTATCCTGATGGCACCATTAGTATTAAGCATTGTGGCCAACCATTAACTTATTCTGTTTTCGATAAACTTCGAACGGTAAACCAAGCTGCTATCGTTGATAACAAACGACTAAGTGCTGCACTCGCCTTTGCTAAGCAAAGCCAAGACCAGAGAGAAAACACTTCGGAACGAACACGAAGTAAAAGGAACATTAGCCGAGCCGCACAACAACGAGCCATGAATATAGCCTTGATGAAAGAGTCTGACACAGTGTGACATTTCTATCTGGGAGAATTATGTGACATTACTAACTTGCACTAACAGAAGGTGTAAGTCCCATTTAGAAATGTCCGGTTTGAACCCGTTAGAAATGTCATGTTGAACTATCTTCAGATCATAGGTTTTGCTATGAACTGGAATCAATAAATGTTGCTCACTATGACTGAAAATGAATTAAGCCGAATAAAAGTTATTCAAGATGTTTGTGATAAACAAATTACTGGTGTTGAAGCTGCCCGTCGACTTAACTTGAGTTGTCGTCAAGTATCACGATTAGTAAAACGCTTTACTCAGTTCGGTGCTGGCGGATTACTTTCACAACAACGCGGCGTGCCAAGTAATCATCGTTATGATGATAATCATAGGCTGCGTATTTTAAATCTCATCCACGAATATTACTCAGACTTCGGACCCACGTTGGCGCGTGAAAAACTGATTGAGCACCACGGTATTAAAATTGGGTTAGAAACCTTACGCCAATGGATGATCGCTGATGGCCTTTGGGTACCACATTTCAAACGTAAGCCTCGTGTTTATCAACCACGTCATCGACGTGATTGTTATGGTGAGTTAATTCAGATAGATGGCTCACATCATGATTGGTTTGAAGGCCGCAGCGACAAATGTTGTTTATTGGTTTTTATTGATGATGCTACCGGCAAACTAATGAACTTGCGGTTTAGCGAAACAGAATCTGCGTTTGATTACATGGTGACAACGCGCGAATATGTTGAGCAACATGGCAAGCCCACTGCTTTTTACAGCGATCGACATGCGGTGTTTCATGTTAATAAACGGGATGCAAAAACAAACCGCATCACTCAGTTTGGTCGTGTATTGCATGACTTAAACATTGAATTGATTTGCGCAAATAGCTCTCAAGCCAAAGGCCGTGTTGAACGTGCCAACAAAACATTACAAGATCGCTTAGTCAAAGAAATGCGATTACAACACATTGATAATATTGAACAAGCTAATGCGTGGCTCCCCGACTTTATCACTGATTTTAACCGACGTTTTGCTAAAGCTGCTCAATATCCTAAAGACATGCATCGACCATTACGTGAATCGACAGATGAATTACATGATATTTTTGCATGGCAAGAGCCAAGAAAAGTATCAAAATCACTGACATTTCAATACGAAAAAATTATCTATTTGATTGATCCAACCGAAGAAAATCAACGGCTTGTGCATCAAGTCGTTAAGGTTATTGATCGTCCAGATGGCACCATCGCGATCCAATATGGTCACCGAAAATTGGGTTTTAAAGTGTTTGATAAGCTCAAAGATGTTGATCAAGGTCAGATAGTTGATAACAAACGTTTGGGTGCAGTATTAAAATTTGCCCAAGCAAAACAGCAACAATATGACCAACAACAAAAGCGTAGTCGCAGTAAAAGCGCCCCTAAACGTACTGCCCAACAACGGGCAATCCGTCAACTTGAAGAAATAAATCCAGTGTTAATTCACCCAGAACAATTTAGACCGAGCACCAGAAAAAAGCCGTGACTTCCCTACTCTATCCCCAATTTCACCCTAATGAACTACCTTAAAAGGAGACATTTTAATCGGGGAATAATGAGGACATTTTAAAAGAGAGAAAACAATGTAGCCACCAAGGTAAAGTGTCTCTTTTCTGCAAAACTAAAATGTCTAGCTGATCAATTCATGATTGGTACTACGAGTTTCATTATTCAGGCAAACGTTCGGCTTGCTTTAACACTCCATTAAATATCGATTCGCTAATATAATCAGGAAAGTCTTTCGGTAATTGCTCACGAATAGTGTTGATGACGACTGGTGTTTGGCTTTTCATTTCTATCATTAATTCACTGGCGCGTTGCTCTGAAAACCCAATAGCTTTAGCTGTGCTTAAAAAATGCCGTGGTTGAATAGTTTGCCATTTGTAATACTTCTTAGTGCCAATGAGTGCCATCGCCATTTTTGCTTTTTGTTTCGGAATGCTTTTTGAATCCATTAAAGGATAAGCAGAAATAATGTCATATAATGGCGTCATGCTGTAACGGCTTTCAGGTTCTAGAAATAAGCTGAAGTTTTTTCCGTGTCCATCAATGGCAGCTAAGAGCCAAAACAGAACTTGGGCTTTAAAAAATACCTCGCGATCATGGTTTGACGTTCGAGAACCCAGCAGAAATTGCATGATGTTTAATATGCCAGGGCCACCATCAGATTCATATTTTAATGCTGGCGCAATACCTAGTGCTTGGCACATGTCTTCTTGTGGCAATCGCATTAGCCAACTGCCATCTTGCGACCAGCGGCGATCAAAACGTTTGAGTGCTAGTGCTTTAATGTTCTCGACATAAACAATGTTAGCTTCATTAACGCTAAAACCATAAGCGGCTGCAATTTTTAAACATAGCCATTCGTTTTCACAGCTATCTCTTAAATCAATATTTTTATGTGGCAAGATCCCTATTGGCAGTTTAAGTATATGGCTTGTTGGTGTCGATCCTTGTGGTAAATGCCATTGATTTTTATACCACAATAATCCTGTCTTCTCTTGCGCACCTGCGATGGAGATTCGAAAATCATCCGTATCCTCTAACATACCTAATGGTGCATCACTTTGATAACCTCTTAATACTTGTGCCATACGGGTATCAGTTAATGGCTCTGCGTGTACTTGTCGTACATCTTCTAAAATTACATCGGGTGAATATAGCTGAATTGCACCAACACAATCTCCTCCAATTTTACTAAGGAGATCAAAGGGACGCTTGGTGGTAGCTTTAAAACGAGATTGAATGCGATTGCGGATTTCTTCGTTATCAGGCAATAAATTATCAAAAAAGTTATAGGGAATGTCGCCATGATAAGGATCCTGACGTAATGGCATCGAAAGTGAAATCGCACGCGATCCTGCACGAGCAAGCCATGTTGAATGGTACTGAAAGGATATGGCACCTGATGATGCTTTTGATAATGTGCCAACTAAAATCCCATTCATTGCCACGGATAACTTTTCCATAGTTACCATTCCTCATTCCATTGTTGATTGCTGTTCTGTGTTTCTGTATTACTATTACGAGGCTGAACATGCAATTCGAGATCTAATGCCGCCAATAATTTAAATAGCGTCTCAACCTTAGTGCCTTCTGGCATATTCTCAAATGCTGATACGGTCGTTTGTTTTATGCCAACTAATTTAGCGGTATCACTTTGCGTTATTTTTTGTGCTTTGCGTTGGTCTCTTACTGCATTTGCTAGCATTTTTGCCGATGTTATTTGCATTTTATCACCACATTTAAATTATCCTCTGTAAGGGATATTTAAATATTATCCCTTGCAGGGGATATTTGCAAGTTATCCTCTATAAGGGATAAAACTCGGCAAGCATACATTTTTATTAAACACCTATCTATTGACTGTATTGCCTTAGATATAATGTTCTTGTTTTACGTAACTGACTAACTTCCCTACTCTTTAACCCTGCTTTCACCAAATACAAAAATACCGCCCAAATAGACGGTATTAGATTGGTTCTAGTTATTTAGACTTCTCTAAACCATCAAACATTGTGGGCGGCATGTCTTTTAAAATTAATGACTATGCATTGCCGCTAAAATTGTTCTTCTCGGTGTCTTTAAACCAATAGTAAGTCGGCAGCCCTGAGTACGTTAGTTGCAACTTGTTGAGCTCATTATTGTATATTTTGCGTGTATTGATATTTCCCCGATGCTATGGCTAATTAGTTACAGTGTCACTCTGGCGCTATATAAATGCGCGGCATAGGTTGTTTGTTGTAGCAACAGTTAACTGCTCGATAACTATCAAATATATTCATTTATAGAGATAGCTCGCGAAAAAGCTTTTTTATGCTTAATTTTTAGCATAATACAATTAGGCTTTTAGCCAACCATTAAATTGCTCGTGAATAGGAAATCAAAGTGGATATATCGAAGCTATTATTTGAGGTGCTTGAACAGGTTTGGTATCTAATACCATTAATTATCTTGGTTAATATCTTCAAAAGCCGTTGGTTTAAAGGTATTTTTGGTGAGTTTATTGTAAACCGCCTTTTACTCAAGCTTCCAAAATCGGATTATACACTCATCAAAGATGTTACCTTGCAGACAGATGATGGTACGACTCAAATTGACCATGTTGTTGTGTCTAAGTTTGGTATTTTTGTCGTTGAAACAAAAAATATGAAAGGTTGGATTTTTGGTTCTGCTCGGCAAAAACAATGGACACAAAAAATTTATCGACATTCCTCTAAGTTTCAAAATCCGCTCCATCAAAATTATAAACACGTTAAAACTCTTGAGTCACTGCTAGGTTGTAGCGGTGAACAATTGCATTCCGTGATTGTTTTTATTGGTGATAGCACTTTTAAAACTGAGATGCCACCTAACGTGACTTATGCTCGTGGCTGTATACGTTATATTAAACAGTTTGATGAGGTGGTGTTCTCTGATGATGAATATTTGCGATTAATAGAATCTTTGAATCAGATTAAATTTAAACGTGGAATAACAATCAATTTAAAGCACCGTCAGCATGTACGAAAAATAGTTGCTGAGAAAGAGTCTATAAAACAGTGCCCTCGCTGTGGCTCTGCAATGTTAATGCGTGAAACAAAGCGTGGTGAGAATAAAGGCAAACAGTTTTGGGGCTGCTCTACGTTCCCTAAGTGTCGAGCGGTTGAACAATCTAACTCGCGGGATAGGTTAATATTTTAGATTCGTAAAGATGTAATAACGTACTGTCTAGTTAGAAATTTTGTCATCTCGTTAAGAATAGGCATTACTTATCGAGAAAGAATTACATTAAGCTTTGTTATGCATAGTGTTGTATTTATAATCATTTTATTCATAAATGTATTAAGGCTTTCATTACCATGCTGTCAGTTGTTGAATGGGTTGAGTTGTTCGAAAAACATCAATATGGCACTATTTCGATATTAATATTTATAACTATCTTAATGAATAGTAAAAGAATATTTGAATCATACTCGGATTTTAAAAAACACAGAATATTGACGATTAAGGCTGCTCTATCTGATGATGAAGTTTCATCAAAAATGAAAGCACATTTAAAATCTGAGCTAAATGTTGAGCATTTCAGATTAATTCACGGTGTAAAACTGAGTGTTCCAATGTTAAATGCTCTATTTATATTAAATAGTAGAATAGAGAAAAGTGTTTCATTTAAACATTTGGTAATAATGTCTAAATCGTCCCCTTCGTTACAAGATATAGATAATGAATCATATAGAATAAAACTATCTCGTTTTGAGAACTTCTCTCTTTTATATAACCTTGTTTTGGGGTGTATAATATTACTTATGGGCATAACTGTATTAATTTTTTCGTTATCTTTTGGGGTTCCAATCTCAACAACAATGTTGAGTGTAATATCGATTTTTTTAGGTTTAATTATGCTTAAAGAATCTAGACCTTTTTTCTCTATACGTTTTATCAATGATGCTCTAAATGATTACCAAAATTTAACTAAATAATGTTTGATAAGGTCGATATTATCAGTCGACCTTCTTACTTTTTTCTACTGTAAATTCTCATTCATTACTCTGCTTGCCTTAATAACTACCCTAACCTACCCACAAATCGTGCTATCAAGAAATCAATAAACAATCGCAGCCGTTTGGGTTGGTATTGGCGGCTTTGGTAAATCACATTTAAATCTGCACTGGCTGATGATGTCGATGCGTTGAAGTTCTTCATGTATCCATCAAGCACAGTGACCAGTCGTTGTTGTTTTATGTCTTGCTCAATATCTAAAATTGACTTTAATGCTATACCTGCGCTATCTAATGCCCATTGACGAATCACTTCGTCATCATCTGAGAATCGTTTGGGTAATACGGTTATAACGTTGTGTTGGGTATCGTCGCTAAAATGCCATGTTTTCAGCTCTTCATTACTGCGTACCATGGCTAAACAATGATGATCAGCGAGATCTTGCGGTGTGATGGGAGTGCCTTTATTGGCTAAATATTGAGGCGTTGCACACAATACACGTCTGCTGGATGCCAGTTTGCGCGAGATTAGGTTACTGTCTGCTAGTTCGCCATAACGGATAACAATATCTATGCCTGATTCCGCTAAGTTGGTG
This sequence comes from uncultured Photobacterium sp., assembly GCF_947039875.1. GTDB lineage: Bacteria > Pseudomonadota > Gammaproteobacteria > Enterobacterales > Vibrionaceae > Photobacterium. Next base: position 42,016 of record NZ_CAMRAN010000018.1, read on the forward strand.
AGTTTATCGTCTAAATATAAGTATGGCACAACGTCTGGATACAATTCGCAAAACGCTGAAATTATTGGTGATATGTATTGTTTGCCTATGTCTCGGGGCGCAGCGATCTTTATCGTTCCGCGCACTTCTTGGCTACCGGTTTGGAGTAAGTTTTCTGTCTCTTTAACGCTGTCGATAATGTCTAAGCTGGCCTGATGATACATCGCGCCAGATTCTGTTAAAGAGAGATGCCTTGTACTGCGATTGAGCAACTTAACCCCATAGCGATCTTCTAATGCTTGCAGCCTTGCGGTGACAGTTGCTGATGATAAACCTATTGCGCTATCAGCACTTAAACCAGTAGAAACCAAAGTATGGATCGCTGATGAACAAGGTAATGGCAATATGGTTGATTGTGTTGAACCAAGAGCAATGACCCAAGCTGATATTGATCGGGTGGTGGCTGATTTTGCACATGCTGCGAAACGTGCGATTGATGCTGGCTTTGATGGTGTCGAAATTCACGGTGGTAACGGTTATCTTATCGATCAGTTCTTACGTACTAACTCTAATCATCGTACAGATAGTTACGGTGTCACTAGAGAGAACCGTATTCGTTTCTTATTAGAAGTCGTTGATGCGGTAAGTCATGTGATTGGTGCGCATAAAGTGGGTGTTCGACTGGCCCCCTTCATTACCTTTAAGGACATGAATTGCCCTGATATTGTGCCGACCATTTTAGAGGCGACAAAACAGCTTCAAGCCCGTGATATTGGCTATTTGCATTTGTCGGAAGCGGATTGGGATGATGCACCAGTGATCCCTGAGCAGTTTAGAATTGAGTTGCGTGAGTATTTCTCCAATACGATCATTGTTGCAGGCAGTTATACTCAAGCGCGGGCTGATGAAATGCTTAATAAAGGCTACGCTGATTTGGTTGCGTTCGGGCGTCCGTTTATTGCTAACCCTGATTTTGTTTCGCGGTTACAACACCAACAACCGTTAGCTGACTTGGATAGCACTACGCTATTTGGTGGGAATGAACACGGTTATACTGATTATCCTGCTCTGAGTTAATCCAAACCAACGGTTAACACACTGATGTTATTTACATCGGGTCACCATACCATTTATATCCGCTATAGGGGATATTTTAATTTTATCCCTTACAGCGGATAAGTTATATAACCAATTGACTTTGTTATATTTACATCATGCTTTAATAATCATTTGTGTTGAATTACAGTGTTTAAAACATATAAATCTAGATGCATTAATTTAATGTTAAGTTTTACTTGGCCATTTCAGTTGTTCATTTTATGTCTTTCAAAATCATATGGTTATAAAGTATTGCCTGACGTTGTTGTTTTATAAAAAAAGAACGATGAGCATCCTCCCCATGCAACAATATTTACCATCAAGGCTTTTATGATATTAATTGGCGTGACAGGAATGGTTTGAAAGACAAAGAAAGTGCATAAACTTGCGATAAAGCCCACTGCGATACCTTTGATAAACCATCTCTGTTTTAAAAAAGGCAAACAATAAAGCAATGCCCATAACCCGCCCCAAAATACTTGTTTATAGATAAAGATATGATCGGGTTGAGGTAATCCTTGCAATGGGTTGATGAGATAAATAGCGAGTACATTGGCGATACTGCCAATAAACCCTGCCCCTAAAGCGATTGTGATATTTCTAAGCATAGTGATCTCTATGTGCCAATTCTTGAAGTAATAGAACATCGCACTAATAGAAAAATTTCACTGTTATGAAAATAATTTTTTAGAGGCGTTATTTTGTTGGGCATTTCCCCAATGCTGATGGCTTATTAGTGACAGGGTCACTACCTGCACGGTGCTGAAATGATTATACGAGAGATACTATTTTAAGTAATATGACAACATCTATATTGGTTTTATGAAGGGAATCACAATGCTTAGAGTTATTCAGCGTCGTCGTATTAAAAAAGTTATTAAGTCACTTTCTGCAAGATTGATAAAAGGCTATGGCAGTCGCGATTTTTTCTCTTTAGGTCAAATTAAAGCCAGTACTAGTGAGTTTAGTGCGCGGCAATATCAAATTGCTGTGGCTTTGTATGCTGATCCGCAAGATATTAATTTTGAAGAAAACCCTACCCTGAAATTTTTACGTAATGATGTGTCACACTATTTCTTTGACGGGAATGATTACACCGGACAGAATGTGCTTAATCTGCTTGTTTTAGGTGGATGGAAAGGTGGTCGAATAGATGATGACATGTCAAACCGGTTTGGTATGGGGAGTCGTTATTAGTTATCTGAATTGTGATGGTGGGATTTTACTTAGTATGGCTGACTAGCCTACTACTATTGTAGAAATAGTAGTAGGCCAAACGTCATAAATAGAAAGATTCTATTCTTCAGTTTCTTTAAGCTTACTAAGCTCTATTTCAATTTTTTCAATATCAGCAGTGTAACGTGCTTTACTTGCACCATCTCTAGTAGACTTAGACATGGCTTGTAACTTAGAAAGCTTTTTTGTAAGTGTAGCTAATTGATTCTGGGTTCTACGATTGCTGCTCATTAATAAATGGTACTCCGATAAATGATGTTATTTGTTGTATTACTACGATTAAATTATATATCAATACAATAGTTTAACTAAGTAAATGGTCAATGCTATTGTATTTCTAGCTCGTTACTTTTATAGCGTAGCATATAAGACTACAAATAATGAAATATTAATATAGTTTAGTTTATTTTTGATAACTGACGCTTGTTATCAATGCTATCCGGGCTCGATAATTCCACTAATATAATAACATTGACGTTACGAGTGCTGCCTGTCGTTAACAAATCATGGAAAACGTGGGTATCTACTTGTGTGCCCAGTTTGAGTTGTACAATTTCTATCACCCCTGTCATTGCGATCAATTTATTGGTCTATTGTAATATCGCCATTGTTGGGTTGTCTAAATCAAATACAAAAAATCCACGTCGTTAAACGTGGATTCAGAAAAAGGTGAATACGTTAATATTAACCGATGCTTTTACAGCGTGAAGCTAAAATAGGATCGACATTACCTTGAATCTTTTGGATTTTAGCTGCGCGTTGACATTCCCATTTTGATACTGGGTATTGCTTGTCCCATATACTCATTAGCTGACGTTGTTGACGACTCATTTTGTAGTTTGGGTATACCGCTTCAAAATACATGTAAGTACGCGCAATAACACCACGAGCGCGTTCTGGTGGCTGTGCATCATGGTCTTTTTTATCAATAATCATGTCGCAGCTGCCAAATGAACGGTAGTCTTTGCTGGCTGTTTTAGGCAGCATTACATAGTTGTAGTTTTGACGTGCAGCGTTAACTGCCCCTACCGCTGGATACAGATTATAAAGGTCTGATTGCATTAAGCGATATTCAGCGTTTGCTTTTTCAGCACACTTACGGCCTTTAAATGACTTGCCTTTGCTATCAACACAGACTTTAGCGCCTTCACGCCATTCTCTAAATGAGCGACCAAAGTTCTCCGCTGGCACGACATGCTCTGCCTCCCAACGTTTTATGCGCTTTTTATATACGTCAGTTGTGAAGCCAGATGGTAAGGTAACGTATTTTTTATTATTAAAATCAGCACCACAGTAAATAGTTTTCATATCAACAGGGTTAGTATAAATTTGCTGTTGCATGATCTTTTTTGCTTTATTGAATGATTGGTTAGTCGTATTGCCTTGTGGTGATTGTGCAAATGCAAGCGTCGGCAATAGTGCCACACTGAGTAGAATAATATTAGTTCGGTTCACGGTGCTCTCTTTTTTATTAGGCGCGTTCAATTCGTTAATAGACTGATGCGATGAGATACCAAAGCGTTATAGTTTTGGCTTAGTTATTTGAAAATGAGTAATAGTTAAACGGGGCTTATTCGGAAACGATTACTTTTACACGCCCTACATTGCCAGAGGTTAGACGTACTTTAATGCCATGTGGATGTGTTGGTGAATTAGTAAGAATTTTCTCTACCGTACCAGATGTAAGTTTTCCGCTACGTTGATCCTGCTTTAGTACAATTTGTACATCTAATCCAACGTGGATATTTGAACGGTTCGTGCCTGACATATTGACTCTTTTGTTTTTAATTTTTCGAGTTGTATTATTGAGTTTTTACCGTAAAACGCAACTTTATTATTAAGAGATGATTATTTTATATACATAATTAGTAAATATGGCTTTTTGATACAGCCTTGAGTAAGGATTTTTTGCTAATCTAAAGGATAAATAAACCAGATAAATAAAGGTCAAAGGATGATGAAATATATTGGATTAGTCGCAGCTTTAGGGTTAATGAGTTTCAATGTGGCTGCGGTAGAACAAACATCACAACCAACCTGTGATGCGGGTTTTACAAGTATTGTAACGGGCGACTATAGTAAAACACCACAACATACTTGCTTGCCAACCGATAATAAACAAGCGGTAAAAATTAAGCTTGGTCAAACATTTCAATTAAGCCTACCAGCAAGCCCTTCTACTGGTTTTTCATGGGCATTACGTTCTATGCCAAATGCATTGATGTTATTGAGTATTGATTATCACAACTCAGAGCAGTGTAAGAAAGGCATGACAGGTTGTAGTGGTTTAAGAACTTACACTTTTAAAGCGGTAACAAAGGGAGTCGGTGAATTAAAATTAAATTATGGTCGCTCTTGGGAAAAAGAAGATTGGGAAACTAAAACGATTACGATTGCTGTCCATCCGTAATAAACAATCTGTATTATAAAACAAAGCCCTTTTGATTGAGGGCTTTGGTATTATACGATTACTGCTGAAGTGCTGGGCAATCTTTTGGAAGCAATTGTTCTGGTATTGCTGGCCCTATTCCCATATCCGCGGTCCAACCTTTCAATCCTCCTGTCTTAGGATCAAAATCACTGCATTTATACGGCTTATCTTTTATTAGCGTTGCCGGTGTTGCTTGTTGAACTGGCGTGTCGTTATTCTTGGTCTGCTCACTTTTGATCAGTGTAAACACAAGGCTGCAAATTACGATTCCGCCAAGCACTACCAGTGCAGATCTCGTTGACTTTTTCATGGGCGATCCCTTTTAGTAAAACGGGGGGTGATTATTTATCTTCTATTTAATGTTTATTTTATAGAGAAGATCAAATTATGTAATAAAACAAATGCGTTATTGCTTGTTTAATCACCAGTTGACTTGTTTTTTAGCGCAATGATGTGAGTAATGAAGCCACGGTTTGATAACGGATAGGTAATTGACGGTGCTGTTTTTGAATAATGAAAAGCTGTTCAGTGACTAACTTTGGGGGTGATACAACATACAATTTATGCTTATTCGTAAAATGGTCAATGGCACTTTGTGGTAATACGGTAAAGCCAATACCTTCCGCAACAGCAACTAAAATCTGATTTAGTTGATTGATGTAACTCGTGATTGGTAATTGTTCGATTTTAACTGCGGCTAAATGTTTATCGCCACAATGTAGAAAGTATTTAGATAAATAATACTGTGCATCAGGATGATCAATAAGGCCGCAAGTTGTTAATATTTCATCTGTAAGATCATGATCTTTGTAGTGTAGCGGTAAGACTAAACATAAGGCTTCTTGCCCGATTAAGGTGGTTTTAAAGAGATCGTTTACTGGTTGTTGAGTAACAATGCCCATATCTATCGTATTACTTTCAATGTCATCTAAGATTTTATGATTAGGGGCGGCTTCTAGATGAAAATACAATTTGGAATGTTGTTGCTGTAAGTGTAATAACTGAGGATATAACGATAACGCAAATGAACCAGAACAAGCGAGCTTACAAGTACCTTCATAAGGGCTGTCTGCTTGTAGCTCACTCATTAACGTTTGATATTGGTGTGTTTGCTGCTCGGCAAACTGATAAACTCGCAGCCCTTGTTCGGTGATTTCAAATTGTTTGTTATAGCGTGTTATTAGTTCATGGCCACAAGCGTGTTCTAATTTTTTGATGTGTTGGCTAACACCTGGTTGTGTCATATGTAAAAGATCAGCGGTTTGAGTAAAATGTCCGGTTTCGACTAGTGTTTTAAAGGTTGTTAACCATTGCGGATTTATCATCTGGCGCTCGCATAAGATCATTACAATAAATTATGATAAAAAGAATAAATGATAACGGTATTGTTATCAATTATCTTATGCAGTCACCCATTTTTATCGCTTATTGCAATCTTCTATTTAATTCTAACTCATTGTTTGTTGGTATTCTTTTAGCGATAAACCAAATTGTTTCTTAAACCGCTGTGCGAAACGTGTTTCTGACTGGTAACCACATAACTGTGCCAAATCAAGTTGTGTATAATGTTGTTGCTGTAATAGTGTCAATGCATAACCCATTCGTAACTCTGCTAAAACTTCTCGAAACTGGGTTGATTCTTCACGTAAACGTCGAATTAATGTCGACTTACTTAATCCTAAATGCTGACAGGCTGATTCAATACTATGATGCTCGCTTGGCTGCTGTCTAAATAACTCTACCAATTTGTCGCGCCATGATAAATCTTGATAACTAAACAGTTGATGAAGCTTGCCGATATTGGCTAAGTATTCAAAGAAAGCATTAACCAAACACTGCTGAACGTTACACGGTAATGACTTGGGCATGTTAGCCAAGTTCATAAACAGATATTCGCCTTCTTCATCAAACAAGTAATTTGGCGCAGTATTATGATGAGAATGTTGGCGAGAACGTTGAATAAGAGCAGTGCTAGGCCGAGTTAAAAAGCACAATTGTAATGATGAAAAGATCTGTTTTGAGGGCTCATTAATAAATGTATGTTGTGAATGGCCTGCCGTTAGCAACCAATTATTACGATCTATGTTTATCCAATCATTTTGCCATTGTAGTTTTTTGACACCAGTTTGCACCCAAACTACCGATGGGTAAATAAAGGGTACATTACGTAATGATTGTGATTTTTGCCCTGTATAATAGATGCACTGAACAACTGAAGCCAAACTATTCCCCTTTATCGATTTGCTTTTATTAATACGATCAAACAAGAAAGCCTCATAATATTTTACTATTACTGAGGCTTTTCTTTTTAATCAGCATTATTAGCGTTGGTAATGCGCTGTAATGGTTGATTTAGTTAATGCTGTACCATTAAGCATAAAACTTACTAATGCGCATGATGCATCATCTGGTACTTCTAATTTTTCACAAGGCAATGCCCATACTGTAAATATGTAACGGTGAATTCCGTGACCTTCAGGAGGACATGCACCGCCGTAGCCATTAAAGCCATAGTCATTACGCATTTCTAAACCGGCAGCAAGATCTGAAGATGATCCTTCAGCTAATTCATGTGTTGATGCTGGAATGTTAATAACTTGCCAATGCCAGAAACCACAATCTGTCGGTGCATCAGGATCGAAACATGTTACAGCAAAACTTTTTGTACCTAGAGGTGCATTTTCCCAAGCAAGTTGTGGTGAGATATTATCACCATCATTACCAAAACTATTAAATGAAAAACGCTTTTCGTGGTGTTGGCCTTCGGTGATGCTGTTACTTGTCATTGTAAATGTTGACATGATTATATGCTCTATTTGTTGTCGATGACATAACTATACGAGTTTTTGCCGAATAGTTTTCACCTTTAAGTGTCAAAATAAACTTAATAATGGTTTTTTTTGACTCTTTTTGTGTTTCTGTGATGTTTTATTTTTAAATAGTATGATGAATAATGAATTAGGTTAACAAGCCCTTCCAATCAAGACCATAAATAAATTGAATTGTTTATATAACCACACTGTAATTATAATCAGTGTTATTTTATCCAGTATAATAGATGGACTTATATGCGTATTGAATTAATGCTTAACAAAAATAATGTACCTGAAGCTACTTTTTGTCAGGTTGAATCCGAATTTACTCGACGTATGGCAATATCATGGCCTGATGCATTAGTGCGTGTACGTTTAGGCGGAAGTAATGAAATAAGCGTATTGGGTGGTATAAAAGAAGATAAACAACAAGTTGAATTACAACTCGAAGCGATGTTTGATGAAGCAGATGATTGGTTAGAACAACCAAATTACGATATGTAATACGTTATAATTGCACATTGAGCTTACTAAATTGATACTGATGACGTTACTAATAAGTGTCTATAATAGGTTCATTGTTATTTATTGGTAACCTTTATTATGAATACATTTATTTCAAAAGACATTTGGTCTGATTTTACAGCTGATCCTGAGTTTCCAGGGTTTAGTTTTCGAGATACAGATGAAAGTAATACCAATTGTGTAACAGCATTACTTGAACGTTGGGAAGCCGGCACTGTAGAAGATGCTCACCACCACCCGCATGATGATATGTCTATTATTGTAACGGGCGAAATCGCTATTCAATTTCATCTTCGTGTTGATGGTGAATTAGTAAATGATGGCGAACCAATGATCTTAAAAGCAGGTCAAACTGGTTATATCAAAGCAAACCGAATTCATAGTGTTGTCTACACCACTGATTGTGACATGGTATATATTCAGAATAAAACCTTTGGTTTTGAAGTTGATAAGTAATTATTAGCAATAATTGTCGTATGAAAAACTCTCATTCTTTTTCTTTAAAGTGAGAGTTTTTTAGATACAACAAGATGTTGATTAACACTAGCTTTTGGAAGCATTAGCAATAATTTAGAAAAAAAATGCATCACTTATTTTTATTTTGTGGTTTTTATCGCATGTTATTAAAACTATTCTGACTCCATAATTTAATTCTATATATTGAACATATGTTAAATAATATGGTGTGTTTATGTATATATTAATAAAAAATTTCGTCTGTCCAAAATGTGGACAATCAGAATATCTCGAAGGAAAAAGTATTATTTTATGCATTTGTGGCTATCGTACAGAGTACTCTAGAGAATAATAGCAACGCATTTACAGTCAGATAGAATACCGCTCAATATTGTTATTATCCTCGAGTGGTTATTCTTTTATGGTGTCTAAGTACAATGCTGATTGTACTTCGTTTTATTTCATAAGATTACGTATAATTTCTTTTGTATCTGAAATTAATGTTACGTCTTTATGTGCGATTAATTTAACAATAAGTCCTTCATAAAGTAATTCAATATGAAAAGCTAACTGAGAATGTTCAATACCCAATGCAGTCAATCTTTTTTGCGTTTCAATGTAAGAAGCCTGCTTATGCTTCACTGCTAACTGATGCAATGGATGCTGTGCATCTGAAAATTCTCGACAAGCAACCATAAAGATACAACCATAGAATTGTTGGTTAGTTATTAACATTTCTAATTCACTAAACCGAGCCAAAACTAATTCTTTCTTATCCTCAATAACATTCCATTCTTCAGCCCAATTTTGTTGAATATTATGGCTAAACGAAGTTAATGCCTCGATTACCAGCCCCTCTTTATTGCCAAAGTTATTATAAATTGTTTTCTTAGATATTTTAGTGTGTTCAGCAATCGTATCAACCCCCGTCAGAGTGATACCCTCTTTTTGTGCTAGTTCTAGAAAACCTGTAATTAATTTCTGCCGTTTGGTCATTTGTTATATTGCCTTATTTATTCGTTATTTTTGATTATACACAGGTCTGTGTAAAAATGATTGTATTTCAAAAAAAGTAGCTTATAATAATTTACACAGACTTGTGTAAAAAGAGATTAAAATGAAAATATATAGCTTTCCATATTCCTTACCTAGCTACCGTACGCGATTGGCTGCATCACTACTTGGTTTTAATATTGAAGATCAAATTATTGACTTGAGTAAGAACGAACAAAAATCACCTGAATTCTTAGCGATTAACCCTCTAGGTAAAGTTCCGGTCATGACAGATGATCACTTGATCGTCACTGACTCAATGGCTATTTTGCGTTACTTAGCGAGAAAATCTCAAACTGAGCATTGGTATCCAGAATCCGATATTGCAACCGCAGCTAAGATTGATTCGCTATTATCTTTAGTTAGTAATGAATTATATGAAGGAATTGAAAAAGCACGATTAATTACTGCTTTTAAAATGTTACCTGAAGAATTATTGCCACAATGTGAAACGATAACGCATGACGCTTTACAGATCTTAAACACTCAATTAGAAGGTAACGTATTTTTAGTTAACGATACGCCAACCATTGCAGATATTGCTGTTGCTTCAACACTGCTCTTTATTGATGAAGCTTCTTTTAGTTTAGATAACTATAAAAATATTCAAAATTGGCTTAATAACATCAAATCATTAGCTGGGTTTATTCAACCAACATTTCTTTAATTTATTTACATCCCATAGTATGAGTATTTATTTATGTCAGTAATTGATGATCAAATAGCCCTTCTGTCATCGCTGTTAACAAAGCAAACAGATCTAACGAACGATAATTTAGTGTATGCAACTTGGGCGGCTGCTTTAAATTCTCAAAGTAAGTATGTTGTTAAAAATATTAGTAAACAGATCAAACGTCCAGATGGGGATACGTTACAAGATATTGAATATGCTATTTCACGAATGGGTGTTACTAACCCTTATTTTATTGCGAGACAATTTGTTGATATCAAACAAGGTGGGTCTTTAAATAGCCTTCATTTTCAACCATTACACGCATTGAATATAAAAAATGAAACTGCTTATCATTATGCGTGTGTCGTTGTTTCGCTAATGAATGGTGGCCATATGTGTCTTGCTTCTCACGTGAATAGTTTGCTAGAACGTAATGAAACAGAGCAAAGTATTGATGTTGCGATGCGTCTTGCAGCAGTGTGCTGTTCGCTCTCTAAAAGAACATTTATCGATGATATTTTAAATAATAATCACTAGTTATCTGTCTTGTTATGCAACACTCATATCATATAAATTTCGTTATCATGATATTAAATAATCCCCCTTAGATACGGTTTAGTATTACTTTTTAATATGACACCGTATCTGATCTATGATCTTTACTCTTCTATTATTCCCTACAAACACTCTGTAAGTTACAACGTAACACTTTATTATGGTTTAACATTCCCACATATTATCCGTTAAAATAAAAAGTCAGCCTCTTTTGGGTGGTTATTTTTTAATCAATAATAACTGTGTTTATTGATTTTGATGATCTTGCTATTTTTCGCTAAGTAACAGATTTATATGGTTTTAATTTGTCAGTCTTATATAATATCTCTTATAGCAGATCAAGAATAAAGACTATAATCAATGACGATCGACCCTTCAAACGCACTAGTACATAACGACTTAAATCTTAGGCCGGGAACACTACGACAACAAACTGCAGTCAGTCAGCAGATCCGCCAACAGGATCTGTTTTTAGCAAATCCAGCATTAGCGTATATTAATTCATTGGCTGCGACGGATACGACCGGTGGTCAAGCAAATGCTCGCTATACAATAGAAAGATTTGGTCGATTTTTGTTGGGATCAACCTTCGATCGAATTGATTGGATCACACTATTAACGAGCCCGACTCTTATTGAAGAAGCAATGACTGCTTTTCTTATCCATCGTGCAAAAATAAAAGCTCAGATGAAGGGGCTATTTTATGATCCACAGCGATCACTAAAAAACTTACACATTAATCCTTTAAAAAAAGCATTGTTAATTGTTGGTGATTATTTTTATCGGCAGCGACAAATTTCATTATCGCAATATCATGATTGGCAATATGCTATTGAGACGTTTTCAATTCAAAGTCAAACAACGACACTAGAACAAGGTTGGCTTCCCCCTCTAATAACGGATAAAACATTAGCGATTGAATTTACGTCTCAAGCGAAAATTATGCTTGAAGCATTCAGTTGTTTTTGTATAAGACCGTGTATAGAAAGGATGGATTGGTATAGTGTTCTTTATGCACCCGTATTACAAACATCAATGCAATCCTTTTTATCTTCACGTTTAACCATGAAAAGTAGTGATAGAAAACAAGATTATGCACCGGCTACGGCTGATAATTTATTAAGAATGTTACGTGGTGTTGCTTACCATGCTTGGTTATCGGAATCGATTTCGATTGAAACCTTACAACGAATTAAGGCTATAAAGCTGCCGCGAGGCTCACGGCAATCAAGTGGACGTTATTTAAGTTATTCAGATGTTGACCAAATATCGGCACTAACTTTAACACAATCGAATAAAATAAAAGCATTAAGAGACAATGCCATTTTTTGGTTAATGTATGAATCAGGTTTACGTCGTGCAGAAGTCATTGGGCTTGATATCAATGATATTGACCTTTATTTATGCAAAATACGTGTTATGGGTAAAGGTAATAAAGAACGTTATGTCCCCTTTTCAAAAAGTAGTGATCTTTATACCGCTATTGAAAAATGGCTTAGTGTCCGCTCTCAACATTCACAACAAATATCTACTTTTTTTTGCGGTGTTAATCGGTACCAGCAATTAACGTCACAACGTTTAACAACTCAAACTTTAAATGATCTTTGTAAACATATACATCAATTGGGGTTTTCTCGTCAAATATCCCCCCATGATTTTCGTCACTCAGTCGCAACGAATTTATTACGCTCAGGGTATGATTTATTATTAGTTAGTAAGTTTATGGGACACAGTAGTATTACAACAACCCAGCGTTATGACCGTCGAACTGATGATGAATTACAAGGTGTAACTCCAGGTCGTTAATACCTCACACTATAGAAATTTTGTTTCAATATTTATTGTGAAAAATTGAGCCTAAGTATAATAACAGCATCATATTCTGCGATATATTAAAAGAAATGTTATCGTGTAAAAAATAACAAATTGGATTGATTATGTTTATATTTACACGCACATTATTATTGATGTTGTTCATTATTTTCACGGCATCAAGCTCGGCTCTAACACTTCAACAGTATACTCAACAATATGCTTTATTACCTTGTACAGGGTTAGAGACTCGAATAGGTAGCTTTGAAAAAAGGTTATCAATGATGTTATCGACGGCATCAAAAAGAGAATATGAAGATTTAAAACGAGAATATAAAGCACTTAATGAATTATATAAGAAAAAGAATTGTCATAAACGAAACTCCCGCTAATAATATTAACGGGAGTTAACAAAGGAGTTATGATCGTAGTTTTAAGCGAGTAATGTATAACTTAAATATAAGTTTAATGCTAATACAATAGCGACAATAACTAAGCCTAATGTAGAAACAACTTTATTATTCTTGTACTTACCCATAATGACTTTGCTATTAGTAAAGTATAGTAATGGAATGATTGCGAGTGCAATACCAAAGCTAAGCACCACCTGGCTCATGACTAAAATCTCAGTCGTATTAACCGCTAGAGCGATAACGACAAATGATGGGATCATAGTGATTGAACGACGCACCCACATTGGAATACTAAATTTAACAAAGCCTTGCATTACAACTTGACCTGCCATTGTGCCGACGACTGTTGATGAAAGCCCTGATGCTACTAACGAAATACCAAATAAAACTGATGCTGATTTGCCCACTAACGGTGTTAATGTTTTATATGCTGTTTCTATTTCAGCGATATCTTTATTACCAGAATAATGAAATACTGCGGCGGCCATTGCTACGATAGCGATATTAACAAACCCAGCAATAACCATTGCAATTAATACATCATATTTTGTTGAGCGTAACCGTGTTGAAACTTTTTCGCCGTACGTATTTTTAAATAATGCTGAGTGCAAATAAATAACATGTGGCATTACTGTTGCACCAAGAATACCTGCGGCTAAATATATTTGGTGAGGACTATTTAATGTCGGAACAATTAATCCAGTAACTAAAGCATGTGATGCTGGCGGTGCAATAAATAATTCAAATATATAAATAACAGCAACTAATAATAATAAAGCACCAATAACGACTTCGATCGGTTTTTGGCTTTTGTTATTAAGCATTAATATCATCATTGTTGCGATTGCTGTGATAATAGCCCCCTCCATTAAGCTAATACCAAATAATAATTGAAAACCAACAGCAGCACCAATAAACTCGGCAAGATCGGTTGCCATCGCTATTATTTCGGCTTGAATCCAATAAGGACCAATTGCCCATTTAGGAAGATGATCTCGTAAATGTTCAGCTAAATTTTTACCTGTGACTATCCCTAATTTAGCTGACAGATATTGAATCAACATCGCCATTAAATTAGCCCACAGAACGACCCATAAAAGCTGGTAACCAAAGGCTGAACCCGACTCAATATTTGTAGCAAAATTACCTGGATCAATATAACCAATAGCAGCAATAAATGCAGGGCCTAATAAAAGTAATTTCTTTTTTAACTTTAAGCTAAACGGGGTTGGCTGCATATAAAGTGCAATAGATGCTTTATTCATAAGTGACTCCTTTGTCTTGAGCCTACTTTACTTAAAGCTCAAATGAGAATCAATATCATTTAACAGCTAAATTTGGTTGCTTATGTTTCACTTATGGTTTTTGCGATAACAATAGTTAATACCTATTAGTATGATTGCTATTTTGATTTGAGATTGTAAATTTTATCATTTTTAATATTAAAAATGTCATCGACATCAAAAATTTGTGATCATTTGTCAAGAATAAGTATTAGAGTGTTTTATCTTTTTAAAAATATCGATATTGTCTTCTTGTTGATTTATATATCTTTAGCGCATTATATAACGGTGAGCGTTAATACTTATCAAACATATGAAAATATAATTATTTTAAATAACTATATTTCATGAAGATATTTATTGATAATAAATATTACTCTATACGCCATTGCTACAACTATGATGCGAAATGGATATTTATAATAGGGATGTAATATGGAAGCTGAAGTAAATGGCAAAACCCACACTTTCGAAACTGACATTATTCAGTTATACCTTCGTGATATCTCGATGAAACCACTTCTCTCTAAAATTGAGGAAATTCTTTATAGTCGTAAAGCCCTAACGGGAGATAACAGTGCTAAGAAGGTAATGATTGAGAGTAATTTACGTTTAGTGGTGAACATTGCTAAACGTTACCGTGGTAGTTCTATTCAATTTAGTGATCTGATTGATGAAGGTAATATCGGCCTTATTACAGCGGTAGATAAATTTGATCCTGAAAAGGGCTTTCGATTTTCTACATATGCGACATGGTGGATTAAACAAACGATAGAACGTGCTATCCATAATCAAAGCCGCACAATTCGTTTACCTGTTCATGTATCAAAAGAAATCAATACTATTTTACGGACGCATAAAAGTTTATTGCATAGTCAAAATAAAGAGCCAAAAGATGAAGATGTCGCAAAAACACTAAATCGTGATGTTGATGATATTACCACCCTATTATCTTACGATGCTCCTGTTATATCTTACGATCAAACAATCAATGATGACGCTAATTCACAATCACTTTCCATCTTCCTTGTAAATGATAAAGAATTACAGCCTGATGCACATTTAGATAAGATGGATATTAAGCATATAACTACAACAGTTCTTGATTCTTTACCTCCTAGAGATAAAGAAATTATTTGTCGTCGTTTTGGGCTGCTAGGCTACGAATCACAAACGCTTCAAGAAGTGGCAGATGAAGTAGGATTAACTCGTGAACGTATTCGTCAATTACAAGTTATTTCATTGAAAAAACTCCGTAATTATTTACAACGAGATAATTATGATATATCAATACTTTTTGCTGACACAGCATAATAGATTGTTTGCTACTATTTGAAAGAGCACATTAGATGCTCTTTTATTGTTAATAGTTAAGGTTTGTTATGTATTTAAAATCATTATTGGTTATAGGTTCTGTGTTATTTTTCTCGGGTTGTACGAGTTACGGTGTAACTGAAAATGAAATGCAATCTTACTTAAATAAAGAAACTAAATTTAATCATTCAGTAGGTATTCAAGGACTAGCTTATGCGACAGGTAAGTTTGATAACATTAAAGTTGGAATTGGACGTGTCGCTAAGAATAAAGTAAATGTAGCGACAACAGCGACAGCTGAATTGGAACTAATGGGACAACCGACTCAAAATATCTCAATCAAAGCGAATTTTAGTGCAATCCCCTATTATAACCAAGATCAAGGTGCTATTTACTTAAAAGATCTAAATATTGAATCATTAGATGTTACACCACAGCGACTAAATAACGTACTAACAAAACCAGTTATCACGCCTATTGTTTCTTTCTTAAGCCAAGTCTTATCAACAAAACCAGTGTATAAACTTAATGATAATGAAATAGAACAATCGCTTTTGAAAAAAACCAAACCAGAATTAGTGATTGAAAACCATAAGTTAGTTTTAGATTGGTAATAAATAGCCGTTTATATAAAAAGCTCTTAATATAAGAGCTTTTTTATTGTTTTAAAATATACTCATTCAAGGTTTCATCTATCATTTTCACTGACCTTTCTGCTTCAAATGACCGTTTCATTGCTTCTGCTGCGTAATCCCTCATCGTCGGAGTTTGACTAGTAATAATAAGCATAAGTACAAGTATAATTGTAGCAACTGATAAAATAGCGACAGTGTATATTCGTCGAGTAATACGGGCTTCACTTTGTTTAATTTCTGCTTTTACAGCTCGTAATACATCATAGTTAGTGATGTTTGAACGTATTCTTTGGTTTTTATCCATGTTAAACATTCAGTTTAATTAATAACGGGTTATTTTAACAAGCTAATCTGAATTTAAGCTTACGTAAGTTTAAGTTTGTGATGTAGAATTATTTTCAATCAACACATAAAGTTATAGTGCATTAGAGGTAATAAAAAAACAGAGCCTATTAACTCTGCTTTTTTATCAAGAAATAATAATCACGTATATAAATAATAAAATGGCTAATAGCCACACGGGGCATTGGTATTTCTTAATTAAAAGATAACCTAGTGTAACTACGATGATATCAGTGATTGATTTAATTGAACTCGTTATTACCGGATTAATAAGTGCACTTCCCAATAAACCCACCACACAAGCATTTATTAATAAAATTGCTTGCATTAAACGAGGATGACTAAATAATGCTTTCCATGCAGGAAGGAAAGCAAATAATAATAGACTACCAGGAAGGAAAACAGCAACAGTGGCGATTAAACTCCCCCAAAGAGGTATTGCTGGCATAACTGAAGCACCAAGATAACTGGCCATCGTAAACATAGGTCCAGGTACTAATTGTGCTGAAGCATAAGCACTTAAAAAGGTATTATCAGTGACCATTCCATCAAGCATTGGTTGTAGTAATGGCAATACTACATGCCCACCACCAAAAACAAAACTACCCGCTTGGTAGAAAATAGAAAATAATTTAATACTGTCATTTGTTATTGCAGTAAATGGTAAGAATGCTAATAACCCTAAAAAAGTTATAACGAATCCAATATGTGGTCGAATGGGCTTAATTAACTGCTTATTAATGACTGGCTGTGTTTTAAATGACCATAAATAACCCACTATACTAGCAATGATAATAGGGAATATTTGACCGAGTAAACCATCACTAAACATTAACCACGTCATGGTTAATAATGCTGCTGCAATAGTTGGGATAGAGGTTAAATTCTTTTTTGTCATCCCCCACAAAGCATCAGTAATAACCACAACAGCTAATAATTTTGCAGCGGTAATAATCTGTTCAACAATAACAGAGCTACCAAATTTATTATTTGCAACAGCAAGGGAAGTTAATAATGTAAACGATGGTAAAGTAAAACCAATAAAAGCAGCAATCGTTCCTAAATAACCTGCTTTTTTATATCCAATATACATTCCGAGTTGACTACTCGCAGGGCCGGGTAAAAACTGACATAATGCAATAGCTTGTGTGAAATCTTCATCAGTAAGCCATTTTTTCTTAACGACAAACGCTTGCTGAAAATAGCCTATATGTGCTGCGGGGCCACCGAAACTACATAGCCCTAACACTAAAAACTGCCAAAAAACCGTTACCATTAATCACATCTCCTATAGTGAAGTCATGATTGTAACGATTGTTTTTCTATTACTAAAATCGTTTGTACAGATACATATTATTAATATAATCGATGTTTAATTTCTTTATTGCGTCATATCATTTTCATAATGCCCATAATCCTCTATGATAGAAATCATATTCTTCTTATGTAATAACAAGCAAAGTCATATACCGTTCCCCTACTTTGCTTTTCTCTCAAGAGTCGATGCTTATGTTAGAAAATCTTCAACAAATGGTCATCTTGGCAGCTATCGGCCATGAACAAAATTTCACTCGAGCAGCAGATAGATTAGGCATCTCTAAATCTCAAGTAAGCAAACAAGTGCGCTTTTTAGAAGAACGCTTAGGGTGTCAGTTAGTTCAACGCAGTACGCGTACGGTTGCATTAACTGAAATTGGCTTACAGTATGCTGATTATGGTCAGCAGCTGGTTGATACTGTTAATGAAGCTGAAGCAATGGTCGCAGGCTACCGTAATGAGATTAAAGGCGTTCTTCGAATTGGCATAGCCCAATCTTTTGGCAATATTCACATTACCTCCGCTTTAGCTGAATTTCAAAAAAGTAACCCTGAATTAGAGTTAGAAATTAGTCTTTTTGATCATCGTCCTAATCTATTAGAAGAAGGTTTTGATTGCTGGATAGCTATTCATGAGCACCCGCCTGAAGGTATGGTAGCCAGAAAATTAGCGACATGTGAGTTTGTTGTAGTCGCATCACCCGATTATATTGCTCAACATGGTCAACCAGAAACACCCAGTGATTTGCGTCGCCATAACTGTATTACTTATCAAAGCCGCGAGCGTAAATATGTTAATTGGGCTTTCTCTCGTGATGGCGTGCAACAATCTATTCGTGTTCGAGGAAATTACCGTATAGATAATGCACCCGCAGTGTTAGATGCCGCGGTGAGTGGCTTAGGGATTGCCTATTTATCGACTTATCTAATGACTGATGAGCTGGAGAACCATAAATTAATTCAGTTACTTCCCGAATGGAAAACAACGGTCGATTTACCTATCTACGCTGTTTATCCACGTAGAAAGTATTTAGCACCTAAAGTACGTTGCTTTATCGATTTTATGGCGGCGCGTATGGCACAAGCCCCCTATAAAGTTCACGCTTGATATACCGATGACCTGTATTGATACAATCACTATCATACACAAACAAAAACGCGGCCATCATAGCCGCGCCTTTATATTTAAATAAACGCTATTATTCTATCGCTTGTTTCTTTTGCGCAGGTAAAGCATACATTCGACGTAATATGTTTTGTACGCCTTGTGGTTGATCAACCAGCTTTTGTGCAAATAATTGCTTTTCTTCCACTGTTACTTGATCCGATTCAATCTCTGCTGCGATGTAATTAGATGGAAATAAATGGTAATTTTTAGTTATTTGCTTATCAATCATTGCTGCAAGTTCATCTGGCGATTCTGGCGCATCAGTGATTACATCACCAAAGCAGACATGAATACGACGTTTTTGACCAACAATTCCTTGCACGATACTTTCAATATCTTCAAATTCAGATTTTTCATAAGTACCTGTGGTTTCTTTTTGATACAGCTCTTGAGCTTTAGCCAAATCACAAGGATCATTTTCATATGAAATAGCAACAGGAACGATATTTAAGCCACTCATAAACTCAGCAAAAGATAATTTTTGCTTACGTCCTTCCATAAAAAACATTTTTAGAATGGCTGGATCAGTTTTATCATTGCCGTCTTTTGCTCGACCTTCCTTTTGTGCAATCCAAATATTATTGCCAGTCATTAACGAATGAAAAATATAACTAGAAAGTAGACCTAATGACTTCATTAACTCACGTGGACCTTTTGATGAGCGTTTAACAATAAAACTCTTGTTTAGACGCATCAACTCAGTCGCACATGGTTTTTTAAGCAGGTTATCGCCAATTGCAATGCGAACAGTATTAAAGTTCTCATTAAATAAACACCAGTTCACCATCGCAGGATCCATTGCAATATCACGATGATTCGAAACAAATAAATAGGCTTTATTTGGATCTAACTTATCTAAACCCGTTGTCGTTACACCGTCACATGAATGATCAATAGTTGCACGCATATATTTAGCAACATAGTCTTGCACATCTTTAACGCTTGCTACGTTCGACCACTTTTTCACAAGAAAGCGTTTAATTAACGGAATAAGCAACCAGCCAAACATACCGGAAGCATGAGGAAAGCGGTATTTTAAAATAGCATTGATAAAATCTCTGTCATCAATCAGGCGTTTGATCGCCCCTTTAACTTCGTTATCGTTGTAAGGGCGGATTTCTTTATAAATATCGTTATCTATACACACAATAAGGCTTCATCTTGAAAAAACTTGGCTATTCTACTGATAAATGCTGTTTTACCAAATAACCTACGTCAATAAGGGGAATGGTTGGAGGTCTAACCACATGATGTCGTTGAAAATTCAACCACTATTAATTATTAAAACTACGATTTAATGTAAAAGTGACTAATCATACACTGATTTTGACTATTGTCGCCTATGTGATGTTGACGAGGTAATAAAAACAGCCGAATATGTGTGGGATATCGAGTTAGAGAGACATTATGAAACAAGCCATTGAGTTTTCTAAAAACGAGCACCCTTTTCTTTTCGTTGGTTCTCGTCGTAAAAGCCACAACGCCTACTTTATTGTTGTTACTAGTGGCAGCATATTAATACGGTTAGGTAAACATGAACATCTCGTGTCCAAAGGACATGGCTTTTGGGTTCCCTTTGATTGTTTACATGCAGTCACTATTTTACCGGGTACGCATTTTTTCAACGTTGCTTTTTCAATTCGCCTGCGACAGCCTCTCTGCCGTGAAACGGGCTTCTTTGTGGTTACACCACTACTTGATGCTCTGCTAATTGAACTGGAAAAACAGCCAGCAGAAAATCACGACTGGGATGGTGTAGAAGGACGCTTACTCAAAGTGGTAGCAGATCAAGTATCAAACTTATCCGCTTCAACACAATCGTTATCACCGGCTATTAAGAAGCAATACCATAGTGCGCTAGCGTTGTTGCTTGATGGCAATAAAGTCACTGAAAAATCGGCTGTTCAAGCAATAGAGCCGGTATTAGGGATGACCTTAAAAGAATTTGAAGCTTGCCTTACCATCCGTGAAACGGTGAAGCTAACTCGCTCAGGCAGAAAGTTACCGCAAATAGCAGCCCAACTAAATACATCGGAAGTATTACTTAACACTCTTGCAATGGCAATTTTAGGCAAACCTGTTCAATAATAAAGCTTACTCTGCAAAATAATGCCCATTATCGCAATGGGCATTACTCTAACATCTGATTATTTTAATCTTACTTTTGCTATGAGATAAACAGATGTCTAATTAAATGGCACATGCACTTGTACTGAGATGCTATCATCTACACTACTCTTTGTATGCCAGCGATAATCTAGTCGTACACGTGTACGATCATCATTAGGATCACCAAAACCTAAGCTCATTTGAACGCCATGGTTAAGTACCCACTGCTCGGCACCAACAATATCCTCAACATCTTCGTGATTATATTTTTTTGGTAACCAAAACCCTAAACCATAATACATTGAATCATTATACTCAGTAAAAACAGGATGATCGGCAAAGTCGTCACTCCAGTGATTCCAAAACTCACCAGTATTATCAACTTGATTTTGCTTCCAATCATTGAACCGCTGAGAGCGAGAATAAGGATCATCCTTAATATGTGTGAAATAAATGTTATCGGCATTATTCGATAATCGGCACACGGAATGATCAAACTGAAACAACTGATCCTCTCTTTTTATGGTGTTATTTGGCGTCAAGTCACATGGAAAAGCATATACAGATGATGAATAAATTAAGTTACTCATAATAATAATAATAATAATAAGTATCAAGGTTTTAATTTTATTCATACGTGATATTGAGTATCCATTCATTGATCAGTAAATTTAAATCGCTTATCGTTCATCAGCATCATTTTCACTGTCGGTGTCGTGTACTCAGTAATATCATGATTATGTATCAATGCCTCTCGTATAACGGTACTGCGTACCGGAACCGTTTCAGGACATGCCATTACTTGCCAACGATTAAGAATTTGCTCTGCTTTATAAAAGCGATGAAAACTCATAAAATTATCTGGACCAATCACAAAAGTAATATTTGCCTCTGGGTACTTTAATTGTAAAGCTTCAAGTACGGCCAACGTTGTGACTGCATTATCATCAACAGCGATTTGTTGCTCTAATGTAGATAATTCTAAATTACTTTGTCCAATATCACTGATGAATGCACCCACAAGATCACATCGAGCCTCATAGTCGAGCATTACTTTCCCCCACGCATGCTGATAACTAGGGAGCAATAACACCTTATCAAACTGCTCTAGTCGCTCTAGCACCGAGCGGTGTCCTATACTCGGAGGATTAAATGCGCTTCCAAAAACTGCTAGTGTCTGTTTCATATTTCAATCAACTAACCTCTTATTTGCAAAACCAGCCAAATACTATCGCAATAGCGAAATGTTCCTTAGTATCGTACTGTTTTAACGCTAAAACGGTACTATTTTAAATAATTTTACGCTTGAGCATTGATCCTTAGTTAGAGTTATCGCATGATTTTGCTAAAGGTGTAATGGTTAAGTTCTCATTTTTCCATTATGTCGTTTTAAGTGATTAATATTTGGGCAAAAGCCTTAAGGATTCATTACCCATGGAACAACTTATCCGTGAACAAATGCGCGTACTTCCTACTATCGATGTTGAGTTTGAAATTCAACGCCGTGTTGCTTTCATCCAGAAAAAACTCAAGCAGTCTGGTTGTAAATCTCTAGTACTCGGTATTAGCGGAGGTGTTGATTCAACAACTTGTGGCCGTCTAGCACAACTTGCTATCAATGATTTAAATGCAACAACATCGAGTAATGATTATCAATTTATCGCTGTTCGTTTACCTTACGGTGAGCAGCAAGATGAAGATGAAGCACAACAGGCTTTAAAATTTATTCAACCTAGTCAATCTGTTAGCGTAAATATCAAAGCAGGTGTTGATGCACTGCATGCCAACGCATTATTAGGATTAGAAGGCACAGCTTTAATTCCAACAGATGCGGCTAAAGTCGACTTTGTAAAAGGCAATGTAAAAGCGCGTGCACGTATGATTGCTCAATATGAAATTGCAGGCTTAGTCGGTGGGCTTGTGATTGGTACCGATCATTCGGCAGAAAACATTACAGGCTTCTACACTAAATTTGGTGATGGTGCTTGTGATTTAGCCCCTCTTTTTGGTTTAAATAAACGTCAGATTCGTGCTATTGCTGCGACTTTAGGTGCACCAACCCATCTTGTAGCAAAAGTACCAACAGCTGATTTAGAAGAACTAGCACCACAGAAAGCAGATGAAGAAGCGCTATTGGTGACTTATGACCAAATTGATGACTTCCTTGAAGGTAAACCTGTTGATGATTTTGTTCGTGAGCGCCTAGTAAGCATTTATCGTGCAACGCAGCACAAACGTCAACCTATTCCGACAATTTATGATATTGATTGATTCAGCACTCACAGCGGTAGTTCGTTGAGACAAAAACAAAAGGCCTAACACGATGTTAGGCCTCTATATTGCTGAATAGCGAATAATTTACTTACATAGCTCAAGTTGAGGTTGATCGATAATAAGTGCATCCAGCTCTCTCCATAACTCATCACAAAGACTAGGGCGATACACTGCATCTTTAAATGCAGAATGCTCATGTTGATACATTTTATAATGGCGCGGTGAACTTTTTCTACTTGAGCGTACATTAGACAAACGATCACAAACTTTCACTATTAGCGCCAAACGAGCAGCATCTTCTTCAACATTTAAAGCGGCTAAACGTTGGTTAATTTCTAATTTTCTTTTCGCGCGATCTTCTAATTTCACATCAGTAACAGAATTAACTGCATCAGCAATAGTAAAGCCAAAACGTTCAACCAACTCATTAAAATTAGTATCCGTATCTTCAATTACGTCATGTAATTGAGCGGCTATCATTGCATCAATACCAAATGGTTGAGCGAGTTCTGCTACGGTATTAAGATGAACGGCGTATGGGAGTTGGCCATATTTTTGGTCACCATGGCGCTTTTTCGCAAATTCTTGTGCAGCTAAATAACGACTGTTCATCACTTTTTCCTCGATGTTTTCTTATTATATTGGTGCATTGTAGAAGTAATACATTCTTTGTTACTAATCATTTATTTGGAATAAAATAATTCAAAAATAAAAAAGAGCCTCTCGACTCTTTTTATTTTTAGATAGTTACGAATGATAACTCAGGGTTATTCTTCTTCATCTGCAGGAAATTCGCCCGCAGCCTGACGACGTTTCATATCCGCTTCACGAATCTCATTAGCAACAATCATGATAGCCTCACCGCTACTGATACCTGTAGCCATAAGATCATGAATACGCTCTGCAGCTACTTGCTGCTCTGAGTGTGTTAATGTCGGCGTGTGATTATACATATCATTCTTCTTAACTTCGTAAACGGGTGAGTATTCTAGGAGTAAAGTGAAACAATGTCACTGTTTATCCTCACTGAATACAAATTAACCTGGATGACCATCAACACGTGTTTTGGTTAATACTGGATAATAAACGATCGTAAAAATAGTAAAGGCAATCACCCACAAAATAGCAGATATAATATATGCATCCATAGTCGCTATCGGCATGACCACGACTAATAATGTACGTGCCAATAATGAACCAAATAAACTCATAAATGCAATAACCATCCAACGACCAACCTGCAACTTCCGACCAGTATGGCCTAATGAAACACGTGCCATCATTGCCAATATCATCGCACCAATGCCACCAATAGCAATAATATGAATGCCTATTGTTGGATTCATATTATGGTTAATATAACTTCCACCAAGCCATGCTAAACCAATGATCATTGATAAGTAAGCCCCATGTAACGACCATAATAATGGTACTGTTATTGTTTTATAACTACGCCAGCGACACATGCGAACTAAATTAGTTACCGCCGCAATAAGGTAAGTTGTCGCTAATATAGATGAAGGAACCGTAACCGGGAAGAGTGTGAATATTAACAATATCCAAATAGGTATTAAGGCTGCATATTCCAACATTGATATACGAGTAATTGTTTCCGTTTGTGTTCCTCGTGAAGTAAAAAATGGAATCACTCTACCACCAACGACAATAACAACCGCAGCAATAATAGTTAACGTTGTTAATGCGATTGCTTTTAAATCATAAGGAATAACTTTGAGTACCATTAAATGGTATTTGACGTTGAGTAACGTAAACATAATAAGAACAGGGACAAAGAACACGTTACGCCATTGCTTAACCTTGAAAATAGGTACTGCTAAAAAAATCGTTGCCACAATAATCCAAGCACAATCAATAACCATCCATAAATAGCTTGGTGTTGCGAACATAAGCCCTAAACGCGCAATAAGCCATAATCCAAATAAACAGGCCAGCTTTGTTCCTTTAACACCTGTCTGCCCTGTCCATGTTTGTACTGCTGTGAGTAAGAAGCCAATAATAACTGCGCCGGCAAATCCAAACAGCATTTCATGACTGTGCCACCATAACGGATTACCATACATAAATTGACTAATATGAGTATTACCTGCCCATAACAATCCCCACAATGCGATTGAAATAACGGCATAAACAGCTGCACCGATAAAAAATGGACGAAATGCGAGCCTAAATAAAGGGGGGATTTTTTCTTCTTTTGCTCGATCGATAATTTGCATCATACTACCTCACTATAAACATGTATAAATTATACATGTTTATGGTGCTATTTCTATACTTTCTCGAATTAGTTTTATTCATATGAAATTAAAGTAAAAAAAATGGCTACCACATTACTGTAGTAGCCATTTTATTATCCATTATCTTCATTATCATCACCAGCATAGTCAACAGGGCGAGTAATTCGTTGAATATCGAGGATCGAAATTTCACCTTGCCAACGTGTTTTTACAACGCCAACACTGAGCCAATAGCGCCCTTCAGGAAAGTTTAATTTCGGTAGCGTTGTCGGCCACTCAGAATCTGATTCTTGACTCCAGATAGCGTCCCATGTTGTATCATTAAGATCATACAGTTTCGTGCTTAATATCGGTGCAGGACAATTACCACTATTCTTATTAATATTATCAATACGCCATGTTTTACTGTCTTTCCAACTGATCTCTTGTTTATCTGCTGGTGTAGTTAAAACAATCCATCCAACCCAAGCCGGTTTATTCACCGCTGTAATTGAGAGTTTATATAACCCCGCAGATACGGGTTCATCTAGTCGTTGGGACTCAACAGAAAAATAGCCGCCATCATCAATAAGTGGTGCACCTTGTAATAACGGCTTATTGGGCCATTTAGTCAGGCTAATATTGGTAATATCACTACGTGTAAGACCAACAACAGATATCTTCAGCAGTTGCTGATTAAGATTTTGTTCTGCTTGGCGTTCAATCGATAACTTAGGAAGCCATGTAGGTAAAACTTTACGTTCGAGACTATGTCCACAGTCTTCACTAATGGCTAAATTAAGTAATTGATCAAGATTATTGGCTTCAACGCTATTAGGCGATTGCTGCCATGCTTGAATGATGGTTTGAAAAACAGCTGCGGTATCATCTTCAAGTAATTCCTTATGCGCCATCGTATAAAGATCTTTTGAAATGAACCAATCAGATACAGCAAATGCACTCGATGAAAACAACGTCGAGTGCACTAACAATAATCCCATAAACCAGCGTTTTGGCTTGTTTATTCTCATGGAACGCGGTACCTAAACCTTATGGTTTCATTCGGTATCCAACACCACGTAAGGTCTCAATCTCGATATCAGGCAATTTTTGACGCAATTGCAGAATATGAGTATCAACAGTACGCGTTGTTGGGTAATGATTGTAGCCCCACACTTGATCTAATAATTCATCACGAGTAAATACACGACCTGCATTTTTAGCTAAGAATACTAATAATTCAAATTCAGTACGCGTTAAAGTAACACTTTCATCACCGTGAAAAACTTCACGACTTTCTTGGTTAATACGAATATTACCAACAGAAATGATATTAATGGCAGCCATATCACCATCTTCACCACGCAAATGAACACGGACGCGTGCTAAAAGCTCTTCTTCAGCAAAGGGCTTGGTTAGATAATCTTTCGCACCTGAATCTAACCCAATCACTTTATCATTAATTGAAACCATTGCTGTTAATAGAATAACAGGAACATATTTCTTCTTTAACCAATCTGATAAGTACTCAAGCGAATCACCTTCCGGCAATTGACGATCGAGTACAACAAGATCTGCATCACGCCATAATGCAGCAACTTTAGTAGCACAATCAGCATATAAGCAATTGT
>NZ_CAMRAN010000019.1 GCF_947039875.1 uncultured Photobacterium sp.
GCTTTTGATTTGATAAATTTGTCAGTCATAATCTTCACTCTAGTTGTATTTATTTCTACTTTGTCAAAAGTAGATGAAAATTGGGTGAAAAGGAAAAATAATTATTTTATTGCCCCGTTTCGATGTTAGCTATTGTATTTGTTTCTTGAATAATGATAATTACCTAAAAGTGCAAATTACTTTTACATGTGTGTAATAATAAGCAGCGTAATCGTCATTTTTGCGATCGTTCATGTTAGTAATAGGTATTTAAAATGTTTCTATGGGAAGGGGTGACCGAGTTTGTTGCTGTTGCGGAAACGGAAAGTTTTACTGCAGCATCAAAACGATTAGGTATTTCGACTGCGCAAGTGAGTCGCCAAGTCAGTGCGTTAGAGAACCGACTTAATACCAAGCTATTCTACCGTACTACACGTAAGGTTTCATTAACGGAAGAGGGCAATGTTTATTATCAACATTGTCGTCAAGTATTAGACGGCCTTGAAGATGCTGAGCGTGCAATCAGTAATTTACGCGGTAAGCCACAAGGGTTGATTAAATTAACTGCACCTGTGACTTATGGCGAAAAATACATTATGCCGTTGGTTAATGATTTTATGCTGCAATACCCTGAAGTGGAAGTGACGATTGATTTAACTAACCGTCAAGTTGATTTAGTGGAAGGCAGTTTTGATCTCGCAATTCGTTTAGGGCGTTTGACCAGCTCATCAATGATGGCGAAGCGTTTAACCAGCCGCACCATGTATGTTTGTGCTTCACCCGCTTATTTACAGAAATTTGGTATTCCACATTCATTATCTGAATTACGTCAGCATAATTGCTTGATTGGTAACTACGATCACTGGCGCTTCCAAGAGTCAGGTAAAGAGAAAAGTATTCGTGTTAGCGGTACCCTTAATTGTAATAGTGGTTATGGTTTACGTGATGCGGTGATTAAAGGGATCGGCTTAGCGCAATTACCTGACTATTATATAGATAAGGATTTGGAATCAGGGGCTATTGTTCCGATTTTGACAAATTACCAAGAGCCTGATGAAGGTATTTGGGCGCTTTACCCACATAACCGTCATTTATCACCCAAAGTGAGAATGTTGGTGGATTACCTTGCAGAGCAATTACCTCACATTAGCCATTATGATTTGTAAGTACTTATACGGATGTTAAATAAAGAATTAGATGCTGAGGATTCAGCAGCAACAGATGATGTTTTTATGCGTCGTGCAATGGAATTAGCCGCTCTAGCTGAAGCTGAAGGCGAAGTGCCTGTTGGTGCGGTTGTGGTACATGATGGAGTGATCATTGGCGAAGGCTGGAATCGCTCTATTGGTCATCATGATGCGACCGCCCATGCTGAAATGATGGCATTACGTCAAGCAGGACAAATGCTACAAAACTACCGTCTTATTGATACGACATTGTATGTCACTTTAGAGCCGTGTCCGATGTGCGCTGGGGCTATTGTTCATAGTCGCGTTGGCAAAGTGGTGTTTGGTGCTCATGATGCTAAAACTGGGGCGGCGGGCAGTGTTATGAATTTGCTTAGTTATGAAGGTGTTAATCATCATGTACTGCTCCAAGGTGATGTATTAGCACCGGAATGCCGAGCGCAGTTACAAGCCTTTTTTAAGCGTCGTCGAGCAGAGAAAAAAGCCACTAAATTATTAGCAAGACAACAGCAACATGATGATTGAATTCAGTTAAATCGAATAAGCTTGGTGGTGATTTATTATTAGATAAATGATCCCAAGCTTATTAGCTAATAGCTTGGACTCTATGTTCTGCCGTTGCCGTTAGAATACAACTGCGCTGACGCCATAGAATTTTTTTACGGATATTACTGCTTAGGCGTTTGCGACGTGTTGCTGCGGTCGTGAGATGTTTAGCAATGTGCGGTGTTTTTGATCTTAATCTGATTACTTTCATGATTCCATCCATAACGTCAATATAACGGTCAACGTATTCATCAGCGCATAAAATATCGCTGTCGCCGTTAATAGTGTCATTGTTTATATATGCTGTTTATTATGCATGGTGGTGCATTTTTTGATAGTAATCTTTATAGGATAATAATCAAACGTTGATCAAACTCTCATTGTGTAAAAAGGCGTCGATTATTCTAAATCTACGCCAATGAATGCGGTCAAATTACTAGTCTGATACTGATGATTGGATTATCACTTTATCATGGCTGTTGGTGGTGATGGCGTTCGGGGTAATGGTTTGTAGGCCATCAACAATTTTTAAATTTTTACTTTCAAATTGACGACTATGAGCACGTTCATAGCCAATAATACTTTGATAATAACGACGAATACCTTCAACATAATTAAGGGCTTCACTACCACGTGCGTAGCCATAACGTGATTGAATGTAGTATTTACGTTGCCCTAATAATGGCAAGCGTTGTTTGACATCGACCCAAGTATCAGGGTTTGCACCTTGTGCTTTGGTGAGTCGGCGAGCATCCATTAAATGTCCAAACCCGACATTATAAGAGGCGAGGGCAAACCACACTTTTTCATGCTCTTCGACACTGTCTGGTACGCGAGCGATCATCTTACGCAGATATTCACTGCCGCCACGAATGCTTTGCTCTGGATCTAAACGGTTGGTGACCCCCACTGATTCAGCCGTCGGTAACGTTAACATCATCATACCTCGAACACCAGTTGGAGAAATAGCTTGTGGATCCCAATGCGACTCTTGGTAAGAGAGGGCGGCTAATAAACGCCAATCAAAACCGTTGGCATATTGTTTAAATAAGGCTTCCCATTGCGGTAAGGTGGTGTTGACTGCGCGTAAAAATGCACGAGTATCGACATAATCAAATTGATCAATATGACCTAAATATTTCTCTTCTAGTCGTGTCATGGTGCCGTTTTGTTTCATTTGACCAAAAAACTCAATCATTAACGCATACAAGCTATCGTTACCACTTTGTTTAACAAACCAACTTACAGGTTCGTCTTGCGTCAGTTCAAGTGCGATAGCAATATCAGGATGAATGCGTTGCAGTAACGCTACATCTACGGAATCAGCAACGGTATAATCAAGTTCACCTGTAGCAACTTTGATTAACAGATCATTAATGTCTGATTCTGGAATTGACTGCCATTTCAAGGTTGGATGGGTATCACGAATAAGCTTTAATTTTTGCTCATGACTTGAACCTTTTACAACTGCTAAGCGTTTATTACTTTTAGCCAATTCATTAAGATTTCTTGGTCGACGTTGGCCTTTTTTATAGACCACGATTTGGCTAGTGTAGTAATAGGCCGGGGCTGGATGATTGCCTTGAAGACGAGCGGGCGTTACCGTGAGTCCTGCGGCAATAATATCAATATCGCCACGTTCTAATGCGGGAAATAATTCAGAAAGAGTAAACATAGCGGTGATTTCAAGTTTAACCCCCAGTTTTTTAGCAAAACCCTGTGCCAATTCATAATCCAATCCTGTTGGACCGTCTGCGCCAATATAATAAGACAGCTGATTATTTAATGTTCCGACTCGTAATACACCACTATCTCGAATTTTCTCAAGGCTGGTGGGCGTGTTCTCTTGCCATTGACAGCCATTGGTTAACATCGCAAGTAACAGCAGACTTATAAAACGACGTAGTAGAGTGAGCAACTGAATATTTATCAACTAAGCGAACCGAATCTGAATATTAACGTTCTTTATATCAAACCCTGTTAATTGCGCAAAGTTGAACTGTTCAGTTTATGATCATAATTTAGAGATCGGAATAGATTAAGTGAGATTATTCTATTTTACGGTTAAAAAATGACCCAAAAATAATAGCAAAAAGGTTTTTTTTGATATTTTGATTAAGATTGAAAAAAAAACACGCAAACGGTTGCGTCAGGTGTTACGTCACAAATTTTTTTCCCTTATACTAGGCACTCGTGAATAACGTTGTGATAGTTAAGCAGTGAATAGTCTTGTACTAGGTGCTATTGAGATAAGTTTCTACGGTTTGAAATTTACCTCAATATCACTTTTTTTAATCTGCTAATTGAGAGACCTTTGCACATGGAAATTTTGCGTGGTTCACCCGCTTTGTCTGAGTTTCGCGTTAATAAGTTACTTGAGCGTTGTCATGAGTTAGATCTGCCAGTTACTCATATCTATGCTGAGTTTGCCCATTTTGCTGATGTGGTGACAACGCTAACTGCTGATGAACAAGCTAAACTTACCCGTCTACTCACATACGGTCCAACGATTGCAGAGCACGAGCCTAAAGGTTTATTGCTACTTGTTACTCCTCGTCCTGGCACGATTTCTCCTTGGTCTTCAAAGTCGACCGATATTGCGCGTAATTGTGGTTTAACCGCAATTAAACGTCTTGAGCGCGGTACGGCATATTATATTGAATCATCATTACCACTTACGGTTGCACAATTGGATGACTTAAAAGAGCTGCTTCATGATCGGATGATGGAAGTGGTGACCGATAATGTTGAAGCCGCGAGTGCATTATTTATACAAGCGCAACCGGCAGCAGTGAAAAGTATTGATATTCTAACGGGTGGCCGTCAAGCATTAGAGCAAGCGAATCTCACCTTAGGCCTTGCATTGGCTGAAGATGAAATTGATTACTTGGTTGAAAATTTTACCAAGCTTGAGCGTAATCCCAATGACATTGAATTAATGATGTTTGCTCAGGCGAACTCAGAGCATTGCCGTCATAAGATCTTTAATGCCGATTGGACGATTGATGGTGTCGATCAACAAAAATCATTATTTAAAATGATCAAAAACACCTACGAGCATAACCATGAATACGTGCTGTCTGCTTATAAAGACAATGCTGCGGTTATGAAAGGTTCTCATGTAGGGCGTTTCTTCCCTGAACCACAATCACGTCAATATACTTATCATCAAGAAGATACCCATATTTTGATGAAAGTTGAAACCCATAACCACCCAACAGCAATTTCACCATGGCCCGGCGCAGCAACAGGCTCTGGCGGTGAAATTCGTGATGAAGGCGCAACCGGTATTGGTGGCAAACCTAAAGCAGGCTTAGTCGGATTTTCAGTATCGAACTTACGCGTGCCGGGTTTTGAACAGCCATGGGAAACCGATTTTGGTAAGCCAGATCGTATCGTGACTGCACTTGATATCATGCTAGAAGGCCCACTGGGTGGCGCAGCATTTAATAACGAATTTGGTCGTCCTAATCTACTGGGTTATTTCCGTACTTACGAAGAAAAAGTCACTTCTCACGCTGGTGAAGAAATCCGTGGTTACCATAAGCCAATTATGATTGCGGGTGGCATGGGTAATATTCGTGCTGATCATGTGCAGAAAAAAGAAATACCTGTTGGCGCCAAGTTAATTGTGCTGGGTGGGCCCGCCATGAACATTGGTCTTGGTGGTGGTGCGGCGTCATCAATGGCATCAGGACAATCAGCAGAAGATTTAGATTTTGCTTCAGTGCAGCGTGAAAACCCAGAAATGGAACGTCGTTGTCAGGAAGTGATCGATGGTTGTTGGCAGATGGGGGATGATAACCCAATAGCTTTTATTCATGATGTTGGCGCAGGTGGTATTTCTAACGCTTTACCTGAATTAGTTAACGATGGTGAGCGTGGTGGTAAATTCCAATTACGTGATGTGCCTAATGATGAACTAGGCATGAGCCCACTTGAGATTTGGTGTAATGAATCACAAGAGCGTTATGTATTAGCAATTGCACCTGAAAATATGGCTACGTTTGATGCTATTTGTCAGCGTGAGCGTGCCCCTTATGCGGTGGTTGGTGAAGCAACTGCTGAGCGTCATTTAAGCCTTGAAGATAGCCATTTTAATAACACCCCCATTGATATGCCAATGGATATTCTGTTGGGTAAAGCACCAAAAATGCACCGTGAGGCCACAACATTAACAGTGGCAGGGCAGCCGCTTGATCGCAGTGAAATAACTATTGAAGATGCAACCGAGCGAGTTTTACGTTTACCTGCTGTCGCGGAAAAGACATTCTTGATCACCATAGGTGATCGTAGTGTGACTGGATTGGTTGCTCGTGATCAGATGGTGGGTCCTTGGCAGGTGCCGGTAGCGAACTGTGCGGTAACAGCGGCAAGCTATGATAGCTATCACGGTGAAGCGATGTCGATGGGTGAGCGTACGCCAGTGGCATTACTTAACTTTGGCGCATCAGCGCGTTTAGCTGTAGGCGAAGCAATTACCAATATTGCAGGTACTTATATCGGTGATATGAAGCGAATTAATTTATCGGCTAATTGGATGTCACCAGCAGGTCATCCGGGTGAAGACGCTGGCTTGTATGAAGCAGTAAAAGCCATTGGTGAAGAGTTATGTCCCGCATTAGGGTTAACGATCCCTGTCGGTAAAGATTCCATGTCGATGAAGACTAAGTGGCAACAGGATGGTGAAGAGAAACAAGTGACATCACCATTGTCATTAGTGATCACCGCGTTTGGTCGTGTTGAAGATGTTCGTAAAACAGTGACCCCACAATTACGTACAGATAAAGGCGAATCAAGTTTATTGCTGGTGGATCTTGGTTGTGGTCAAAACCGCCTTGGTGCGACTGCGTTGGCTCAGGTTTATAAACAACTGGGTGATAAAGCGGCGGATGTTGATAGCCCTGAATTATTGAAAGGCTTCTTCTATGCGATGCAAACCTTGGTGCGTGATGAGAAGCTATTGGCTTACCATGACCGTGGTGATGGTGGTTTATATGTCACGTTAGCTGAAATGGCATTTGCAGGTCACACTGGGGTTGAAGTTGATATTAATACTGCTGCAACTGATGCATGTGATGACGTATTAGCAGCGCTCTTTAGTGAAGAACTCGGTGCTGTGATTCAAGTGCGTAGTGATGATGTTGAAGCCGTACAAGCGGTATTAGCCGTTAATGGTTTAGCTGCTTGTAGTCATATTATTGGTACTGTGATTGATGAAGATACCGTCCGTATTTGGAATGGTAACGATGTAGTACTTGAGCAAAACCGCACTGAATTACGTGCGATTTGGGCAGAAACAACTTACCAAATGCAAGCGATGCGTGATAATCCAACGGGTGCATTACAAGAATTTGAAGCCAAGAAAGATACGCAAGATCCAGGCTTACATACTCAGTTAACATTTGATATTAATGAAGATGTTGCAGCGCCATTTATTGCACCAGCGATTAATTTTGGTGCGAAACCACAGATGGCAATTCTACGTGAGCAAGGTGTTAACTCTCACGTTGAAATGGCGGCTGCGTTTGATCGTGCAGGCTTTGAAGCGAAAGATGTTCACATGAGTGATATTCTTAGCGGTAAGGTACAACTTGATGGCTTTAATGGTTTAGTGGCGTGTGGTGGCTTCTCTTACGGTGACGTATTAGGCGCGGGTGAAGGCTGGGCAAAATCAGTGTTATTTAACAATATTGCCCGTGACCAATTTGCTGCATTCTTTACTCGTTCAGATACTTTGGCATTAGGGGTGTGTAATGGTTGCCAGATGATGTCTAATCTGCACGAGCTGATTCCAGGTGCTGATTTATGGCCGCGTTTTGTGCGTAACGAATCAGAACGTTTTGAAGCGCGCTTTAGTTTAGTTGAAGTACAAAAGAGTGATTCATTGTTCTTTAATGAAATGGCAGGTTCACGGATGCCAATCGCAGTTTCACATGGCGAAGGTCGAGTTGAAGTACGTAATGGCGAGCATTTGGCGGCGATTGAGCAGTCAGGCACGATTGCGCTGCGTTATCTTGATAACTACGGCAATGTTACTCAAAATTACCCAGCTAACCCTAATGGTTCGCCAAACGGTATTACAGGTTTAACTACGCAAGATGGACGAGTCACGATTATGATGCCGCACCCAGAGCGAGTATTCCGCACCGTGGCTAACTCTTGGCACCCAGATGATTGGAGTGAAAACAGTCCTTGGATGCGAATGTTCCGTAATGCGCGGGTTAACCTAGGCTAATAGATACATTCATTAAACATATAGAAGCTGTCATTTATTGGCAGCTTTTTTTATACTGTAACTGTGACACTTATAAATTTAAATATGAAGTTGATATTGATCACATTAACCGGGAAGGAACATTGGGATAATTAACGTAACGAATACGTAAAAATGACCACGGCGTCGTTACAAGGATGAAACAATGGGATGGGATGTTCCCAGTAGTTACCGTCTAATCGGTGCAACTAAATTACTTGCAGTGTTAGTTGTTATTGGTCTTATTCAACATTTTGATATGATCATTCAAGCCTTACGCTTTGATTTACTTAGCATGGTACCAATGAGTGTCACTATATTGGTATTGATCTCAGGAATACTTGCTTGTATTGGATTATTTCGAGGTAAGAAATGGGGATTTATACCACTTTATTTTTACATTCCTGCTGCAACGTTATTTCTTCAGGTGAGTTTAATTCCTTTTATACCTAATATTTTTCCGGTTAAACATCATGATATTGTTATTATGGTGATCAATGGCTTGGTATTACTGTACTCCGTGTCGCTACTTTTGCGACGAATGGAGACTAATTACATTAAAGAATATTAAATGGTATTAAATTACTGCATTGAATCTGTGATAATAGCTTTAATTTAATCAAGTCGGTGTTCGTAATCACGATCCCGATCTTCTGCTCAGCAAAGGATGATGATAATGAAAAAAATTGAAGCCATTATTAAGCCATTTAAACTTGATGATGTTCGCGAAGCGTTAGCGGAAGTGGGTATCACAGGCATGACAGTGTCAGAAGTCAAAGGATTTGGTCGTCAAAAAGGCCATACTGAGCTTTATCGTGGTGCCGAATACATGGTCGATTTTTTACCTAAAGTGAAAATTGAAATTGTAGTGACTGATGAAGTTGCAGAGCAATGTATCGACACCATCGTAGAAACAGCCCAAACAGGTAAAATTGGCGATGGTAAAATCTTCATGTTTGATATTGAGCGTGTGGTACGTATTCGTACCGGCGAAGAAGATGAAGATGCTATTTAATTTGTGATGGTTAATCATGATGAAACATCAAGAGGAGTTGCCACAGTGCAGCTCCTTTTTTATGGCTGTATTTTATGTCAATAAATAACCATTGAATCATGACGTCAATTTAGTAACTGATTACTGTTACAACAAAGAAAACCACATTTAGGACTTTCTGATTTAGATCAATTTATGTAATATAGACTGCAGATAAGAAATGAAAACGGAAACGATTGCGCCCGCGTGGCGTCTAGGTTTGTGACTTTTCGTTCATCACTAAAAATAGTATAAAACTTTGCCGAGTCAGGAGATACAGATGCTAAAGCGCGATATGAATATTGCTGATTATGATGCGGAACTATTTGCAGCTATTCAGGAAGAAACAGCCCGTCAGGAAGAACACATCGAGTTGATTGCTTCTGAAAACTACACCAGCCCACGTGTAATGGAAGCACAAGGTTCTCAGCTAACAAATAAATATGCTGAAGGTTATCCTGGTAAGCGTTACTACGGTGGTTGTGAGTTTGTCGATAAAGCTGAGCAACTTGCGATTGACCGTGCGTGTCAGCTATTTGGTGCAGAATACGCGAACGTTCAGCCACACTCTGGCTCTCAAGCCAATAATGCGGTTTACATGGCATTATTGAATGCGGGTGATACGGTATTAGGCATGAGTTTGGCACACGGTGGTCACTTAACGCACGGCTCACCTGTAAACTTCTCGGGTAAGTTATATAACATCATTCCTTACGGTATCGATGAAAATGGTCAAATTGACTACCAAGAAATGGAAGCATTGGCGTTAGAGCATAAACCAAAAATGATCATTGGTGGCTTCTCGGCTTACTCGCAAGTGGTTGATTGGGCAAGAATGCGTGAAATCGCTGATAAAATTGGCGCTTACTTATTCGTTGATATGGCACACGTTGCGGGCTTAATTGCGGCCGGTGTTTATCCAAACCCTGTGCCTCATGCACATGTTGTTACTACAACAACCCATAAAACATTAGCTGGCCCTCGTGGTGGTTTGATTTTGTCAAACGAAGGCGAAGATCTTTACAAAAAGCTTAACTCTGCTGTTTTCCCAGGTGGTCAGGGCGGCCCGTTAATGCATGTTATCGCAGCGAAAGCGGTGGCCTTTAAAGAAGCGATGGAACCTGAGTTTAAAGTTTACCAAGCAAATGTGGTTGTGAACGCTAAAGCAATGGTAGCTGAATTTATTAAGCGCGGTTATAACATCGTTTCTGGTAGTACAGAAAACCATTTATTCCTTGTTGATTTAATTGATAAAGGTATCACTGGCAAAGAAGCAGATGCGGCACTAGGTGCAGCAAATATCACTGTTAACAAAAACAGTGTACCCAATGATCCACGTAGCCCATTTGTAACTTCAGGCATTCGTGTAGGTACACCATCAATTACTCGTCGTGGTTTTAATGCAGATGATGCTCGTCAACTTGCAGGCTGGATGTGTGATGTTTTAGATAACATCAATGATGCTGCTGTTATTGAAGCGACGAAAGAGAAAGTACTTGAAATTTGTAAGCGTCTTCCCGTTTACGCATAAGTTAATCACGATGCGATATTAAAGACCCGTTATTGCATATTAAGATAAGGCTTACCTGTTTATAGGTAAGCCTTTTTGTTTTGTGAATAACATAAAATGTACCATTATTAATGATAATTATTACTTTAAAAGTTATTTATTATAAAAAAGGGAGGGGATAGTCTCATTAAAGTGATGAAATGAGTTACACTGAGTCGATTAAATGTAGGAGGCTAAATGCATTGTCCTTTTTGCGGTGCAAATGACACCAAAGTAATCGATTCTCGATTGGTTGCAGATGGCCACCAAGTGCGCCGACGTCGCCAATGTTTAGCGTGTAATGAACGCTATACTACGTTTGAAACGGCAGAACTTGTAATGCCTCGCGTAGTAAAAACTAATGGTAACCGTGATCCGTTTAATGAAGAAAAATTACGCGGTGGTATTCAACGTGCGCTAGAAAAACGTCCCGTGAGTACTGACGACATTGAACGTGCGGTAAATAGTATAAAATCTTGTCTTCGAGCAACCGGTGAACGTGAAGTGCCATCTGAGATGATTGGTAATTTAGTGATGGAAGCTTTAAAAGAATTGGATAAAGTCGCTTATATCCGCTTTGCTTCTGTTTATCGTAGTTTTGAAGATATTCGTGAGTTTGGTGAAGAAATCGCTAAGCTGGAACGTTAAAACAAATAATTGTTAAGACCAACAATAATGACACACACTGATCAACAAATGATGTCGCGAGCAATAGTACTGGCTCAGCGCGGTCGTTATACCACAGCACCTAATCCTAAGGTGGGGTGCGTGATTGTAAATAATGGCGACATTGTTGGTGAAGGGTATCATTATCAAGCAGGACAACCTCATGCTGAAGTGTTTGCATTACGGCAGGCACAACAACGTGCTCAAGGGGCGACCGTCTATGTTACCTTAGAACCATGTTCTCATTATGGGCGAACGCCGCCTTGTGCTGAAGCATTAATCAATGCCAAAGTGGCACGGGTTGTGTGTGCGATGGTGGATCCTAATCCCGCCGTCGCTGGGCGGGGTATTACCTTATTGCAAGCTGCGGGTATTCAAGTGGATGTCGGTATTTTAGCTTCGCAAGCACAAGCATTGAATCCAGGCTTTATTAAACAAATGACCCATCAAATGCCCTATGTTGAGCTCAAACTAGCAGCGAGTTTAGATGGGCGAACTGCGTTAGCAAATGGGGCCAGTAAATGGATCACCGGCCCTAAAGCGCGATCGGATGTTCAACAATTTCGTGCCTGTGCAGGGGCTATTTTATCGACCAGTGCGACGGTTATTGCTGACGATCCTTCACTTAATGTACGCTGGAATGAGCTTGATACATCTGTTCAGCAACAATACCCTCAGTCAGCGTTACGCCAGCCTATACGGGTTATTATTGATAGTCAGAATAGATTGACGCCTGAATATCAACTCTTCAACTTACCCGGGGAAACCATTCTTGCCCGCACTACGCTCGGTACTGAAGCGTGGCCCGACTCTGTGCAGCAATGGCAAATTCCAACCCAACCCAACAGTAACCAACTTGATCTGGTGGCTTTATTGTCGCGGTTAGCCGACTATGGCATAAATCATATTTGGGTTGAAGCGGGGGCTAGTTTGGCAGGAGCATTATTGCAACAGCAATTGGTTGATAGTTTGATTCTATATCAGGCCCCTAAACTAATGGGCAGTGATAGCCGTGGCTTGATTGATATCACTGGGTTGACATCAATGGCACAAACTCCACTGTTAACCATTACTGATGTGGGGTTGGTTGGTGATGATATTCGTATTATAGCAACAGTACAAAATAATAAATAAAATAGTGAAATTAAGGGTTTATCATGTTCACTGGAATTATAGAAGCTGTCGGTAAAATATCAGCCATGACACCAAAAGGTGCTGATGTTTCTGTTACTGTTGATTCAGGAACGCTGGATTTATCAGATGTTAAATTAGGCGATAGTATTGCGACTAACGGTGTTTGCCTTACCGTCGTTAAATTAACGGGTAAAGGTTATGTTGCTGATCTTTCATTGGAAACATTAAACCGTACTGTTTTTGTGAATTATAAAGCAGGCCAAGTGGTTAATTTAGAAAAAGCGATGTTGGCAACGACGCGTTTTGGTGGCCATATGGTTTCAGGCCACGTTGATGCTGTTGCTGAAGTGATTGAGCGTCAACATATTGGTCGTGCGATTGAATTTTGGATTAAAGTGCCACCGCAACTTGCTAAGTATATTTCAGAGAAAGGCTCTGTGGCTGTTGATGGCATTAGCTTAACGGTGAATGCAGTGCGTGGCGACGAGTTTAAATTAACTATTGTGCCGCATACTGCCGCAGAAACGACCATGGCTGATTTCCATGTTGGTCGAAAAATTAACCTTGAGGTTGATGTTATCGCGCGCTACCTTGAGCGATTAATGCTCGGTGATAAAGCGGCGGAAAAGCAATCTCAAGTAACGATGGATTTATTGGCGAGAACTGGGTTTCTCGGTTAAGCATTGCTTTATGCTCAATAAAGCAACATAAGATTAAGGGTAGTATTATGATAAGTAGTGCAAAAGAAATCATTGATGATATTCGCCAAGGAAAAATGGTTATCCTGATGGATGATGAAGATCGTGAAAATGAAGGCGATCTTATTATTGCATCACAGCATATCACCCCTGAAGCGATTAACTTTATGGCGACAAATGGCCGCGGCTTAATTTGCTTAACATTAAGTAAAACCCGTTGTCAGAAATTAGGCTTACCATTAATGGTTCAAGATAACACTGAACAATTTGGAACGCCTTTTACTATCTCTATTGAAGCTGCAACGGGGGTTACAACGGGTATTTCAGCGGCTGACCGTTCTCGCACAGTACAAGCTGCTGTGGCTGCTGATGCAACCGCGGCTGATATTGTTATGCCTGGTCATATCTTCCCATTAATGGCGCAAGAAGGCGGTGTACTTACACGAGCTGGACACACTGAAGCGGGTTGTGATGTTGCACGTTTAGCTGGTCTTGAAGCATCAAGTGTTATTGTCGAAATTTTAAATGACGATGGCACTATGGCGCGTCGCCCACAATTAGAAGTGTTTGCTGAAAAGCATGGCTTAAAATTAGGTACAATTGCTGACCTTATTGAATATCGTAATCTGCATGAAACGACGATTGAGCGTGTTGGCGAGTGTAAGCTTAATACCGAGTTTGGTGAGTTTGATATGATCACGTATCGCGATAAAATTGATGATCAAATTCATTATGCGTTGCGTAAAGGCGACGTTGAAGAAAATGCTGCCACATTAGTTCGAGTGCATTTACAAGATATTTTTAAAGATATTCTTCAATCAGGTGCTACTCAGTGGACATTGCCTGCAGCAATGCAACGTATTAGTGCTGAGAATGGCGTACTAGTGGTATTGAGTAAACAAGAGTCTACCGATAGTATTGTCAATAAAGTGAAAAATATTGCGGCTGAAAATGAAGGGCGCCCACAAGTGAAGGCGAATCCATATAACCCTTCACGCCAAGTAGGTATCGGTTCGCAAATTTTATCTGATTTAGGTATTGGTAAAATGCGTTTATTGTCATCAAGTACACAACGTTACCATTCACTATCAGGCTTTGGCCTTGAGGTGGTTGAATATATTTGCGAATAATAGCGCATTGTATTTGCTGAGATGAATTCACGGAGCATTATTATTATTGATAATGCACACTTATTGGTTGGTTCTACAACGAATAAGC
This sequence comes from uncultured Photobacterium sp., assembly GCF_947039875.1. Lineage (GTDB taxonomy): Bacteria > Pseudomonadota > Gammaproteobacteria > Enterobacterales > Vibrionaceae > Photobacterium. The sequence continues at coordinate 14,267 of NZ_CAMRAN010000019.1, forward strand.
AATAAATATTAACAAATCCACTGAAACCGACGGTTGTGCGTAGCAGACATATCGCAAAGTGTGTTAGACTCCCGCGGTTTCTCAAACTGGAAAGACATAGTCACAGGAAGGCCCATGAAGGTAATTGAAGGCGCCATCGCGGCACCAAACGCAAAAATTGCTATCGTAATTGCACGCTTTAATAGCTTTATTAACGAAAGTTTACTTTCAGGTGCATTAGATGCGCTGAAACGTCAAGGTCAGGTTAGTGAAGATAATATCACTGTTGTTCGTTGCCCTGGTGCTTATGAACTACCGCTTGTTGCCCAGCAAGTCGCGAAGAGTGATCGCTATGATGCTATCGTAGCTTTAGGCTCTGTTATTCGTGGTGGAACACCTCATTTTGACTATGTTGCCGGTGAGTGTAATAAAGGTCTAGCACAAGTTGCACTAGAGTATAATACTCCAGTTGCTTTCGGTGTGTTGACTGTTGATTCTATAGAACAAGCCATTGAGCGTGCCGGTACCAAGGCTGGTAATAAAGGGGCAGAGGCTGCACTAAGCGCGCTCGAAATGGTAAATGTCCTGTCCCAAATCGAATCCTAATGGGGGTTACTGTGAAACCAGCCGCGCGTCGTAATGCACGTCAATTTGCTGTACAAGCAATTTATTCTTGGCAACTTACTAAAGGTAATGTTGCGGATATTGAGCAATATTTCCTTTCAGGCGATAAGTTTGAAGAAGAAGAACATCAAGCTGATGCACCTATGTGTAAAGCGCCGGAGACTGATGTTAGCTACTTCCGTGATTTATTCGCAGGTGTTGTATTAAGCCATCAAGAACTTGATAGCAAAATGCGCCCATACTTGTCTCGTCCACTTCAGGATCTTGACCAGATGGAACTTGCTTTACTTCGTCTTGCAATGTATGAAATGGTTAAGCGTGAAGACGTACCATTTAAAGTTGTGATCAATGAAGCCATCGAATTAGCAAAACTTTTCGGTGCTGAAGATAGCCACAAATTCGTCAATGGTGTGTTAGATAAAGCTGCACCATCTTTACGTAAAAAAGATAAATAATTTTTTCACGTTAAGTACGATGAAAGAAGTCAGCTTATTAGCTGGCTTTTTTTTTATTAAAGGAATAGAAAATCATGGTAAAAAGTGAATTTGATATCATCAAACAGTATTTCGCACACCAACAACAGCAGCGTGATGATGTTGTGTTAGCGATCGGAGATGATTGTGCGCTAGTGGATGTTCCCACCAATTACCATATTGCAGTGAGTACCGATTCATTAGTTGCAGACACACACTTTTTAGCTGATGCCGATCCTGCGTTAGTGGCTTATAAAGCATTAGCATCTAATATCAGTGATTTAGCTGCAATGGGAGCCACGCCTGCATGGGTATCCTTAGCGTTAACATTACCGACTATTGATGAAGCGTGGTTAGCGCCTTTTTGCCATAGTTTTTTTGAACTTGCTAATCGATATAATATTCAATTAATTGGTGGTGATACCACTAAAGGCCCGTTAAGTATTACCTTAACCGTACAAGGCTTAGTGCCACGAGGTCAGGCATTAACTCGCAGTGGCGCACAAGTGGGTGATGATATTTATGTAACGGGTGATCTTGGTGATAGTGCCGCAGGGCTTGCTTTGATATTAAATCAGTCTCAATGTGAACCATCTCTCGCAACGGTATTAGTTGAACGCCATTTTAAAGCACAACCTCGAGTGAATGTGGGTGAGGCTTTACGAGGCATTGCATCTGCGGCATTAGATATTTCTGATGGCGTGATTGCGGATGTAACCCATATTGGTGACCGCTCTCAAGTTGCGATTGAGATTGATGTTGAAAAATTACCATTATCTGCTGATTTACTGACATTCTGTAATGGTGACCGTCAACAAGCACAACAGTTAGCTTTAACCAGTGGTGAAGAATATGAGCTTTGCTTTACTGTTTCAAAAGCTAATCGAGATGCATTAGTGATGGCTTTAGCGCATACTAATGTTAAATATAGCTGTATTGGTCAAGTGACTACGGGTCGTGGTTTATCGTTATTACAGTTAGGTAAGCCATTGAGTTGGAAATTATCCGGTTGGGATCATTTTGGTGTAACAAATAATTAGGGTATTAACGTGAGTACAAATCCAAAAGATTTATTAAAAATGAATAATCCTTGGCACTTATTAGCCACAGGATTTGGCAGTGGTTTAGCAAAATATATTCCTGGTACGATGGGAACGCTGGCCGCCATTCCGTTATACCTTATTCTTGCTCAATTGCCTTTTGGTTGGTATTTAGTGGCGGTTTTGGTTGCTGCTCTGATCGGGATCCGTATTTGTCATATTACCTCGACGGACATGAAGGTTCATGATCATGGCAGTATAGTGTGGGATGAGTTCGTTGGTTTTTGGATCACAATGGCAGTAGCACCAACCGTATCATGGCAGTGGATATTAGCGGGCTTTATTCTATTCCGCTTTTTTGACATGTTAAAGCCATGGCCGATTAGCTGGTTAGATAAACATGTCGAAGGTGGTTTTGGGATCATGATTGATGATGTGTTAGCTGGTTTTATGGCAATGATCTCATTGTGGTTTGTTGGTTACTGGTTAGGTTTCTAAGTTTCAGTTTAATGAGCAAGCAATAAAAAAGCCATGAAGTGTATGCTTCATGGCTTTTTTGATTACTGTGAGCGTAAATTAATGCTTATTTAGCAAGATATTCAATAATTTGTTTTTCAATGCCGACACCATCGATTTTTAACATATGGTGTAATTCAGCTTGCGTCCCTTGTTCGATGAATCGATCGGGCAGACCAATGTTTAATACTGGTTTAATGCATTTTTGCTGCATTAGAAACTCAATCACACCGCTACCTGCGCCACCAGAAATCGCATTTTCTTCAACAGTGACTAACACGTCATGATTCGCTGCTAGTTCAAGAATTAATGCTTCATCAAGCGGTTTAACAAAGCGCATATCGGCAACGGTTGCATTTAAGCTTTCAGCTGCATCTAAGCTATAACCCAGCATTGCACCAAAGTTTAAAATGGCCACTTTCTCACCTTGACGGCGGATAATGCCTTTACCAATTTCAATTGCTGTCATCGTGGTTTCTACATCAGTGCCAAGACCACAACCACGCGGATAGCGTACGGCTGTTGGACCTTGGTGTTGATGGCCAGTATAAAGCATTTGGCGACATTCGTTTTCATCGCTTGGTGCCATGATCACCATGTTCGGAATACAGCGCATAAAGCTAATATCAAATGCACCTTGATGGGTTTGACCATCGGCACCGACTAAACCTGCACGATCAATCGCAAACATGACAGGTAAGTTCATAATAGCTACATCATGAATCAGTTGATCATAGCCACGTTGCAAGAAGGTAGAGTAAATTGCTACAACAGGGTGATAACCACCAATTGCCATGCCGCTTGCGAGTGTAACCGCGTGCTGTTCTGCAATAGCAACATCAAAATATTGCTCTGGGTATTGTTTTGAAAAGCGTACCATGCCAGAACCTTCACGCATGGCAGGAGTAATCGCCATCAATTTGTCATCAACTGCCGCCATATCGCATAGCCAATCACCAAAAATTTTAGAAAAAGTTGGGCTGGTATTTTTTGCTTTTGGCAGTGGTTTTTCACTTAAATCAAATTTTGGAACTGCATGGTAATTGATTGGGTCAGCTTCTGCTGGCGCATAGCCTTTGCCTTTTTTAGTCATAATATGCAGAAATTGCGGCCCTTTAAGGTGACGCATATTCTTGAGCGTTTTCACTAACTCATCAATATCATGGCCATCAATTGGACCAATGTAATTAAAACCAAGCTCTTCAAACATTGTGCTTGGAACAACCATGCCTTTAATATGTTCTTCTGCACGTTTAACGATTTCTTTAATTGGCGGTGCATTAGAGAGTACTTTTTTACCACCTTCACGAATAGAAGCGTAAAAGTTACCTGCCAATAAATGGGCTAAATGATTACTTAAACCGCCTACATTTTCAGAAATCGACATTTCATTATCATTAAGAATGACTAACATATCACTATGTATATCACCGGCATGGTTCATGGCTTCAAATGCCATGCCTGCGGTAATTGCGCCATCACCAATAATACTGACAACTTTACGGTTAAGGCCTTCTTTTTCAGCCGCAATCGCCATGCCTAAACCAGCACTGATTGATGTTGATGAGTGGCCGACAGATAAGACATCGTATTCACTTTCATCACGCCAAGGAAAAGGGTGTAATCCACCTTTTTGGCGAATGGTCGACATTCGATCGCGACGACCCGTTAAAATTTTATGTGGGTAAGCCTGATGGCCAACATCCCAGATCACATGATCAAACGGAGTATTATAGACATAGTGAAGCGCAACGGTAAGCTCAACTGTACCGAGTCCGGAGGCAAAGTGACCGCTGGTTTGGCTAACCGTCTTGAGTAAATAAGTACGTAACTCATCACAGACTTGAGGCAGACTTTCTGCGGGCAATAATCGTAATTCATCTGGCGTGTTAGCTAATGCGAGATGCGGGTATTTTGATATATCCAAAGTCATAACAGTTCGGCGCTTTTACTGATTTTAGTTGTTGCGCTCGATAACATATCGGGCAAAAACTTCCAATTGATAGGTATTGTAAGGTATTGCTGCTAATGCTTGTAGCGCTTCTAGATAAAGTTGTTGCGCTTTTTGTTGCGCTCCGTCTAACCCAAGTAGTGCTGGGTAGGTACTTTTATCTAACTCAAGATCTGAACCTTGAGGCTTACCTAGCGTTTCAGTGTCGCTGATTACATCTAAAATGTCATCTTGAACTTGAAATGCAAGGCCTATGGCATCGGCATATTTGTCGAGCTGTGGCAGAATTTCCCGTCCTTTTTCACCAGCAGCCAGTGCACCTAAGCGAACCGCACAACGGATCAAGGCGCCTGTTTTGTGTTTATGAATTAATTCTAGTTGCTCTAGTCCAACGTGTTGGCCTTCAGCTTCTAAATCGAGAGCTTGTCCTTGGCACATACCTGCCGCACCAGAGGCTTGCGCTAATTCGCTAACCATGGCAATACGTTGTTGATGTCCTTCTGGACTTAAGCGGCCTTGAGCTATAATTTCAAAGGCTAACGTTTGTAATCCATCACCAGCTAAAATAGCGATCGCTTCATTAAAAGCGATATGACAAGTGGGTTGGCCGCGACGCAGTGCATCGTTATCCATTGCGGGCAAATCATCATGAATTAACGAATATGCATGAATACATTCAACGGCCGCAGCGGCAGTATCAAGATCATCATAATCGACACCCAACATTTCACCAGTGACGTATGTCAGATAAGGACGAGCACGTTTTCCGCCCAACAGGGTACCATGCTTCATGGCTTTTAGTAGGGTTTGGCCTGAAAAAGGTTGTTTAGTTAACCAATCTATTAGGCATTGGTTGTTACGTTGTTGCAGCGTTTTAAGCGTCTGCGATAGCGGTACACTATTCGTCATGGCTTGGCTCAAAGTCAGTTAATGGTGCATTATCATCAGCGTGTAATAAAATTTCTACGCGCTGTTCTGCTTGGGTTAACTTTAACTGACTGTTGCGAGCCAATGAAATACCACGCTCAAATTTCTTCAACGCATCTTCCAGTGGGATATCACCCGATTCTAGTTCATTGACAATGGCATCTAGCTCATCAAGTGCGGCTTCGAATGCCATATTTTCAGGTTTTTTTGCTGCCATATCATTTTTACTCTTATCTAAGTGCAAGAAAAATAACGTAGTGACTATCTAAGGTCAAATTATGTCACAGTAATCTGTGCCACAGACAGTAATTTTCATCGTTGGGATCAATAAATATTACTCAATGATGGAAATAAAACCCTAAATTAAACGAGATTATGGTCGATAAAGAGTTAGTTTGCGATAGATAGTGCTGTTGACGTTTTATCCTATGATCGCAAGGTTTTATTCTATGGGACGATATGGCATTGCTGTTTAATGAACAGCGAACATTGTTCTTATAAATTTTTGTCCTATGTTAATTGGCTGTCAGATCGTTAAATTAAACATTAAAAACGGCAGTAAAGGAGTTTTTGCGTGGATTTAGCGACGCTTATCGGATTGGTTGGATCATTTGCTTTTATTTTAATGGCAATGTTGGTGGGGGGCGATTTGGTGATGTTTGCCGATACCTCCTCGGTATTGATCGTTTTTGGCGGCAGTTTGTTTATCGTGCTGATGAAATACAACATCAGTCAGTTTTTTGGCGCAGCTAAAATTGCGGCTAAAGCGTTTATATTTAAAACCGATAAACCCGATGACCTTATTGCGCAAATTGTAACTATGGCCGATTCTGCTCGTAAAGGTGGTTTTCTTGCATTGGAAGAGATGGAAGTAGAAAACCCATTTTTGCGTAAAGGCATTGATTTACTGGTTGATGGTCATGATGCTGATACAGTAAGGATGATATTAAGAAAAGACATTGCATTGACCAATGAGCGTCATGAACAAGGGGCAAGTATTTTTTCTGCGTTAGGGGATGTTGCACCTGCAATGGGAATGATAGGAACACTCATAGGTTTAGTGGCGATGCTATCGAATATGGATGATCCTAAGTCAATTGGGCCAGCAATGGCAGTGGCATTGTTAACCACATTATACGGTTCTATTTTGGCTAATATGGTGGCATTACCCATCGCGGATAAATTAATGCTGCGTAAAAATGAAGAGCGGCTGAATCGGTTGTTGATTCTTGATGGTGTGTTAGCGATTCAAGAAGGTCAAAATCCACGTGTGATTGATAGTTATTTGAAAAATTATCTGCATGAGAAAAAACGTCGTATCAATTTTGATGAGTAAGGGTCAATGATGGATTCTTTACCACCACAACAGAAAAAAGGTGCACCAGCATGGATGGCTACTTTTGCTGATCTTGCGACCTTGTTGATGTGCTTTTTCGTATTATTGTTGTCGTTCTCTGAAATGGATGTACTTAAATTTCAGCAAATTGCCGGATCGATGAAAAATGCGTTTGGGGTTCAAAATGTATTAAACGTGAATGATATTCCCAAAGGTACCAGTGTTATTGCGCAAGAGTTTCGACCTGGACGACCAGAACCAACCCCAATAGTTGTGATTATGCAGCAGACCATTGATATTACTAAACGCTCTTTAGATTTTCATGATGGTATCAATGAACGTGATGGTGGAGTGCGTAAAGAGGATACAACGTCAAATAATGGCCCTAGTGACCATTCTGAACAACAAGCACAAATGCAAGCGCAGTCGCAAATGGCTCAAGTCTTAACCCAAGCCTTAGCGCGAGAGATCACTGATAATACAGTAGAGATTGAAGCGTTTGGGCAGCAATTGGTGATTCGAATTAAAGAAAAAGGTGCATTTCCTGAAGGTTCTGCATTTTTACAACCCAAATTTATTCCTCTTATTAAACAAGTTACAGAGTTAGTCAAAGATGTTCCAGGCATTATTCGTGTTAGTGGCCATACTGATAATCTGCCATTAGATTCTGAGCTTTATCGTTCAAATTGGGATATTTCATCACAACGAGCGGTATCCGTCGCTCAGGTTATGGAACAAGTGAAAGGATTTGATCGCAAGCGAATGCAAGTTGTGGGGATGGCTGATACTGCGCCAATTGCGAATAACAAAACAGCTCAAGGGCGAAGTCGAAATCGACGGGTTGAAATTTCAATTGTACAAGGGCGACCTCATTATTCTGAAGAAATGAGCGTTGAAGCAAAATAAGTGAGTGGTCTTTTTTTCATCATGGTATTTGCTGGTTGGTGTGATTGTGACTAAGGTAAAAACAGTATAAACACCAATAATAAGTGCGTGACTGATTAAGATAAGTTGTGCTGTTCGTATATCCTTGTTCCAGTGGCAGACACCTTGCTGTATAATTCGCGCCTTTAATTCCGTTTGGTACTTTATTCTGTTTGGTACTTTAGACCCAGTAAAGCGAAGTGTGTTATGAAATTTATAGTTAAACCACATCCAGAGATTTTTGTTAAAAGTGACTCAGTACGTAAGCGTTTTATCAAAATTCTTGAGTCTAACCTGCGCATTATTTTAAAGCGTCAGTCTGAGTCTGTTAGTGTTTACAATCGTCGCTTTTCATTAGAAGTGAACGAACCTGATGAAACTAAACGTGAGATGGTGCTTGCCGCTTTAACGCAAACACCTGGTATTCACCATTCACTTGAAGTTCAACAGACGGAATTTACTGATCTTCATAATATCTTTGAGCAAACACTTGCCCTTGTTGGTGATAGCCTTGAAGGTAAGACATTCTGTGTTCGCGCTAAACGCGTTGGTCAACATGACTTTACCTCAATTGAAGCTGAGCGTTATGTTGGTGGTGGTCTTAACCAAGCGATTGAATCTGCAAAAGTTAGACTAAAAAAGCCTGATATTACCGTTAACATTGAGATTGAGCATAATTTGCTTAACCAAGTGTTATTCCGCCATAAAGGTCTAGGTGGTTTTCCTTTAGGTACTCAAGAAGACGTATTAAGCCTTATTTCTGGTGGCTTTGACTCAGGTGTTTCAAGTTACCTTCATATTAAGCGTGGTAGTAAAGTACATTACTGCTTCTTTAATCTTGGTGGTCCTGTCCATGAGATTGGTGTTAAGCAAGTTGCACACTTCTTATGGAAAAAATACGGTTCATCTGCCAAAGTTAAATTTATCGCTGTTGATTTTGATCCTGTTGTTGGTGAGATCTTAGAAAAAGTCGATGATGGCCAAATGGGTGTGATCCTAAAACGTATGTTTATGCGTGCAGCCGGTCGTGTCGCTGAGAAGTTTGGTATTCAGGCATTAGTAACAGGTGAAGCGTTAGGTCAGGTTTCAAGCCAAACGCTAACGAATTTACGTCATATTGATAACGTGACTGATACTTTGATTCTGCGTCCGCTGATCAACTGGGACAAAGAAGATATTATCGATGTCTCTCGTCAGATTGGTACCGAAGACTTTGCTGCAACCATGCCTGAATTCTGTGGTGTGATTTCAAAGAGCCCAACAGTCAAAGCGGTAAAATCAAAGCTTGAGATTGAAGAAGCGAAATTTGATTTTACTATTCTTGATCGCGTTATAGATGAGGCACGAGTGATGGATATTCGTGAAATCGAAAAACAGAGCCAAGAACAAGCCCCTGAAATTGAATTAGTCGAGCATATCTCAGCGGATGCTGTTGTACTTGATATTCGTAGCCCAGATGAAGAAGATGAAAGCCCGCTAGAACTTGATGGTGTGGAAGTTAAACATATTCCATTCTACAAGTTAGCGACTCAGTTTGGTGATTTACCAAAAGAGAAGACTTACTTACTTTACTGTGCTCATGGTGTGATGAGCCGTTTACAAGCGCTATACTTGAAAGAGAATGGCTTTGAGAACGTAAAAGTATATCGCCCATTATAATTAATGCCATGTGCGCGGATCTTATGCCGTGTTTATGACATCAAAAAAGCCCTCAATGATCTGATCATTGAGGGCTTTTTTATGCCGATGGTACCATTAACGTTCCGGCATAACATCGTAATGCATGTTTGGCCACACCACCATTGATTCAGCAATAACTGCTGTTTTGGCTTTATTGGTTAACTGAGTAACAATATCAAGCGCAAACTCTTGTGCTGTACCGGGGCCTTGACTGGTTAATAAGCGAGCATGCTTATCATACACAACACGTTTAGGGCGTAATTGAGGTACTGGAATTTGATCATGAAAAGCAGGGTGACAAGTCATTAGTGCTTTAGGAAACATATCATTGGCGGCAAACATGATGGCTGGTGTGGCACAAATTGCGGCAATCAATTTACCATCATAATGGTGTTGTTTTACAAATTCGACCACTAACGGGCTATCACGAAAATGCTCTGCTCCTGCAACGCCTCCGGGTAATACCACTGCATCAAATTGTTCATCGGCTATTGTAATTAGTGCGGTATCCGCAACCAGTTTAATGCCGCGTGACCCCTCAACAATTAAGGCGCCATCCTCTGCTGCACTGGCAACAATAACCTCAAATTGAGCCCGTTTTAAAATAGAAATAGTATTAACTGCTTCCATTTCTTCACTGCCTGGGGCAATACAAACAACGACGCGAGGACATAACTCAGGCATGGTCTAATGACTCCATGTGTTTAATAGCCTGCCATAATTGATAATTAATTGGAGTATCAATATTATGGCGTTGGGCCTGTTGAACTAAATACCCATTAATATAATCGATTTCAGTGAGTCGATGATGAAAAATGTCACGATTCATGGATGAATAGTTATTAGCTGTCGCTTTAATTACATTATCAACTTGGTGGCGTAGCTGTTGTTGAGTCGTCACAAAGCCTTCCGCTGTCATGATCAGTGCTACTTCTAAGCAAATAGAATCTAGCTGTGATTGATAACAAGCTTGTGTTAAATCACCATTACAACATTGATGGATAGCTGTCAGAGGGTTAATAGCACAATTGATGGCCAGTTTTTGCCATAGCGGCTGATAGATATTAGCTTGCCATTGGGTTGGTGCTAAAGCAACATCAAACAGAGTGGCGATATGGGACAGAGATTGCGCATAATCATTGATAGCCCCCAGTGATGTTTGCCCTAAACCAGTGTGTTGAATGGTTGTCTGGGTGGGTTTAAAGGCTGCTTGAGAGGTAGTGGCATAGATAATTGGATTATGGGGTAATAATTGCTGAACTTGTTGCTGGCTACCAATGCCATTATGCATAATTACCACAATACAATCAGGGGTTAAATAAGGTAATAGTGGTGTGAGTGCAGCGGTGACTTGAAAGGCTTTGACAGTAATAATAACCACCTCACTGGTAGTTAGATCATGCGAGTCATTGCAACTAAAAATGTAATCAGTCGTGATTGTTGGTGAATTTAATTCACTAAAATGCACTGTTATTTCTGCTGTTGAATCTCTGGTCCACAATTGTACGTTATGTTGCTGTTGAGTTAATTTTATGGCCCATAATGTACCAATAGCACCAGCTCCGACCAAGGTTATGTTCACAGTCCAATCCGTTATTAGCCTAATTTATTGCATGATAACATTGTGGCCAATTGAGACGATCAAAAAAGGCGCCATTAGCGCCTTTTTTATGGTGTTATACCGTCAGCTTAAAACTTGTAAGACAGGCTGAAGTATTGTGAAACACCGGATGATTTCAGACCGAAAGTACCATCATCAATACCGTATACATTATGGTAAGCCTTTAGACCGTAACCGACAGCATAGTGATCTGAATGCCATACGATACCGTTGTACATCACGCCACCATTGCTTGCTGATGTGTATTCTTTCTTCATACCAAATTGGTAATCAATGTAACCTTGGTAAGAAATGAATGTTCCGTTTTCAAAGGTGTAAACAGGTTTGAACCAGTTAGTTGATACTTGGTAACCATTCCAGTCTTTAACGTTCATGTCATATAGAGAGTAAATGTTAAAGCCCATTTTACCTAACCATGGCACTTCGATATCAGAACCTAGACCAACGAAGTAGTTATTTACGCCGCCGTTATTACCGCCCCAGTTAAATAGTGTTGCTACATAAAGTTCTTTTACTGGGCCGAAAGATAGGTCTTTACCTGTTAATGCGTCAAGAGAAATGCGTGGTGCAAATTTCATGAACATTTTATCGTCTGCTGATGTTTTATCGCTACTATCAGAGTTAGTTAGGTTAAATACATCAACATAGCCATAAAGATCAAAGATTCCTGAGCGACCACCAAATTCCATTTCTAGGTAATCGTGACCTGAATGCGCATCTGCTGGGCGAGGTAATTCTTTTAGCGCGTACATTAAGTTGAATTGCATCCACTTATAATCATTTTTATGGATGTTGTCAGAGTAATCTGCTGCATTAGCTAACGAAGGAAGTGCTGTTGCTGCTAAAATGCTGAATGCTACTAGTGATTTGCGCATCTTGTTATCTCGCTCATGTTGATCTAGATGGTGGGATTTGGCCGCCCCGTTTGTTGGCGCTGATTCTAGTGCTTTATTGCACGTTTGGGAATGAAACGTTTGCGCAATCCTTTACCATTTGTGATCGCGATCCAGTGTAATCGATTGCATTGACTAGAAATGTGATCTTTATCCATTGAATATCAATAAGAATGAACTTTAATCAGTCTTGATAGACTAACGGCAACGCGATATAAATTGTTGGTTTTTTAGCGGAGACTATCGAAAGCTAGCAGCAAGGGCTAGCTTTCGAGATAAGATAAATTAAATTGATAATTTTATTAAGATGAGCGGGTAGGCTCAGCTATAATATTAAGTGCTGAATTCTTGGCTAATATACGGATTAGTATTAATACGGGCACTCCCATTAAGGCAGTGGTTAAGAAAAATACGTTGTAACCAAAGTGATCGATATAGACGCCAGAAAAACCTGCAAGGAATTTAGGAAATAATACCATTATCGAGCTAAATAACGCATATTGAGTAGCTGAGAATGCGACATTGGTTAGACTTGACATAAAAGTGATAAATGCTGCAGTTGCAATACCTGCCCCAAGATTATCAACAGAAATAACCAGTGTTAGCATTTCAATGTTATTACCCACATAGCTAAACATAATAAATAATAAATTAGTGGTGGCTGATAATAGTGCGCCTAATGCCAGTATTTTTAGCGTCCCAAACTTGCTGACTAAAATACCGCCTAATCCTGCACCTGCAATGGTCATCACGACCCCAAATACTTTTGATATTGACGCGACTTCACTTTTAGTAAAGCCCATATCGACATAAAACACATTAGCCATTACGCCCATTACAATATCTGAAATACGGTAACAGCTGATTAATAACAAGATGAGTAGGGCGTTTTTACCATAACGTTGAAAGAAATCTCGAAATGGCATAATAACGGCGGTATAAAACCATGCACTTAAATTGGCGTGATGCTTATTATAGCCTTTATTAATAAGTTGTTGTTTGTAATTGGTTTCAATGGTGTTGATGGCGCTATTATCAATGGTTGGTTCTTTGACGATAAGCGTGGTGATCACACCAATAAGCATCATTGCTGCCATGATGAAATAGGCACTTTTCCAACCACTAGGATCGTAACCAGAATCAGAACCAAACCAGGCAGCAAAGGCAAGAGCACCAGCACCTGCCATGATCATAGCTAAACGATAACCAGCTAAATAGGTTGCTGATAATGCTGCTTGCATACGCTCTGTTGCAAGCTCAATACGGAAAGCATCGATAACAATATCTTGCGTTGCAGAAGCAAAGGCAACCATGATGGCAAAAAGGGCAAATTGAAACAGATCCGTTTGTGGGTTACTTAATGCCATACCGCACAATGATAAAATAATCACAATTTGTGAAAATAGCATCCAGCCGCGACGACGGCCAAATAAGTGTGAAAAAATGGGTAATGAGAAACGATCGACCAGCGGTGACCATGCCCATTTAAAGCCATAAGCTAAGGCGACCCAACTGAAAAATCCAATACTTGTTTTACTCACATCAGCTTCACGTAGCCAAAAAGACAGAGTACCAAATACCAATAAAATCGGTAATCCTGATGAAAATCCAAGAGCTAACATGATTAAGGCTTTAGGGTTGGCGTAAACTCGCCAACCTTGGGTGTTTTCTTGAGGTGTCGCTTTATCCATATATTCCTCTGGAAACCAAGGTAACAATACTCACTTATCGTTAGCGTACTGAATCTTTGAAAAATTTTATTATAAAACGAAAGCTTAGCAGCTCTAAAATTTTTACGCATCGACTTGATGGTTATCAGACAAATATTTTACAATTTAATTCTATTTTTAGCGTTATTTACGCAAATAAATACTATTAAGGGCGATTTATCAATGTAATTTTAGGGCTGGATCCAATATTGAGTAAGTAGCAACTAAGAATAGCAATCTTATGTTGGATAAAACGATCCCCCATTAATTGATAATCGCTAATACCGCTCAATGTCTGAATTAATGACCAATAACTGGCTTCATATTGGTTAGCCGACTGTGGGTTATCATAAGGAAGTGTCCACCATTGGGCTAATTGGCGGTTAAATAAATTTTGCAGTTGGATATAAGTAATTTGTCCGTGGCTAGCAGCAATAGCATTGAGCGCTAAGACGGGAGCATTATCGATAATAAATTGTTGTAAATAGTGTTCTTGAGCCGGAATAGCGGCGCGATTATAAGCAAGTGTTAACATAGACGTCACCTGTTACGTGAGTGATCACGTACAGGTGACGTAATCACATTATTTAATGACTTTCATGGCTTCAATAATAATCGGTTGTTGTGGTACGTCGCTCATACCTGTTTGTGGGTTTGAGGTTGTCGGTATCGTTGCCATTTGTTCAACAACAGGGAAGCCTTTTATTACCTTTCCAAATACAGCATAGCCTGTTTGGTTGCCTTGGGTATTTAAGAAATCATTATTTGCAAGATTGATATAAAACTGACGTGTGGCTGAGTTTGGATTTTGGGTACGAGCCATTGCGATGGTTGCCATATTATTTGGTAAACCATTGTCTGCTTCATTTTTGATCGGAGGGTAACTTGGGCGCTGTTTTAATGCTTTATCAAAACCGCCACCTTGAGCCATAAAACCAGGAATAACTCGATGAAAAATAGTACCAACATAGCTACCGTCATCAACGTAACGTAAGAAGTTTTTGGTGGTGGTCGGTGCTTTTTCTTCATTTAATTCAACGGTAAAGTTACCTAAGTTGGTGGTAATCAATACTTTTGTAGCTGCACTAACCGGTAATGCAACCAATAAGCATAAAGCTAATAAAAAACGCGACATTATACATTCTCCTTAAGGTATTTATTTAGTTCACTATCATTAGCGATTTCATTAAGTACAGAATTCATGAGTTTATTCATACTTGTTGCAATATCTTTATTTGATGCAGTGAGTGCATCCTCACGACTTGAACGGCCAGAATAACGTTTAGTAAATTGACCATCAGGCGTATTTACCATCAGCTGTAATTGCAGTTCACTGCGCATATTATATGTCATCAATCCTTGTTTTACAGTGATCAATGCTTTTTCAACTTTAACTGCCATAGTGGAAGCTGCATTGTTAGTAATGCTAAATCCTTGCCCTGTTAGTTGTTGTGCTAATGCTTGACGTAATGTTAATGATAATGGCTGTTGAGGTTGAATAACCTGCACATTTTCAGTACTGCCATTATCAATAACGGCAATGTAACTATTTGGGGCTTGATCAACACAAGTTAAATTAAGTGTTTTGTTCTTTGCCCACGGCTGTGACGTAAAGACAGCCGTAGGCATTAATGCAACGGGCGCCGGTGGTGTCGCTGCACATGCACTTAATACTAATGCTGATACTAGAACAACGTATTTTTTTATCATAAAGCATTCCCTTTGCTTATGTCGTTAATGTTAATAAAAAGGTCATAGCTGCCGTTTAAATATTAATTTAGACGACGATAAATTTGGGCTATTTTATTGCACGTAATACGACAAATTTATCATTACTACCAATAGTGTCGACTTTTGCGAAAATACGGTTTAATTTCTCATGGTATTTTAATTGACGATTACCAATGATAATTAGCTCTCCGTGTTGACGTAATATTCGCTTAGCATCACAGAACATTTGCCAAGCAATATGATCAGTGATGGTGTTGTTTTGATGAAATGGTGGATTGCATAACACTAGATCCGCACTTTGATTGTCAAAGTTATCTAAGCAGTTTGATGCTATTACGTTAAATTTCTCTGTTGTTGGCAGGTTTAGCTGCGCATTCTCACGACAAGATGCAATTGCCATAAAGCTTTCATCAACACAGGTAACATTGGCGTGTGGGTTTAATCGAGCTGCTTTAATACCTATCACACCATTACCGCATCCAAGGTCAATAATGTCGTTATATTGTGGCTTTGATGGAATGAAATCTAATAAAAAACGACCACCAATATCTAAGCTATCACTTGAGAAGACATTGGCATAATTAGTCATCGTTAGAGCATGTTCTGGTACTGTCCAGCTTGTAGGATGTGGCATTGGTACAGCTAATGATTTATTTACTGTAGTAAAAATCAAACGTGCTTTTTTTACTGCCAGTGATGTTTTTGTCTCACCTAGATATTTTTCAAATAATTTTAAGGTTGAAGAGTGAATTTCTTTTACTTTACCCGTAGTAATAACAATACAGTCTTGGGGTAATAAGTGGCAAAGTTGTTGTAATTGCCAACTCAGTAGACGGTTGTTTTTGGGCTGCTTAATTAGTACTAATTGTGGATTAGCAGGTAAATCAGCGAGACAATCAATAATAGTGGCAGCAGGCAAATTATTAACACTTAGGTTATTAATAATAGCTTGCTGAGTAATAAAAGAATCCGTCACTGTTGTTACTTGTGCTTGATTTGCAAACCAACAACTTAATGCTCCAAAATTATCATTGAGGATCAGTACTGGCCGTTGAGGGTCAAGATCTATCGTATGACAATGATTGATCAAATATTCATCTGCGGCATCCCATGCTTGCAGGGTTTCATTTTTTCGTACAGGGAAACGGGTTAACGTTAATGTACGTTGATGCAAGGTTAGCTCTGGTTTCATTAAGAATAACTTTCGAGTATGTTGACGAAGAGATAGTAGAGCATTTTCGCAGAACAGTGAAAAGCTTGAAAGGAAATCTAGCAAGATAACAGTAGAATAATGAAGAATTGTTATTATTAGCGTTGAAAAGCCGCTTTTTTAGTTGAGGACATTATGATTCAACCCCAAATCGAAGCAAAGTTAAACCACCATTTTAGTCCAGTGCATCTTGATGTTATTAATGAAAGTTACATGCATAACGTCCCTGAAGGTTCAGAAAGCCATTTTAAAGTTATTGTCGTAAGTGCCCAGTTTGAAGGCCAGCGTCTTATTACCCGTCATCGCGCGGTAAATCAGTGTTTAGCTGATGAATTAGAAAATCATATTCATGCACTTGCGGTTCATACTTATACTGAATCAGAATGGCAGCAGCAACTACATGCACCTGCATCACCACATTGTCATGGAGGTTCAACATTAGATAATTGATAATGATGTCTATAACAATAAAAATTGTTAACAAAACGGTTTTTTTACGACGGTTTGAAATGGTTACTGTTTTGGCTGCCACTTAGCTATGTTGTTACTTTGTTGTTAGTGGTATGGTTGGAATACAACCAACTATCACATGTTTATTGATAAGTTTGTATTTATGTTGACATGATGTGTTATTGGGGGGTTTTTTTTATAATAATGTTAAATAAAGGAGTGGATTTGAAATTTAATATTTATGTAAAAAATCCCGTAAATGTGCAGTTGATCATGTTTATTAGTTAATAAACCTATTGCGTCTTATTTGTTGCTTGGTTTTCACACTGAATCGCGTGGATTACCATAGAAAAAACGAGTTAATTAATGGTAGAATCGCGGGCTGAAAAATTACTCGCGCATTAATGTTTGTGGCGCGATAGTTAACTGGATGTTGCGATACGGAGTCGTTCAGTGGTTTCTGCCACTGCCTGTTCATCGATATCAGGCCAAGGAACGTAGTATCTTAAATTACGCAATATGAAAATTCTTTTTTCCCTTTAATGTAGTGCAAGTGCGTATGATTACAATAAAAAAGGGTTTGGATATCCCAATTTCAGGGACTCCAGCCCAGGCGATACATGATGGTAATACCATCTCTAAAGTCGCCTTGCTAGGCGAAGAATATGTTGGTATGCGTCCTACAATGCATACTCGCGTAGGGGATGTAGTGAAAAAAGGTCAGGTTCTTTTTGAAGATAAAAAGAATCCTGGCGTTAAATTCACTGCACCAGCTAGCGGCAAGGTAATAGAAGTTAATCGTGGTGCTAAGCGCGTTCTACAATCAGTTGTTATTGATGTAGAAGGTGATGAGCAAATCACATTTAACAAATATGATGCAGCGCAATTAGCACAGTTAAGCCGTGCTGTTGTGGTTGATCAATTAGTTGAATCAGGTATGTGGACAGCGCTTCGTACGCGCCCGTTCAGTAAAGTACCCGCTGTTGGTTCAGAGTCGAAAGCGATTTTTGTTACTGCAATGGATACCAATCCATTAGCGGCTAACCCTGAAGTTATCATCAATGAGCAAAATGAAGCGTTCATTGCAGGTTTAACTGTGCTTTCACGTTTAACCAGCGGCAAAGTTTACGTATGTAAATCAGGTGCAAGCCTACCTCGTTCAGCAGAAGCGAATGTTGAAGAGCATGTATTTAACGGCCCACACCCAGCAGGTCTAGCCGGTACACATATTCATATGTTGTTCGGTGCAGACGTGAATAATATTGCATGGAATATCAATTACCAAGACGTGATTGCGTTCGGTAAGTTATTCCTGACTGGTGAAATTTTCACTGATCGTATTGTTGCGTTAGCTGGCCCTGTAGTGACGAATCCTCGTTTAGTACGTACTCAGATTGGTGCTTCTATTTCTGACTTAACTGATTCAGAAATGATGCCAGGTCAACTACGCGTGCTATCAGGTTCAGTACTTAACGGTGTTAAAGCTGAAGGTGTTCATGGATACCTTGGTCGTTACCACTTACAAGTTTCTGCTTTACGTGAAGGCTATGAGAAAGAATTCTTAGGCTGGATTGTTCCTGGTAAAAACAAGTTTTCGGTTACTCGTGCCTTCATGAGCCAGTTCTTCCCTGGTCAGTTGTTCAACATGACAACAACGACAAATGGTAGTGAGCGTGCCATGGTGCCAATCGGCAATTACGAAAAAGTAATGCCGCTTGATATTGAACCAACATTATTACTGCGCGATATCTGTGCAGGTGATATTGACAGTGCACAACAGTTGGGCCTTCTAGAACTAGATGAAGAAGATCTAGCACTATGTACGTTCGTGTGTCCTGGTAAATATGAGTTTGGTCCAATGATGCGTGAGTGTTTGGACAAAATTGAGAAGGAAGGGTAATTCATGGGTTTCAAGAATTTCCTCGAAAGTATTGAGCACCACTTTGAACCAGGTGGTAAGCATGAGCGTTGGTTTGCGTTATATGAAGCGTTTGCCACTCTTATGTATACGCCAGGACAAGTGACGCGTTCATCTGCGCACGTTCGCGACAGCATCGATCTAAAACGTATCATGATCATGGTATGGTTTGCGGTATTCCCAGCAATGTTCTGGGGTATGTATAACGTAGGTGATCAAGCTATTGCTGGTCTTAACCACTTATACACAGCAGACAAACTAACAGCAGTCATCGCTGCTGACTGGCATTACTGGTTTACCCAGATGTTAGGTGGCACGCTATCAGCAACTGCTGGTTGGGGTAGCAAGATGCTACTTGGTGCAACTTACTTCTTACCTATCTATGCAGTTGTTTTTGCTGTAGGTGGTTTCTGGGAAGTGTTGTTCTGTATGGTGCGTAAGCATGAAGTTAATGAAGGTTTCTTTGTAACTTCTATTCTTTTCGCATTGATCGTTCCGCCAACACTACCACTTTGGCAAGCCGCTTTAGGTATTACTTTTGGTGTCGTTGTCGCAAAAGAAATTTTTGGTGGTACTGGTCGCAACTTCCTTAACCCTGCACTTGCTGGTCGTGCTTTCCTATTTTTCGCATACCCAGGTCAGATTTCTGGCGACCTAGTATGGAATGCGGCGGATGGTTTTTCTGGCGCGACACCACTAAGTCAGTGGTCTCAAGGTGGCCAAGCAGACGTAGTTAACACTATTACTGGTCAATCAATCACTTGGATGGACGCATTCGTTGGTCATCTTCCAGGTTCAATTGGTGAAGTATCAACACTCGCTATCCTTATTGGTGGCCTGTTTATTGTTGTTATGGGCATTGCTTCATGGCGTATTATCGCTGGTACAATGATTGGTATGATCGTTGCTGCAACGCTATTTAATATCATTGGTTCTGATACTAACCCAATGTTCAACATGCCTTGGCAGTGGCACCTAGTTCTAGGTGGTTTTGCGTTTGGTATGATGTTTATGGCGACAGACCCAGTGTCGGCTGCGTTCACCAATAAAGCAAAATGGTGGTATGGCGCACTGATTGGTGCAATGGCTGTAATGGTACGTGTAGTTAACCCTGCATATCCAGAAGGTATGATGCTAGCGATTCTATTTGCTAACCTATTTGCACCTCTATTTGACAACCTAGTTGTTCAAGGCAACATCAAACGGAGACTGGCTCGTCATGGCAAGTAATAAGGATAGCTTCTCTAGAACGCTGATTTTTGTAGTTGTATTGAGCCTTGTGTGTTCAATCATCGTATCTACAGCAGCAGTTGTTCTGCGTCCAAAACAGCAAGAAAATGCAGTACTTGACGTACAACGCAACATTCTTGCTGTTGCAGGTCTGCTAAATAAAGACACTAACATTAAGCAAACATATAACCAATTTATCGAGCCTAAGCTTGTAAACATTGATACTGGTAATTATGTTGCTGAAGTTGATGGTCAAAATGCCGCGCAATATAACCAACGTAGTGCTGCGAAAAATCCAGCTGAATCTATTTCGCTTCCAGCTAACGAAGATTTAGCAAAGATCATTCGTCGTGCAAACGTGGCGACTGTTTATCTTGTTAAAGATGCAGCGGGTCAGACTACGAAAGTAATTCTACCTATTCATGGTAACGGTCTATGGTCAATGATGTACGCATTCGTTGCGGTTGCAACTGATGGTAACACTATTGACGGTATCACTTACTATGATCAGGCGGAAACTCCGGGACTGGGTGCTGAAGTTGAAAACCCAACATGGCGTGAGCAGTTTGTTGGTAAGAAGTTATATGATATGAACTTCAAGCCTGCAATTAAAATTGTTAAAGGTGGCGCGCCTGCAGGTAGCGAGCACGGTGTTGATGGTCTTTCTGGTGCAACGTTAACAAGTAATGGCGTACAGCATACCTTCGATTTCTGGTTCGGTGCACAGGGCTTTGGTCCTTACCTTGCTAAGTTACGTGCAGGAGATCTGAATAATGGCTGATACTAAAGAAATGAAAAAGATCCTATTTGGACCTTTTATCAGCAATAACCCAATTGCATTACAAATTCTTGGTGTTTGTTCAGCGCTAGCGGTAACTACTAAGTTAGAAACTGCGTTTGTAATGACAATTGCAGTAACATTGGTAACTGCATTCTCGAACTTTTTCGTATCATTAGTTCGAAATCAAATTCCAAACAGCGTACGTATTATTGCGCAAATGGCGATTATTGCATCATTAGTAATCGTGGTTGACGAAGTATTACGTGCATACCTTTACGATGTATCAAAGCAATTATCTGTATTTGTTGGTTTGATCATTACTAACTGTATCGTAATGGGTCGTGCGGAAGCATACGCAATGAAATCGGCACCAGTACCAGCATTTATTGATGGTATCGGTAACGGTTTAGGTTACGGTTTTGTACTTATTACTGTAGCTTTCTTCCGTGAGCTTTTAGGCTCTGGTAAGTTATTTGGTATGCAGGTATTGCCACTGGCTTCTGATGGCGGTTGGTATCACCCGAACGGTCTAATGCTGTTGGCTCCTTCTGCGTTCTTCCTAATTGGTTTCATGATCTGGATTATTCGTACTTTCCGTCCAGAACAAGTAGAAGCGAAGGAGTAAGAGGAATATGGAACATTATATTAGCCTATTGATTCGCTCGATCTTTATCGAGAACATGGCATTATCTTTCTTCTTGGGTATGTGTACTTTCCTAGCGGTATCTAAGAAAGTTAAGACCTCTTTTGGTCTAGGTGTTGCGGTTATCGTAGTACTGACACTTTCTGTACCGTTAAACAATCTTGTGTACAACTATGTACTTAAAGATGGTGCGATTTTCCCAGGTGTTGATCTTTCTTTCTTGAACTTTATTACGTTCATTGGTGTGATCGCGGCATTGGTTCAGATCCTTGAAATGGTTCTTGATCGTTTTTTCCCGCCGCTATACAACGCATTAGGTATTTTCTTACCGTTGATCACAGTTAACTGTGCAATCTTCGGTGGTGTATCTTTCATGGTGCAACGTGATTACAACTTCGCTGAATCAATCGTCTATGGCTTCGGTTCTGGTGTTGGTTGGATGTTGGCAATTGTTGCGCTTGCGGGTATCCGTGAGAAGATGAAATACTCAGATGTACCTGCGGGTCTACGTGGTTTAGGTATTACCTTTATCACTGTTGGCCTTATGGCGTTAGGCTTTATGTCTTTCTCTGGCGTACAGCTGTAATCAGGATAAGGAAGGAATAGTCAATGGATATTATTCTTGGCGTAGGCATGTTTACCTTGATTATCCTGGCTCTAGTTTTAGTGATTTTATTCGCTAAATCTAAGCTAGTACCATCAGGTGACATTACTATCTCAGTAAACGGCGATCCAGAAAAAGCGATCACCACAGGTGCGGGCGGTAAACTACTGAATGCACTTTCTGCTAACGGTATTTTCGTATCATCAGCATGTGGTGGCGGTGGCTCTTGTGGTCAGTGTCGTGTAAAAGTTAAATCTGGTGGTGGTGATATTTTACCAACAGAGCTTGATCACATTTCTAAAGGTGAAGCACGTGAAGGCGAACGTCTAGCGTGTCAGGTTAACGTTAAATCTGACATGGACATCGAGCTTCCTGAAGAAATTTTTGGTGTGAAGAAGTGGGAATGTTCTGTTATTTCTAACGATAACAAAGCAACCTTTATTAAAGAGCTTAAGCTTCAAATTCCTGATGGCGAAACAGTACCTTTCCGTGCTGGTGGTTACATTCAGATTGAAGCACCGGCTCACCACATTAAATACTCAGACTTTGATGTACCAGAAGAGTACCGTGGCGACTGGGATAAGTTTAACTTGTTCCGCTACGAGTCTAAGGTTGATGAAGATATCATCCGTGCTTACTCAATGGCTAACTACCCAGAAGAGTTCGGTATTATTTTGCTAAACGTACGTATTGCTACGCCGCCGCCGAATAATCCTGATGTCGCTCCTGGTCAAATGTCATCATTCATCTGGTCACTGAAAGAAGGTGACAAGTGTACTATTTCTGGTCCTTTCGGTGAGTTCTTCGCGAAAGACACTGAAAATGAAATGGTATTCGTAGGTGGTGGTGCAGGTATGGCGCCAATGCGTTCACATATCTTCGACCAACTTAAGCGTCTACACTCTAAGCGTAAGATGTCTTACTGGTACGGTGCACGTTCTAAGCGTGAAATGTTCTATGAAGAGGATTTTGATGCACTAGCTGCAGAGAACCCTAACTTTGTATGGCATTGTGCGCTATCAGATCCACAGCCTGAAGATAATTGGGATGGTTACACTGGCTTTATTCACAACGTTCTTTATGAAAACTACTTACGTGATCATGAAGCACCTGAAGATTGTGAGTACTACATGTGTGGTCCACCAATGATGAACGCAGCTGTTATCAGCATGCTGAAAGATCTTGGTGTTGAAGATGAAAACATTCTATTGGATGATTTCGGTGGCTAATTACTAGCCCTTCGCCTTGAAAGAAGGCTGGCCTATTAAGGTCAGCCTTTTTCATTATTAATGAATAATAATGTTATTTTTATTGTGGTTATTATCAGTTAGTAATGACTAACTATGGTCCCTAGAGTAAAAATTACCTTTATTTCATTGGAGTAGTTGAATGAAAATGTTCCTTATTCGGGCTGTATTTGTGATTACAGCATTGTTAGCGCTTGCCGGCTGTAGTGATCAGCGTCAGCAAATCACTATTAATGGCTCGACAATGGGAACCTATTATTCAATTAAAATAATAAATCAAGATGGTTTGCCAACAGCAAAAGAAATTCAAAAAGAGATCGATCGTCGTTTAGAGTTAGTTAACGATCAAATGTCGACTTACCGCCCAAATTCAGAATTAAGTTTATTTAATCAAGCGCCAGCTAATAAAGCTTTTCCTGTCTCTGCGGCAACCGCGAAAGTGATCACTGAAGCCTTACGTATCTCTAAGGTTAGTAATGGTGCTTATGATGTGACTGTTGGACCTGTGGTTAATTTATGGAGCTTTGGCCCTGAAGCACGCCCTGAATCAATTCCAACCGATAAAGAAGTGACGACTCGCTTATCTGAAGTGGGTTATCAGCATGTGAAAGTTTTACCTGATAATAAACTTATTAAAGATGAAGCTAAGTTATATGTCGATTTATCATCAATCGCTAAAGGCTATGGTGTTGATGTGGTTGCTGATTATCTAAAAGATGATTTACACGTTAAAAACTTCATGGTTGATGTCGGTGGTGAGCTTCGCTTGCAAGGTAAAAATCAAGCCAATGTTTTATGGCGTATTGCTGTTGAAAAACCAGTAGAGAATGAACGTGCGGTACAAGAAATTCTTCAGGCGGGTGATATGGCGATTGCAACATCAGGTGATTATCGCAATTACTTTGATGAAAATGGCGTACGTTATTCACACTTGATTAACCCTAAAACTGGCCGTCCTATTGATAATCATGTAGTGTCGGTAACTGTTATTGCGCCATCATGCATGACGGCAGATGCTTATGCGACAACCTTCTCTGTAATGGGTGAGGATGAATCAATTGCACTCGCAAACCAAGAAAATATTCCTGTTATGTTGATTGTAAAAACCAAAGATGGCTTTGTTGAATACAAATCAAAGACTTTTGAGCAATACGTAGATAAAAAATAATAGAGGCTTCCATGGCAATTTATTTAGTAACATTTGCTGTTTTTCTACTGGTTATTATTGCAATGGCAGTAGGGTATATTTTTCAGCGTAAGTCTGTTAGTGGTAGTTGTGGCGGTTTAGACGGCATTGGTATCGCAAAAGAATGTGATTGTCCTGAACCGTGTGATGCACGTAAAAAACGAGAAGCTCGTGCTGCACGTCAGGCTGAATGGAAGAAAAATCAGATTATATAATCGGTTTTAATCACACAATGTAAGTTATTACTTACTTTGAAACCTAGGTACGACAACGAAATTGTCATACCTGGGTTTTTTTATGAGTGTAATTTAAATGAAATCCAAGCCGATAAAAAAGTGCTGTGATGTAGCTTCTGTTACATTCTCCATCGCCCCATTTGGAAAAATGGTCATTGCTATATTGGCACTGATTCAGTAAATTGTCGTATAATGACTGTATATAAAAACAGTTATTTGCTGTGTTCATTAATGAGTATTTGCTGTGACCAATCCATTGTCTATCCAACGTAAAATTATCCATGTTGATATGGATTGCTTTTATGCAGCTGTTGAAATGCGTGATAACCCGGCTTTACGTGATATTCCAATCGCTATTGGTGGGCGTTCTGAGCAACGAGGGGTGGTGAGCACATGTAATTATCTCGCCCGTAAATATGGGGTGCATTCAGCAATGCCGACTGCACAAGCAATGAAACTGTGCCCGCATTTAACGTTAGTGCATGGACGAATGGAAATATATCGTCAAGTTTCTCAGCAAATACGGGCTATCTTTGCTCGCTACACCGATAAAATTGAACCGTTATCATTAGATGAAGCTTATTTAGATGTCAGTGATTGTGAGATGTTGCACGGCTCTGCAACCTTGATTGCACAACATATTCGACAAGCTATAGAACAAGAGTTGCAACTAACGGCATCTGCTGGCATTGCTCCGGTTAAATTTATTGCAAAAGTAGCATCTGATCTTAATAAGCCCAATGGTC
Source organism: uncultured Photobacterium sp. (assembly GCF_947039875.1). GTDB lineage: Bacteria > Pseudomonadota > Gammaproteobacteria > Enterobacterales > Vibrionaceae > Photobacterium. The sequence goes on from NZ_CAMRAN010000019.1 coordinate 39,922, forward strand.
AATATGTAGTAACCCCCGAACAAGTGGATGACTTTGTCGCCGAGCTAAAACTGGAGAAAATTCCAGGGGTTGGGAAAGTCACTATTCAAAAACTACATCAACAAGGATTGTATGTCGGCCGTGATGTTCAAAATTATGCACAACAGCAGCTACTGCAACAGTTCGGTAAGTTTGGACAATCATTATGGTTACGTGCCCATGGTATCGATGAGCGTGAAGTGATTGTGGAACGTCAGCGAAAATCTGTTGGCGTTGAACGTACGTTTAGTAAAAATATAGCCAGTTATGACGAATGTTGGCAGGTAATTGAGCACTTACATTTAGAGCTTGAACAGCGGTTGCGAAAAGTACGGCCGCAACTGAATATTGCTAAACAAGGGGTAAAATTAAAATTTGCCGATTTTCAGCAAACAACAGTAGAGCATAGTTACCCGTTATTGGATAAACAGCAATTTATACCACTGTTAACAGAAGCACTGACACGTCAACAAGGACGAGAAATTCGTCTTATTGGATTAAGTGTGGGTTTAGAGCAAGGATTAAAAGCCCAGCAGTTATCATTTAGTTTTGATAATAATAAAGATTAATACACCCCAATAAAAAACGGGCACGAGGCCCGTTTTGAATTCATACTTCAATTATTCGAGTTATTTTTTAACAGGAATATTTTTCAGAATCGCTAGCATTTGATCCCAGAACATTTGTACGGTATCAATTTTCACTTTCTCATCTGGAGAGTGAGGGAATTTGATTGTTGGGCCAAAAGATAGCATATCCATTTCTGGGTATGGTTCTTTAAATAGGCCACACTCAAGACCGGCGTGGATCACCATGATGTTAGGTTTATTTCCATACATCTGCTGATAGGTATCACGGAATACTTGCATGATTTCAGAATCAGCATCAGGTTTCCAACCTGGGTATGCGCCAGATGAAACACACTGTGCGCCAGTAAGTGCCGCTAATGATTGCAACATACCTTCAACGTAGCTACGACCAGAATCGATCAATGAACGAATCAGACATAGGATCGTTACTGTGTTTGTTTCAGTCGTGATTACACCCATGTTTAATGATGTTTCTACTACGCCTTCAATATCATCGCTCATGCGAATAACACCGTTAGGACAAACATTTAGCGTATGCATTAAACGTGTTTGGTCAGCCAGTACCATAACATCGCTAGGTTGTGCACATGCTTCAGTAAATAAGGTAATGTCAGTTTCAACATGGCCTAATTCAGCACTAACGATTTGTTGGTAATGAGCAAATAACGTATTAAGCTTATCGATATTTGCCGCTGGTAATGTTGCAACAACGCTTGCTTCACGTGGTAGGGCATTACGTAAGCTACCACCAGTGAAATTGTTGATACGTAAATCAAGCTCATTAGCATGACCCACTAAGAAACGCGCCATTATTTTATTCGCGTTACCACGACCAGTATGAATATCACAGCCTGAGTGACCGCCTTTTAGGCCTTTAACAACTAATTTAATTGCTTGATGTTCAGCCGGAACAGCTTCGCGTTGAATATCAACGGTCAACGCAACATCAACACCGCCTGCGCAACCCATGTAAACTTCGCCTTCTTGCTCAGAGTCAGTATTCAATAGAATATCACCCTCAAGCCAGCCTGCTTCTAAACCAAAAGCACCTGTCATGCCTGTTTCTTCATCGATGGTTAATAATATTTCTAATGGACCATGTTCGATGTCTTTAGCCGCTAGAATGGCAAGGCAGGTAGCCATACCCATGCCATTGTCTGCACCTAGTGTTGTGCCTGTCGCCGTTACCCATTCACCATCAATAAATGGCAGAATTGGATCTTGAGTAAAGTCGTGGACAGTGTCTTCATTTTTTTGTGGCACCATATCAATGTGTGCTTGAAGTACAACGCCTTTACGGTTTTCCATGCCAACTGTTGCTGGTTTTTTAATAATAACGTTGCCGGTATTATCACGACGAACATCTAATCCTTCCGCCTGTGCGAACGACACAATGTATTGTGCTAGTTGCTCTTCATATTTAGAAGGGTGAGGGATTGAACAAATCTGATCAAAGAAATGCCAAACAGCTTTTGGTGATAGTTGAGTAATTTCAGACACGGTAGCCTTCCTTTTAATATACGAGACTGGGCTAGTGTCATTTTGTAGGGTCTTAGCCGTAAAATGACAAAATAGGTAGCGAGTGTTTTTATCGCTTTGGTTTTAGCATATCACTCTGCCTTTAGGGGAGATAGGGCAAATAATAAAATCTTATAGCACTGATTTCTGCGATTATTACGGCACTGATGCCGTTATCCTCAATCATAATTGTGGTTATGTCTTTTATATGATCAAATGTGCTGAAAAACATCCAAAAAGAGAGGGATTGAAATATAACCAAATAATAATGTAATAAATTTACACGAAAAGCCATATCTCAAGTTAAAAAAGCAGAAAGTGTGATCTACTTAAAAAAACGTTGTAAATTTATTTCATTTTGACTATAGTTTAGTCATACCTAATTGATAGGCACAATGATTAACACGACATGTTCAGGATGAACCCGAGATATCGCCTCCAAGGAACCGAGAATAAGTGAGCCGCGATGGCAAGCCACTAACGATGACGTTGGTGTACTTATGACTAAGGTGATTTAAATGAAAATTTTTTCTTCAATGACACATTTTTGGAATAACCGTACTGTATATACAAGTAACTTCCATTACCCAACGCCGTACCGTTACTAATTAGATTTTATTGTTTTGTTGCTTTCAACGAAACAAATGCAAGTTTGTTCATCCCCTTAAATTAAGAATATCTCGATAACACTATCCAGTTATCTGCAACATTCTGCCGCCACTTCCCTTTGAAGTGGCGTTTTTTTGCTGCTGTATTTTGTTCCTACCTTATTTCCCCCCTTGTTACTTTAGTTATCGGTCTTTATTAACGCTTAATTTTAGGGTTAAAAAAGTAAACGTTCAAAAAATAAACAAGCCTATAATTATATTAACGTGATGATAATTAAGATTAAAATTTGATTTCATCAAGAATTGTTAATGATGTTAGTTATTGTTTTATGGTTTTCATCGATAAAATCTGGAAATTGCGTGATCGCATGATTATAATCAGCTCCGAAATGGATTGCGCAATCGTTTTCTATTTCTTGGCGTTGTTTGTTACTTTATTGCGTATCTCTAAGGAACCGAGAAGCATGCTAGAAAAGTTATTTAAACTCACTGAAAATGGCACAACTGTGCGCACTGAAATTATGGCAGGTGTTACTACCTTCCTGACAATGGCTTATATTATTTTTGTAAACCCCACTATGCTAGCCAGTACAGGAATGGATCAAGGTTCAGTGTTTGTTGCTACTTGTTTAGCGGCAATGATTGGCTGCTTTGTGATGGGTTTTTATGCTAACTATCCTGTCGCACAAGCACCGGGCATGGGACTTAACGCCTTTTTTACTTATACCGTTGTTTTAGGTATGGGTCATACATGGCAAGTGGCATTAGCAGCAGTATTTTTATCTGGCTTATGCTTTATTGCATTGAGTGTTATGCGCGTCCGTGAATGGATTATCAACGCGATTCCTCATTCATTACGTATCGGTATTTCAGCCGGTATTGGTCTGTTTTTAGCGTTCATTGCTTTGCAAACATCAGGCATTGTTGTGGCGAGTCCTGCAACATTAGTCACCGCCGGTGATTTAACCAGTTTTCCAGCAATAATGGCTGCACTCGGTTTTTTCCTGACGATTTCTTTAGTACAACGTGGTTTTAAAGCGGCGGTATTAATTGCGATTTTAATTGTAACTGCAATCAGCATTATTGTTGGTGAAGTGGATTACAACGGCATTATGTCAATGCCACCAAGCATTGCTCCAACCTTTATGCAGCTTGATTTTTCAGGCGCGATGGAAGTGGGGTTAATTTCAATTGTGTTTGCCTTTTTGTTTGTTGATTTGTTTGATACCGCAGGCACATTGGTCGGTGTGGCAACTAAAGCAAACTTAATTGGTGAAGACGGCAAATTACCGCGTTTAAACCGAGCACTATTAGCCGACAGTACTGCAACCTCGATTGGTGCACTATTGGGGACGTCAAATACGACATCTTTTGTTGAGAGTGTGTCGGGGGTCGCAGTTGGAGGCCGCACAGGTCTAACAGCTGTAACAGTTGGCGTGTTATTCTTATTAGCCTTATTTTTTGCTCCGCTGGCAGGAATGGTTCCTGCCTATGCAACGGCGGGTGCGCTGTTTTATGTTGCTATTTTAATGATGTCAGGTTTGGTATCGATTGATTGGCGAGATTTAACTGAAGCGGCGCCAGTGGTGGTTGTGTGTTTACTCATGCCTTTGACCTATTCGATTGCGGAAGGTATTGGTCTTGGTTTTATCACATTTGCGGTCGTAAAAGCATTGAGTGGTAAGGGACGCGAAGTAAACATTAGTGTATGGGTTATTTCAGCGCTATTTTTTGCGAAGATTATTTTCTTATAAGCGTGATGTTATATACGTTTACATAAATTTATGCGGTTTTAAATCGCTGTTTCAGAGGTTGTTTTACTATGAGTAATAAATTCGTCATCACTTGGGATAACATGCAAATGTACACGCGCCAGCTAGCAGAAAAATTGCTACCAGCAGAGCAGTGGACAGGTATTATTGCAGTTAGCCGTGGCGGTTTAGTGCCAACTGCTATTTTGGCGCGCGAATTAGGTATTCGTCATGTTGATACCGTATGTATCGCAAGCTACGATCATGATCACCAGCGTGATATGAAAGTGATCAAGCAAGCTGATGGTGACGGTGAAGGCTTTATCGTGGTTGATGACTTGGTTGATACTGGGGGTACTGCTGAAAAAATTCGTGAAATGTACCCACGTGCTAAGTTTGTTACGGTATGTGCTAAGCCTGCGGGTCAGCATTTAGTTGATGACTTTGTTGTTAGTATTCCACAAGATACTTGGATTGAACAACCTTGGGATATGGCGGTTACTTTCGTTGATCCTATTGCGAAAAAATAATTCGTTTATTTCAGCACTGATTCAGCAACAAGTTATGTTGTGGTAATCATCGAGCTTGAAAACTAAGTTTTATCAAAGACGTCACGTTGTTGACGTCTTTTTTTATGGATTTTAGTTATTGGCTGCCGTTTAGGTATATTATCTAGGTCTATTAAGATAAGTGATATATACGTTGGAGGATGCCGTGTCGGAACCATCAAAACAAAATTTATCAGAGAAGCTATTTGCTCCACGTCAAACCAGCAAAGAGACATCGAATATTGTTAAGATTGCGCATGTCCGTAGTGGGGATGTAAACAATGTTCTTGATGGTGAAAGTCAGCTTGAATGGTATCGTGTCTTACGTCGCCCGCAATGGATATGGCAAGGTGTTGATCCTGTTGAGCAAGAAGCTGTTTTAGCGCGCATTGCGGGTTCAAATGCCCCTCGTACCAGTGATCATTTACTTGATACCGTTATTGGTTATCGTCCGGGTAACTGGATCTATGAATGGTCACAGTTAGCTTCTAATTATCAGCAGTTAGCCCGTACGGCGGCTAATAATGGCGAGAAGCTAGCAGCATCAGAGCTGTTATTTAAAGCCAGTACCCATTATAGCATTGCTGCATATCCTTATATCAAAGGCGATCAACTGGCTGATCAAGCAGAGTTACAGGCTAATCAAAGTTACCGAGAGGCAATTGAACTACGGCCGCATGATATGCGTAAGATTGATGTTAAATATGAAAATAAGACCTTTGAGGCATTCATTCATCTTCCTCGCACTGACAAGTTATTACCGACAGTTATTGTCAGTGGTGGTTTAGCAACATTACAAAGTGATCTGTGGCGTTTATATACAGATTATTTAGGTCCCGCAGGGTATGCGATGGTCACGCTTGATATGCCATCTATAGGCCATAGTGATCGTTGGAATTTAACTGAAGATACTAGTCGCCTGCATCAAGCATTATTACAACAAATTCGTGATGTGCCATGGGTTGATAATCGAAATGTTGCGATGTTAGGGTTGCGTATGGGCGGAAATGCTGCTATTCGACTTGGATTTATGGAGCCGACACGTTTAAAAACCTGCGTTAGTATTGGCGGTACAATCAATAGTTTCCTTACTCAGCCAACGTTATTAGATAAAATTCCACGGATGTATTTGGATGTATTGGCATCACGCATGGGTAAGAATGGCCAAGCTGAAGCGAGTATTAAATCTCATTTACCTGCATGGTCATTAAAAAGCCAAGGAATACTTGGCCGTCGCCGCGTTGATATTCCTATGCTTGGTATTGGTTTAAAAAATGATCCTGTTTGCCCTGAGATGGATAACCAACTGATTGCGCTATCAAGCTATGGTGGTAAAGCGATCACTTTACCAGCAAAACCTATTTATGATGGCTATCATCGAGTGATGACTGAAGTGGTCAAATGGCTTGATGAGAAAATGAAATAATTATTACAGTGATAATATGATATTTAACAATAACAGAATCGTGCCATGGTGTGATTCCGTTTTTTATAACTAAACATATAATCATGATATTGTTAACAAAAGTGGCATGTATGGTTTGTTATTTTGTTCAACTCTATTCATACTATAGTAAATTATTATTGTGCAATGCGGGCTTCTAACGCGTTATGGATGATGAACTGGTAGTAAGTATTACTTACGTATGAAATACTCTTGACTATGGATGGATAAAATAATGACAATAGTAACAAGCTTTCCGCCGCATGGCCGTTTAATGTCTAAATTGACAGCAATTGGTCCTTATCTTCGCGAAAAAAAGTCACAGCCTCAACGGTTCTTTTTCGATTGTTTAGCCAGTTGTATTAATGCTGAAAAAGAACCTGAATTACGTGAGTTTTGGGGATGGTGGTTAGTGATGACCGCAACTGATACGGGCTATGAATATGAGTATGATTTTGGTCGCTTTAATGCCGCAGGTGAGTGGGTTGATGGTAAATTACCCACGAAACATAAAGAAGCAGTATTAAAAACATTAACGGATTTTTACTCAAAATTAACGCCCTTTATCATTGATGAGTGTCAATTAACATTGTCTCCCGCCGCAAAATTAATTCAAACTCCGCTGATTGAGTTATCAGCTAGCTAAGCCAATTGATGGTTTAAGTCGACTCAAATGACCACTGGCGACATGAAATGCTGCCGTTGTGAAATTCTCATAACGATGCACTGATATTGTCGCTACGTAGTATGATGGATTCATTAAGGATGTTTATGCTTAAACAACCTCCTAAAGCCGATTAATATTGATTTTGTCATTGTTTTTTTCTTGTGCTTTTCGATAGGGATTGATACAACAAAGAACATTTATTATTTCAATCTACTTGATCTCATGGCTGATTCAAAAAAATCTCATGCTCAACAGCAAGACGTTGCCGCTGGTGCAGCAATACATACAATTGTCGTCAAACTAGGAACTAGCGTGCTAACTGGTGGCACACTAAAACTTGATCGTGCCCATATGGTTGAGTTAGTGCGTCAATGCGCGATGTTACGTAGTCAAGGCCATAAAATTATTATTGTTACTTCTGGTGCGATCGCGGCTGGTCGTGAGCATTTAGGTTACCCCGAACTACCCAAAACGATGGCGAGTAAACAATTGTTGGCTGCTGTTGGACAAGGCCGCTTAATTCAAGAGTGGGAAACCTTGTTTGGTATTTATGGCATTAATATTGGTCAGATGTTATTAACGCGCGCTGATTTAAACGATCGTGAACGCTATTTAAATGCGCGCGATATGTTGGTGGCGTTATTAGATAATGGCATTGTGCCGGTTGTTAATGAAAACGATGCTGTTGCAACGACTGAGATCAAAGTCGGCGATAACGATAATCTATCTGCGCTGGTAGGAATTTTAGGCGGTGCAGATAAACTATTATTAATGACAGACCAAGCGGGTTTATTTACTGCCGACCCACGTAGTAATCCTGATGCTGAATTGATCCATGAAGTACACACCATCGATGATAAGTTACGTAAATTAGCCGGTGGTACTGTTGGTGGATTAGGTACTGGTGGTATGGCGACTAAGTTACAAGCCGCAGAAGTGGCTTGCCGTGCAGGTATTGAAGTTATTATTGCTGCGGGACGTCGCGTTGATGTGATCGTTGATCTTGCTGCAGGTAAAGCGGTGGGTACGCGTTTTCTGCCGTTAGAATCTCCCCTTGAAGGCCGTAAACAATGGATCCTTGCCGGTCCACCGCCAGCGGGTGATATTGTGATTGATGATGGTGCTGTAACCGCAGTGCAGCAAAAAGGCAGTAGTTTACTTGCTAAAGGGATCACTCAGGTAAAAGGCACCTTTGAACGTGGTGAAGTAGTCCGTATTTTTGATAGCAAAAACGTCTTACTAGCACGGGGTATTAGTCGTTATTCAAGTGATGATATGACTAAAATTGCGGGTAAGCACAGCCATGATATTCATCAGGTTTTAGGTTATGAATACGGTCATGCTGCCATTCACCGTGATGATATGGTCGTTATTTAGTCGTCGTGATAATTCACCCGATAACTTATCAGGCATTGAATTTGAATTTAAGTAAGGAATTATTGTGAATCTTGAAATAATGGGACAAGCGGCGCAGCAGGCTGCGTTTGAATTAGCGACCACTGCAACCTCGATAAAAAATACTGCACTAGCGATTATTGCAGATGAATTAGAAGCAAACCAAGCGGCTATTCTTGCGGCTAATAAGCAAGATACGGACGCTGCTGTAGCGAGTGGTATGTCTGATGCGCTAATCGATCGTTTATTACTTAACGATGAGCGTATTTGTGCTATTGCCAACGATGTGCGCAATGTTATTAACTTAAATGATCCTGTTGGTGCAGAACTTGATAGCCGTGTACTTGAAAATGGTATGCGTTTAAGCCGCCGTCGAGTACCGCTAGGTGTTGTTGGTGTTATTTATGAAGCACGTCCTAATGTAACCATTGATATTGCAGCTCTGTGCCTTAAAACAGGTAATGCGAGTATTTTGCGTGGTGGCCGTGAGACGTTCCATTCGAATATGGCATTGGTAAAAGTAATTCAATCTGCATTAGCTAAAGCGGGTTTACCTGCAGCGTCTGTGCAATATATTGAACAGCCTGATCGTGAATATGTTTCGCAATTACTTAAGCTTGATCAATATGTCGATATGATCATTCCTCGTGGTGGTGCTGGTTTACATAAGATGTGTAAAGAAAATAGCACTATTCCCGTTATCATCGGCGGCTTTGGTATTAGCCATATGTATGTTGATGACAGTGCAGATTTATCCCGTTCATTAGATGTGGTTGAAAATGCGAAAGTACAACGTCCTTCTGCATGTAACTCATTGGATACGTTATTAGTTAACGAACAGATAGCAGCGACTTTTTTACCACGTTTAGTGGAACGTATGAATAAAGCCCAAGTAACACTGGTCGCTGACGATGCTGCGTTTAATTTACTTGAAGGCAAAGCAAGTTTATTACGTAAAGCTGAAGCGGGTGACTTTGATACTGAATGGTTAAGTTATACGTTAGGCGTTAAAGTTGTTGCTGATGTTGATGAAGCTATTGCGCATATGCGTAAACATAATGCTAGTCATTCAGATTCAATCCTAACTAATAATATTCAAGCGGCAGAGCGATTTGTTAATGCGGCAGGTTCCGCTGCAGTATATGTGAATGCATCAACCCGTTTTACTGATGGTGCACAATTTGGTTTAGGTGCAGAAGTTGCGGTATCTACGCAAAAACTGCATGCACGAGGTCCGATGGGCTTAGAAGAATTGACCAGCTATAAATGGGTCGGTATTGCTGATTACCTCAGCCGTCCGTAATTAGTAACAAAGATAATACATATCAAAAAAGCTGCCGATAAAATGGCAGCTTTTTTATTGGTGTTAGATCGCTTGTTTAAGCTTCGCAAGCCCATATGCGGCAATGGTGACGCTATCTTTTAATTCACAGTTAATGATCATTGCTTCAAATTCAGTAATAGAAAAAGATTGGCTGATGAGATCTTCTTCTTCAGCATCTCGGTGTTGCTCTGGTGCTGAGTGGAGTTGGGTCGCGAGATAAATGTGACAGGTTTGATTTAAAAAACCATAAGCAATAAATTGGCTGCCAAGGTAGATCATATTATCTGCAATTAATCCTGTTTCTTCTTGCAGTTCACCTTTAGCAAGATCAAGATGATCCGCATCAGGGTTTGCTTCCCATGCGCCTTGTGGAATTTCCCAACACCGTTGTTGAATACTATAGCGAAATTGCTGTACTAGATGAATGCGTCCATTATCAATCGCTAAAATAGCGGCACAATCGGGCTTTTCAACCACACCATAAATGCCTTCGGCACCGCTTTGACGCTGGATTTTATCTTCGCGTACTGTCATCCATTTATTTTGGTACACAATACGGCTATCTAATGTTTTTATATCAGTCATTTTTATCCTGCGAGTGATTGCTGCCGTGAGTGTTATGAGTATCCGTGGAGTGTGATGATTGAGACTCGTCAAATGGTGTTTGCGGCGGGTGTCTTTTTTTGAGTCCTGTACGCATATAAGCAGTGTACTTTAAAGCGGCAATATTGCTGGCGATCACCGCAATAATAATCACACAGATAACCCAAGGATTAAAAAACCATTCCATATTCACCTCACAACGATAATGTCTATATCAATTCACTGCATCTTATATACGTGATTGAGTATGAGTCTAAATCATTGTTATAGAGTATCAAGAATGTCGATAAGCTTCGATGGTTTCATGATAATAACAATGCATAATTATCTATCAAATATCGCATTATTAGCTGTTCAATAGTGTTATCTGAACAGCATTAATGATGAGGAACGTCGGTGGAGCGTAATTATAAAGTATTGTTTAGAATCTGTTGGTACATGTCAGTTAGCCGTTCAAGATCGGTGACTTTAACGCATTCATTCACTTTATGAATAGTGGCATTAACGGGTCCTAGTTCCACCACTTGTGCGCCTGTACGAGCAATAAAACGGCCATCTGAAGTACCGCCTGTTGTCAGCAATTGTGGCGGAGTATGGTTAATGTCAGTGATGGCAGCAACAACCGCATCAACTAATGTACCACTGTCAGTTAAGAAGGGATGACCACTTAAGGTCCATTTTAAATCGTAGTCTAAGCCATGTGCGTCAAGGATTGAATGTACGCGACGTTTAATATCAACATCGGTTAATTCTGTGCTGAAACGGAAATTAAACTGTATATCACATTGGCCGGGAATAACATTTGATGCGCCAGTGCCAGCGGCAATATTGGGGATCTGAAAGCTGGTTGGCGGAAAGAAGTCATTACCACTGTCCCAATGGGTTGCGGCTAATTCAGCTAATGCGGGCAGGGCTTTATGAATCGGATTATTGGCCAAATGTGGGTAGGCAACATGGCCTTGAATACCCTTAATGAGCAGATCACCTGTAATAGAACCACGACGACCATTTTTGACAATATCACCAACAGTATCAGTACTTGATGGCTCACCTACAATGCACATGTCTATTTTTTCATTGCGTGCTTCAAGGGTGTCAATTACGCGAGTGGTACCATTAATAAATGGGCCTTCTTCATCAGAAGTGATGAGCAGTGCAATCGAACCATTATGATTGGGATTTTGGGCAATAAAACGTTCAATCGCAACCACCATACAGGCCAGTGAACCTTTCATATCAGCAGCACCACGTCCGTGTAAATAGCCATCAATAATGGTGGGTTCAAAAGGCGGAGTATGCCATTGCTCGACAGGACCTGAAGGCACAACATCGGTATGACCTGCAAACACAAACAATGGTGCTTGAGTGCCACGACGAGCCCACAAATTTACCGTATCTTCAAATACCATGGTTTCAATATTAAACCCTAATGTTTGTAAGCGCGTGATCATAACTTGTTGGCAACCTGCGTCTTCAGGTGTGACTGAAGGGCGAGACATTAAATCTTTTGCTAGTGCAATAACGGGACTGTCAGACATCCTTGTATCCTTGTTATTTAGTAAGAAAAATAGCGTTATATTGGTCAGGTTTAAAACCTAAGTAGTAATGATTATTATGCTGTAATAACGGACGCTTAATCATTGCGGGTTGTTCTAGCATTAATTGTAATGCTGTCTCTCGATTAAGGTTGGCTTTTTGTTCTGCGGTTAATTGACGGAAAGTTGTGCCGCGTTTATTGACCATGGCTTCCCAGCCAAGTGCTGCTTCAAAGGTTTCAAGTAGTGCAAGCTCAAGCCCATCAGTACGGTAGTCATGAAATTGATAAGCGATATTTTCAGCAGTAAACCATTGCTTCATTTTTTTGATGGTGTCGCAGTTTTTAATGCCATAAGCGATAGTATTCATATTTGACTGACTTTTTTATAATAAGTAGATTATCTTTTATAGCGAGATTATTAGGTTATCGCAACCGTTGTACTTTTATTGGGAGTATTTACGGTAACTTACTTGAACGATGATAATCAGAATAATGAGAGCAAGCTCACCTTTATTTGTATCCATAATGATGAAACCGAATGTCTCGTTGATCAAACGCAACATCCTTGTTTGAGAACGGGCAATAATAGATACAGTATATTATGGAGGCCCCAATGGAACTGAATCCGGTTTTTGCCCGTAGACTTTATCTGGCTTTACTTGTTGAACACACGGAACGTCCTAATGTTCCTCGTTTAATTGAGCAAACAGGTTGGCCCCGACGGACGATTCAAGATGTATTAAAAGCTTTGCCTGGGCTTGGTATTGAATTGACTTTTATTCAAGATGGGCGACGTCATAATGATGGTTATTATAAATTAAGTGACTGGGGACCTTTTGACCTGCAATGGGTTGAATCGCGAGAACAGGATTTAATTACATCTTTAGCGTTGTAAGCTATCACTATCATAATGATTAATGACCGCAGTGTGTTTATCACTGCGGTTTTTTATGTACTTAATAACCTAAGGTTTGTAGATAAAGTACTGTCGCTGCCGTACGAGATTTGACTTGCAGTTTGCGTAATAAACTTTTCATATGTACTTTTACAGTAGCTTCTGAAATAAACAGTGAATCTGCAATAACCTTATTGCTATGGCCTTTGGCTACTTCTTGTAATATTTGATTTTCTCTTTCGGTTAAGCTTGAAAATAATGTGTTTTCAGTGCCATTGTTATTAAGAAATGCCGTTACAACTTCACTGTATGCTTTACCTCCCGTTAGTGCGGTTTTTAGTAAAGCGACTAATTCATCAGGCTCGGTATCTTTGAGTAAATAGCCATCAGCACCTGCATCGATAAGTGTTTTAATATCAGCATGGTTATCCGACACCGTAAGGATCACAATACAAGCATCGATGCCTTCATTACGAAGCGTAATCAGAGTATCTAAACCTGAAATACCTTTCATGTTGAGATCTAACAAAATTAGATCTACGGGCAGTTTATGGGCGAGGGCAATGGCTTCATTACCATTACTGGCTTCACCAATAACATCAAATTTAGTATCGAAACTTAATAACTGGCCAATACCTCTGCGCATTAATGGATGATCATCGACGATCATTACTTTCCAAGATGTCATCTTTTTATCCTTCTGATAATGCGAATTGTAACTTAACTTGACTACCAACGCCGATTTGAGAGGAAAGGGTTAATTCGCCCTTTAAGCGAGAAGCACGCTCTTGCATGATGTTTAAGCCATAGTGATTAAGTTTTGAGTTTGAGGGATCAAACCCAACCCCATCATCAGCAATTTCAACATTAATAATGCCGTGTTGTTGATGACACGAAATTTTGATTTGATTAGCATCGGCATGCTTAATTGCATTTAATACTGCTTCACGAATAATTTGTAATAAATGGACCTGGTTATGTGCAATTAACGCCATTGATGGTAAGTGATTTTCAATGTTAAATTGCGCTGGTGTTTGTTCCCGTAAGGGTATTAATAATTGTGTTAATGCTTCACTGAAATTGGCTTCTTTGATGGTTAATCTAAAGGTACTCAATAACTCGCGTAATTGGGTATAAGCATTTGATAGCTCTTCATCAATAGTCTGTATGGTTTGCTGCTGGCGATCATCGGTATTAGTAAGTTGTCGTTTTAATAGCGTTAATTGAATTTTAAGATACGATAATGACTGTGCTAATGAGTCATGTAGCTCACGAGCAATTGTCGCTCGCTCTTCCATTAATAATAACTGCTCGGTCTGTTTTTGAGTTCGATTGTAATAAATTCCACGACTTAAAATATTGGCGATATTTTCGATCAATGCCAGATCAGGGCAAGGTAGCTGATATTGCCACCATAGTTGCCCCATTGTTTCACCATCAATTAATAATTGTTGTCGGTGCCAAGTGGTTGATTGTTCTTCACCAACGGTAATTTCGGTGGTGGTACCATTTGATTCTTCAATAACTAATTTTACTGCTGTTAAGCCATCAATCGCAATTAGGGTTTTTAACATCTGTTGAAAATGGTGATGAGTTAAACGGCTAACTGATAGTTGTTGCGAGCAGTTATATAACACTTTCAATGATTCATTAGCATGGCGCAGACGGTGGGTTTTTTCATTGACGCTTTGTTCTAAATCATAATAAAAATTATTTAAATCTGCAGTCATTTGAGTAAATGTGCGCGCCAAGATCCCCAATTCGTTTTTACTATTATTATTGATGGTTAATGAAAATTGATGTTGCTTAATTTGTTTACATCCCGCCATTAATTGATTGAGCGGGGCTACAATTTGGCGCTGTGTAAATTGGATTGTAAATAATACGACCATCAAAATAAGTAATAAACCGACCGCACTAATAAGTGCTAAAAGATGTAATTTGTTTTCGGATGATTGTTGTAATTCAAATACAAATTGATCGATACGCTCTACAAAAGGGGCGACTTGAATTAAATAGCCATCCTTATCTATTTGATCTAATTCTGAACGTACAGCCTGCCATGTTAAGAGTAATTCTGTGTAATGGTGCTGTATTGTTTTAGGGATATACCAGCGATGTAATTCCTGCATTGTTGGTGAGGTCAGTGATTGATCAAACTCAATGGTGTGGGTGTTCAGTAATGGCGATTGAGTTTCGATATCAAATGCCAAGCGATAACTTTGCATTCTTAGTGAGCCTGCTGTGTTGATTGCCGCCGCATCGTTAAGACTCGAAACTAACATACATAGCGCTAAGCTCGTCGTTGTCGCAACTAAAAATAGAATAATCACCATTGAACGACCAATGGTGGTGGTAACGGAATTAACTTTTTGCTGTTGCATGAATTGCCGCCAACCTATAAATATGAATTATTATTAATGGAAAGGGATGCTAGGTATTATTTATTAGGATTATATTGAGTCTGCTAATTTTTCACTGACTGATTAAACGATAAATTTGCAAATGTTAGATATTATCCACTATGTTTTATTGATCTGGATCAAAGTATATCAGCAATTACCCCTAAGGGGGTATGTTCGCAGTTATGACGATATTTAAAAATAACGTAAAAGAACATTAATAGAAAGTGAATGGTAACAAAGAGAATGATTTGCCATTATTTAATGTTTAAGCATAAAAGGAGAGGGCTGTGATTAATCGTTCCCGTCGAGGATTATTTACTCGTAAACAGCCATCCCAGCAGCAAGTTTTGCCTTGGATAAAGGACGAAAACACTTTCACTGATCATTGTCTGCGTTGTAATGCTTGTATTGATGCTTGCCAAACAAAGGTGATTATAAAAGGTGATGGTGGTTTTCCTGTGGTGGATTTTCATCAGGGAGAAGGCGAATGTAGTTTTTGCTATCAATGTGCAGATGTGTGCCCTGAACCTTTATTTGAGGCCCAATCTCAACCTCCATGGACGCAAGTGGCTACGATTAATTCATCGTGTATTGCACTCAATAATGTCGAATGCCGTAGCTGTGGTGATCAATGTGAAACACAAGCAATTACCTTTTCTTTACAAGTAGCGAAGGTTGCTCAGCCTGTTATCAACAAGGCTGATTGCAGTGGATGTGGTGCATGTATAAGTGGCTGTCCGGTGGCTGCGATTGAAATGATAACGCCTTAAATGTAAAGAATTATAGAGAGTAAACATGACATTACATGAAGTGCATACCTCAAGCCTTATCGTTCACGTTAAGCCACAATATTTAGCAACGATTAGCCAACAGATTTTAGCAATACCGAACACTGAAATTCCTGCGACAAGTGAAGAAGGTAAAATTATCGTAGTACTTGAGACAGAGAACCAAGGCTACGTAACTGATGCAATTGATAAAATTAATAATTTAGACCATGTATTGATCACTTTTTTGGTCTATCACCATATTGAGAATTACGAGCTACAAGCTGAGGGTAAGCTATGAAAATGACAAGACGAGCATTTGTGAAAGCAAATGCTGCAGCATCAGCGGCTGCGGTAGCGGGTATTTCGTTACCAGCATCAGCGACGAATTTAATTGTGAGTTCTGATGAAACTGAAATTAAATGGGATAAAGCGCCTTGTCGTTTTTGTGGTACGGGTTGTTCAGTGTTAGTCGGGACTAAAAATGGGCGAGTTGTCGCAACCCAAGGTGATCCACAAGCGCCAGTGAACAAAGGCCTTAATTGTATTAAAGGCTATTTTTTATCGAAAATCATGTACGGTAAAGATCGTTTACAAGCGCCATTATTACGCATGAAAGATGGTGAGTACCATAAAGAAGGCGAGTTCACGCCTATTTCATGGGATCACGCTTTTGATGTGATGGCTGAGAAGTGGAAAGCGGCACTGAAAAAGCAAGGCCCTTCAGGTGTTGGTATGTTTGGTTCAGGCCAATGGACTGTCATGGAAGGCTATGCGGCTTCTAAAATGATGAAAGCAGGCTTTCGTTCAAACAATATCGATCCCAATGCTCGTCACTGTATGGCATCTGCGGTAGTTGGCTTTATTCGTACCTTTGGTATTGATGAGCCAATGGGATGTTACGATGATTTTGAACATGCTGATGTGTTTGTTCTTTGGGGCTCAAACATGGCTGAAATGCACCCAGTGCTATGGACACGAATGACTGATCGTCGTTTGAGTCATCCTCATGTCAAAGTGAATGTGTTATCGACCTATGAACACCGCTCGTTTGAGTTAGCTGATAACGGCATGATTTTCCACCCGCAAACTGATTTAGCTATCGCGAATTATATTGCGCATTACATTATTGAAAATGATGCGGTTAATTGGGATTTTGTTAATAAACATACCCACTTTAAGCGTGCTCAAACTGATATAGGTTACGGTTTACGTGATGATAATCCATTACAAAAGCAAGCGACAAACCCTAACTCTGGCGAATTATTCCCAATGACATTTGACGAATATAAAGCGTCAGTTGCGGAATATACCCTTGAAAAAGCGTCACAAATGTCAGGTGTTGAACCTGAAAAGCTGGTTGAGTTAGCTAAATATTATGCCGATCCTAAACTCAAAGTAATGTCTTTATGGACCATGGGAATGAACCAACATACTCGTGGTGTATGGATGCAAAGTTTGGTTTATAACTTGCATTTATTAACCGGTAAAATTTCAACACCAGGTAATAGTCCGTTTTCATTAACCGGTCAGCCTTCAGCATGTGGTACTGCCCGTGAAGTAGGTACGTTTGCTCACCGTTTACCCGCCGATCTAGTAGTTACTAATCCTAAGCACCGTGCTATTGCTGAAAATATTTGGAAGTTGCCTGAAGGTACGATTCCACCTAAACCGGGTTATCACGCCGTGCAACAAGATCGAATGCTGAATGACGGTAAATTAAACGCGTATTGGGTGATGTGTAATAACAACATGCAAGCGGGTCCTAATATTAATGAAGAGCGTTTACCGGGTTACCGTAATCCAGATAACTTTATCGTCTGTTCTGACCCTTACCCAACGGTTACCGCTCAAGCGTCTGATCTGATTCTACCAACGGCGATGTGGGTTGAAAAAGAAGGGGCTTATGGTAATGCTGAGCGTCGTACTCAAGCTTGGTATCAACAAGTTAAAGCGCCTGGTGATGCTAAGTCTGATTTATGGCAGATCATGGAGTTTTCAAAGCGGTTTAAGGTTGAAGAGGTGTGGGATGAAGCATTACTTAATAAGATGCCTCAGTACCGCGGTAAAACGATGTACGATATTTTATTCCTTAATGGTCAGGTTGATAAATTCCCATTAACCGAAGCGCAACCATTGAATGATGATGCTCAAACGCAAGGTTATTACGTTCAAAAAGGGCTCTTTGAAGAGTACGCAAGTTTTGGTCGTGGTCATGGGCATGATTTAGCACCTTATGATACTTACCATAAAGTTCGTGGTTTACGTTGGCCTGTTGTGGATGGTAAAGAAACCCAATGGCGCTTTAAAGAAGGCACTGATCCCTACGCTAAAAAAGGCACTGGCTGGGACTTTTATGGCAAACCTGATGGTAAGGCGTTAATCATTTCAGCACCCTATGAAGCGCCACCGGAAGTGCCTGATCAAGATTATGATATGTGGTTGTGTACTGGGCGCGTGCTTGAACATTGGCATACAGGCACCATGACACGTCGTGTTCCTGAATTATATAAAGCTGTACCTGATGCGTGGTGTTATATCAATCCAGAAGATGCAAAAAAAAGAAATCTTCGCCGTGGTGATGAAGTGTTATTGTCTTCGCGCCGTGGTGAAGTACGCTGTCGAGTAGAAACCCGTGGTCGTAATCGTCCCCCTGTTGGACTCGTTTTTGTACCGTTCTTTGATGCCAATATTTTAGTTAATAAATTGATCTTGGATGCAACTGATCCATTGTCGAAACAGACAGATTTTAAGAAATGTCCTATCAAGATCACCAAGATCTAATCAATTAATTCAGCGGGCGAGAGGTGTCGTTCGCTGTAACTAGAATATGTACAAAGGTGGAGAACAGCATGAAAAAATTATTTTTTGCAGTATTAGTGGCAGGGCTAATGCTTACTGGTATTGCACATAGTGATGATAACAATGTCACGACAGCTGCTGAAACAGCGAAGACAACGGCAAATATTGCAGCTGCAGCTAAATTAGATAATCTCGGTGGTATTGGTGGGCTTAAATCATTACGCGGCCTTGCTGAAATAGAAGCAACTCGCCCAGCTGATTTGATGAAGCGTTATCCTCGAGATCAAGGGGTAATCGACAGCGATTATGTTTACCAACCACCGTTGATCCCTCATACCATTCGTGGCTATGAAGTGTCACTTAACGCTAATAAATGTCTTGCTTGTCATAGCTGGAAAAATGCTAAAGAGATGGGGGCAACCAAGATCAGTGTGACCCATTATGTGTCACCACAGCAAGGTCAAGTTTTGTCTGATGTATCGCCAAGCCGTTATTTTTGTTTGCAGTGCCACGTGCCTCAAGCAGACGCTAAGCCATTAGTTGAAAATGATTTTAAACGTGTAAGTGCATTACGTTAATCGTGGCTGAATAGTAAAAAGGTTGATCTATGAAGTTGTTAAAAACATTTTGGTTACGACTAAAAACACCCAGTAAAGTGGCTGTTGGGCTGGTTCTCTTTATGGGATTTATGGGCGGACTATTATTCTGGGGCGGGTTTAATACCGTAATGGAAAAAACCAACTCAGAAGAGTTTTGTGCTGGTTGTCACGCACCAATCGTTAAAGAGATTCAAGAAACAATACACTTTTCAAACCGTTCAGGGGTAAGGGCGATTTGTTCAGATTGTCATGTACCTCATAATTGGACCGATAAAATTGTGCGTAAGGTGCAGGCTTCAAAAGAAATCGTCGCGCATATGATGGGGACGATTGATACGCCAGAAAAGTTTAATGCCCGTCGTAGTCATCTTGCGGAGCGAGAATGGCACCGTATGAAAAATAATGACTCTCAAGAATGTCGTAATTGTCATCAGTTCAATTATATGGATTTTTCTGAGCAAGCCCCTCGTAGTGCAAAACAGCATTCAACCGCATTGGCATCTGGTGATAAAACCTGTGTTGATTGCCATAAAGGGATTGCCCATAAGTTACCAGATATGAAAGATGTAGCTGGATGGCAATAAGCTAAGGAGAAACGATGAGTACGCTAGAATCGGTAATTTGGCATACACTGGGTTATATCGCGATGCCAATGATTATTTTGTCTGGTTTTGTGGCTGTAGCTGCGGTAAGTGTGTGGCTATTGTCGTTAGGTAAAGATAAAAAATTGGATTAAATAGTCTGATCGTCAAGCCATGGTTGCCATAGTTAACACTAAGGCTGCCATGGCTTTTTGTTATGCTCATTGTGGCTAGTGAATCAGTTGCTGGTGGATGTCTCATGTATCAATTGTTGGTCGATTAATAATGTTCTAAATTGTTGTGCCCGTTTCCGATTGACCCCAAAATCAGAATAGCCACTGCGAGATATAGATCTTACTTGAAGCTGCTGAGATTGTTGTTTTACTTCAAAATCGTCAATGAATCCAAACACCGCACTGCGAACTTCAATATGAAAATAGTGGTCATCCTGCTCTATCAGTTTTGCGCCTGGTAATGTTTGAGCAATAGCAATAATATCTGACCACTTTTGTATACCTTTAGCGGTAAGTGTAAAAGGAGCTAGCTTAAATTTTTCACGTTGTTCGATAGTGGATACACAATGGGATTTATTATCGCATTGCTCGTCTATTTGACGTTGCCATGGTGTTGATTGTGGATCGGCACAGCCACTAATTAAGCCACCAATAGCAGCTATAAAACCAATAATTTTCATATTTTCTCTCATCATAATGTATTGGTATAAGCTAAGTAAGCCCCAAAACCAACCCAGGAAGCAACAACAAGTCCCCACGGTAGCCAATGTTGTTTATAGATAATTTGTAGCGCAGTTGATGACGTATTAGTGGTTGCTTCGGGTTGAGTATCTTTGACTTGTTGAGTTTTTTTCTTTAATTTATCGCGCTCTCTGGCTTTGGCTTTTTGTTGCTTTTTATATTGTTCAATCCCTTTTTGAATTCCTTGTGCGATCAGCTTTGTCTGCTCTTTTGTTTGACCTTGTTTTTGAGTGGCTTTAGCAACACGTAATGCTTCTATCTGTGTTTCTGCAGAAGGTACTGTATTTTTTTTCATGGTCGTCATACGCACTAGTGACCTTATTGATAAATGGTTATTAAGAGTGATTATATCTGATTACTTTATTTTAGCAGCAGTGTTGCTGTATGTATGGTTGTTGTTATATATGTTGAAATTTATATATTTACGGTTTTTTGTATGAAAATTCCAGTTTTAGATGAACATGGTGTTAATACTATATTCATATTGTAACTTTATGATTAAAAAGAATTAACCAACCTATTTTGGCCATAGGTGTTGGTTGAGAAATAACCTGCTTTTGTTGGTTTTAGATCAAAAAACGTGACTTATACGGCAATATGCATAAATGAAAAGTGCGGTATTCCACAAAAATAGCGCTTAAATAGTACTTAATATGCAGTGATCGATTAGAGTCGAAATTAAGCCATAGTGTATTGATGTTATCTTAATTGATGCGTATTGAGTTAAACAGGTAAGAGGGAAGTTGTTTGCTTTATCCTATCAATGCTTATGATGATCATGGGCAGTTAAAACTAAATAAGATGCTATGGCTAGCGCTGATTTTTAATGCGAAAGCATTGGTGATTTTTATCATGGCAGGGGTGAGTCGAACCCAAGGCGGACAATTGCTTGAGTTGATTTATCCTCTTCGAGAGACACTTTATATAGGCATGGTATTGGGAAGTCCTGCCTTATTATTAATGTGGTTATCGGGTCAGCGTAATAGCAATAATAAAGTTGTACATTATCTGTGGCAGCATGGAAAAAAATTATTAATAGCTGCTTACAGTATCGATTTTGCTTTGCAAATATATCATCTCGTGTTGCGTGAAGGTGCATTCTCTTGGGTTGGTGCATTAACCTTGTTATTAACGGTTTGGCTAGGGTTATATCTAGTTCGAAGCTCACGAGTCAAAGATGTGTTTGCGTATTAGCTTGTAGAGAGGTAATCGCAATGGAAAAGTTAACAATGGGTAAAGGGCAATTATTTCTTAGTTCATTATTGAGCCCACTGGCGATGGCTGATTGGCTGTTGGATGTCAGTTTTGAAATACACAGTGCTTGTCGATTACGACAAATGGTTAATACGTCATTGTCTTTATTGCCAGGCGAAGAAACCATTTTTTTTGAAGGCTTAAGTGAAAATAATCATCATTCATACCGTGAAGTGGTAGGCAGTGCGCAATTACTCGATGTTTCAGCTGAAAGTGTTAGCATTGCGTTACAAGTACAAGAACGACTAGATGATGGTGGCTGGCGAACTATTTTGGCACAAACATTATCGACAGGATTAAATATGCCAATGCTGTTTGAATCTGGCGAACCCAATTGTGAACATGTTAAATTACAAGTTGAGGTGATGACAGCATAAGCCATCAATTAAATATGAATTATGATGATATATAAGAAGCGCGACTATTTTATAGTGGCGTTTTTTTATGGCTGCTCATAAATAGTCAGTAATAATGTCTATAGTATTATGCCGTTCACAATAAGTTTTTGACCTAATGTTTTTAAAGGATAATCACTTAATTAATGGGGCTAGTATTACCTATGAGCGGTTTAATAAATTGAGATGTAATATATCAAGATGAATAGAGA
The DNA here is from genome assembly GCF_947039875.1 of uncultured Photobacterium sp. Taxonomy (GTDB): domain Bacteria; phylum Pseudomonadota; class Gammaproteobacteria; order Enterobacterales; family Vibrionaceae; genus Photobacterium. The sequence continues at coordinate 62,590 of NZ_CAMRAN010000019.1, forward strand.
AAGTGGCACAGAGGCGATTTAGTGTGTTTTTATAAGCAAAGATGGATTTATAATAGACAAAAAAAAACGCAGCTAGAAAGCTGCGTTTTTTATTAAGATAATAACTATCTTATTTCTTGATGCGTAGTACTGGTGTTTCACCAACGTTTACAGCACCAGATAGCTTGATTAGCTCTTTGATCTCGTCCATGTTAGAGATAACTACTGGCGTCAATGTTGACTTAGCTTTCTCTTCTAGAAGTGCAAGATCGAATTCGATGATAGTGTCGCCAACTTTAACAGATTGGCCTTCTTCAGCGATGCGAGTAAAACCTTCGCCTTTAAGTTCAACAGTATCAATACCGAAGTGAACAAAAAGCTCGATGCCATCGTCAGACTCAATAGAGAAAGCGTGGTTAGTTTCAAAAATCTTACCGATAGTACCGTTTACTGGTGCAACCATTTTGTTGCCAGTTGGTTTGATAGCAATACCATCACCAACAATTTTTTCAGCAAATACTACATCAGGCACATCTTCGATGTTAACGATTTCGCCAGAAAGTGGTGCGATAATTTCAATTACACTAGCTTCACTGCTGTCGTCAGAAACCATTTTCTTTAATTTGTCAAACAGGCCCATATCGTTGCTCCTAAGCGTTGTTATTTTATCTGCAGCTATATTTTATTAGCAGATGGTCTTTTCTGCGATGAATTTTTCTACGTGCTCTTCAATCTCAGCCGCTGTTGGAAGAGTTAAAGCATACTCTGCCATTGCTTTAACGTCAGCAAAGTTAGCATTACGGATAACTTTCTTAACGCGAGGGATAGAAATAGCACTCATGCTGAACTCGTCCAAGCCCATACCTAATAGAAGTAGGGTAGCACGTTCGTCGCCAGCAAGTTCACCACACATACCTGTCCACTTACCTTCAACGTGAGAAGCATCAATAACTTGCTTAATCACAGTAAGTACAGCAGGTGATAGTGGATTGTAGAGATGAGAAATAAGCTCATTACCACGGTCAACTGCTAGAGTATACTGGGTTAAATCGTTGGTACCAATACTAAAGAAAGAAACTTCTTTCGCTAAGTGGTGTGCAATCGCTGCGGCTGCTGGTGTTTCAACCATAACACCGATCTCGATGTTAGTGTCAAACGCTAGACCTTCAGCGGTTAATTCAACCTTAAATTCTTCAATAGCCGCTTTTAGTGTACGTACTTCTTCAACCGAAATAATCATCGGGAACATGATACGTACTTTACCGTGTGCCGACGCACGCAGAATAGCACGGAATTGGTCACGAAGGATTTCACGACGATCTAGGCTGATACGAATTGCACGCCAACCCAAGAATGGGTTCATTTCCTTAGGAAGATCTAAGTAAGGTAGATCTTTATCACCACCGATATCCATAGTACGGATAATCACTGGCTCGCCATGCATTGCTTCTGCAACTTCTTTATATGCTTGGTACTGTTCTTCTTCTGTAGGTAGAGAATCACGGTCCATGAACAAGAATTCAGTACGGTATAGACCAACGCCTTCACCGCCATTACGGTTAACGCCTGCACAGTCTTTAACTGTACCAATGTTGCCGCATACTTCAACTTGCTTGCCATCAAGTGTAATTGCAGGAAGATCTTTTAGCTTAGCTAGTTCTTCTTGCTCTGCTTTATTAGCATCACGGATAGCTTTAAATTTGTTTAATTCATCATCAGTTGGATTGATAACAACCTGATTATTGATTGCATCAAGAACTAACATATCGCCGTTCTTAACTAAAGATGTAATGTTATTTGTACCTACAATTGCAGGAATTTCTAGTGAACGTGCCATGATAGAGGTGTGTGAAGTACGACCACCGATATCAGTAATAAAGCCAAGAACGAACTCTAGATTAATTTGTGCAGTTTCTGACGGTGTTAGGTCGTTAGCAACCAAAATCACTTGTTCATTAATAGCACTTAAATTAATAACATTAATACCTAATGCGTTTTTAATAAAACGGCTGCCGATATCACGGATATCGCTTGCACGTTCTTTTAAATACTCGTCATCAAGTGATTCAAGGGTTTGCGCTTGTTCTTCAATAATAGAATAAATTGCGTAATCCGCTGAATGCTTATCTTTAATAAGGGCTATGATCTCTTCTTCTAGCTCCTCATCTTCAAGCAACATGATGTGACCTTCAAAGATGGCTTCTTTCTCTTCACCAAAGGTGACACGTGCTTTTTCTTTGATAACTTCAAGTTGCTCAGAAGATTTTTTTCGAGCGTCGAAGAAACGTTGAATTTCGTTATCGATCTGGTCTGCAGCGATTGGAGTTTTGTTTAGAACAATCTCTTCTTCTTGCAATAGCAATGCTTTACCGAAAGCAATACCAGGAGACGCCAGGATACCTGAAATCATAGCCTTACCTTTAAATTAACTAAAAACTGGAAACTCGTTTGTATACAAACTTAGCTTAGATTTCGCGGAACATTGCGATTTCAGCACCGTCGTGTAGCTCTGTAAGAGTTACTAGCTTATCTACTGCTTCTTGAGCTTGTGCACCTTCAGCTGCAATAGTAATTACTGCACCTTTAACTAGGCCAAGAGTTTGAAGCTTAAATAAGCTCTTAGCGCTTGCGCTTTTACCGTTTGAAGTTACTGTGATGTCAGCTTCAAATGATTTTGCATCTTTAACAAACTGTGCCGCTGGACGAGTGTGTAGGCCGTTTGGTGCAGTGATTTCAACTTGCTTCTGATACATATTTCACCCCGATTTAGATATAGTTGTTATATTAATAGTTTGCTTTATAAGCTATAACCGTTGTGATTATAGTCTCAGCATATTGTGTAAGCAGTATAAACTACCTAATAACATACTGTCTTAGCTTTAATCCAAGTCAAAGTTTTATGAAAAACTTTTTTAGTATTAATCAAAACTGACTAATAATTGTCCTTTTATTTTGATGCTAAAAATAAAGCGCATCAGCTTTATAGTAAAGCTAAGAATAAAAAGCAACAAAAAAGCCCGCAAAGGGCCTTTTTGAGTGTGGATATACCTAGATAACATCACAAAGTGTGATCACTGTTGGGTTTCTTTTTCTGTGAATATATCCGCAAAAAGTGCTGTAGATAAGTAACGCTCGCCTGAACTGGGTAAAATAACAACAATATTTTTATCAGCAAATTCTGGTCGAGTTGCAATATTATTCGCAGCAACAACTGCTGCACCTGATGAAATTCCTGCCAATATACCTTCTTCATCCATTAGGCGACGAGCCATATCAATTGCATCTTCTGAGCTGACTTGCTCAATTTCATCGATTAGGGCTAAATCAAGATTGCCAGGAATAAAGCCAGCACCGATACCTTGAATTTTATGTGGCCCTGGTTTAATCGTTTCACCATTTACGGTTTGAGTGATCACTGGCGATTCTGATGGTTCTACGGCAACAACAGTAATAGCTTTTCCTTGCTGTTGCTTAATGTAGCGACTCACACCTGTAATCGTGCCGCCAGTACCTACTCCTGAAACAAAGACATCGATGTCACCATCAGTGGCATCCCAAATTTCAGGGCCTGTAGTTTTCTCATGGATAGCAGGGTTAGCTGGATTATTAAATTGTTGCAGTAATAGATATTTATCTGGATCTGAATTGACGATTTCTTCGGCTTTATCAATTGCCCCTTTCATGCCTTTTGCTGCATCGGTAAGTATAAGATTTGCACCAAGCGCTTTTAATAATTTACGACGTTCAAGGCTCATGCTTTCAGGCATAGTTAAGGTTAGTTTATAACCACGAGCGGCAGCAACAAAAGCAAGTGCGACACCTGTATTGCCACTGGTGGGTTCTACAATCTCAACCCCTTCTTTTAATAAGCCACTTTTCTCTGCTTCCCATACCATATTAGCACCGATACGGCATTTAACACTAAAACTAGGGTTACGAGCTTCAATTTTTGCGATCACTTTGCCATTACTGACACGATTAAGACGTACCAGCGGAGTGTTACCAATAGTGAGAGAATTATCTTCGTATATTTTGCTCATACTTCGTTCCTTCGTTCCTTCGTGACAAATTAGACTCAATGTTGAATAGTATAAGCATATACCTGTCTCACTATTTTCAAAGTAATTAATGGTTATATCTTATTGTTATTATGCGATAGTTGTTATTATTCTTGCATTGCTATTTGTCATTTATTACATTTTTTTGCGATTGAAATAGTATTTGTTGGTAATGATATAAATACAATAAAAGGTCAACAGCAGAAGCTATTGACCTTATATTTAAAATATTAATACCGTTTAAATTGAGTACGGTAATGATCAACCCATATTGCAGTTGCACCACATACAGCAATTGGCATGACGAACAAATTTATAATAGGAATCATGGTTAATAACATGATGACAGCGCCAAAACTTAATGTTTGACCTCTTTTTTGTTTAAGTGCGTCGCGCATTTCAGGGAAAGGCACTTTATGGTTATCAAACGGGTAATCAACATATTGAATTGTCATCATCCAAGCGTTGAATAAGAACCATAGTACTGGTGCGATGGTTTGGCCAATAACTGGAATCCACATTAAAATGAGTAATCCAATGGCTTTAGGTAGATAATACTTAAGCTTGGTCCATTCTCGACCCATGGTGCGGGGAAGATCTTTTATTAAGGCTTTTAAATTATCATCGGGCGGTGTTTGCCCCGTTAGTTTGGCTTCAAGGTATTCAGCTAACAATCCATTAAATGGCGCGGCAATCCAGTTTGCAATCGTACTAAAGAAGTATGAGAAGGACACCAGAGCCGCAATCGCCAGTAACGGCCATAAAAGATAAGAAAGCCAGTCAAGCCAACTTGGTAAGTAGCTTAACCAATGATTAATCCAACCACCCAGATGATCTAATAAGGTGGCAAAAGCACTACCAAGTAATACAATATTGATCAATAAAGGAATAAGAACAAAACGTCGCGTTCCTGGTTGAAAGGCGAGCTTTAGACCTTGAAAAAAATAACCAGCACCGCTGGTTGTTGGCTGTGTATTATGTTGTTGTGGCATTTATTTCTCCTGAACAAGCATTTTTTAGTGTTTTACTGTTCATTTGTTTAGGTTTCTTTATCAATTTTAACGGTAGAGGTAGGATGGAATCAAACCACAAAATTGTTGTCACTACTTTAACAACAAAATAAAAAGGATGAGTAACAATACAAAAATGATGTAAATTTGTACAAAAAACGTCAAGCTGACATTATCCTTGATAGAATCTCGATATTCATCTTCTCATTGTCAAGTGAGTTTTGGTACAGTAAGTCATTCGGTGAGAAATTCTAACTAGATATTAAGTTTCCTAGTAGATTTTTTTCTATTATTAACCCCGTAAAGGGACAACGAGTTAATTTAGAGTATTCATATGCAGGAATTGCGTCTGGTTCTTATTATTGTTGGTGCGTTAGCAATCGTAGCGCTTCTTTTTCATGGTCTATGGACAAGTAGAAAAGAGAAACCAGCTAAATTTGGTGAGAAACCACTAGGTAAAATAGATGAAGCAAATCTTGAGACTCAAGATATTGCACAAGAGAGTGTTAGTGACGATTGTGTTGTGAATACTGCGCCGGAAATGGCTGAAACTAAGTCAAACCAAGCTGACATTATTACAACGACAACACAACCAGCGTCAAAACGTAAAGAACCTGGTTTTAGTTTTGGTGAGCGCCCTCAACAAGATCCATTGCTAGGTGAAATTGCGCCTCAAAGTACAGTGGCACCATCAAAAGTGGTAAATGAGCGTATTGAACCGCAAATGCACATAGGTTCAGCGACTAAGTCTGCAAGTGTTGCGCCTCAGCCAAGTGTTGCGCCTCAGCCAAGTGTTGCGCCTCAACCAAGTGTTGCGCCTCAGCCAAGTGTTGCGCCTCAGCCAAGTGTTGCGCCTCAGCCAAGTGTTGCGCCTCAGC
>NZ_CAMRAN010000020.1 GCF_947039875.1 uncultured Photobacterium sp.
GCACGCATTTTATTTGTACTACTATTATTGTTCATAATAACGCCTGAATAAAATGATTAGTGGCAGATATGTTTTACCGCAACATAGATCTATGAAGTAATAAAAATCTGTTCGAATATTTTAGAAGGGAATAAATAATGTCATTGATTAATTAAATATTAATGTGTGACGTATTTATTATTTATTCCCATTTCCGTTCTAGTTGGTTATTAATAAATTGCTTTAGTATCGAATTTATTAAATCTTTAATTAGTTTGCATTTACTTCTGGCTTAGTATCACGTGCTGCGATGAAGCCGTAGAAGATGTAGCCAAGTAGTGTCAAGATGGTACCGCCAAATACAGCTGTCGCACCACAAGCGTACACACCATAGATGCTGTACAGAACCGCTAATGTACCCACGGTAGCGCCAAGACGGTATTGCTTTTTAGATACCACATTCTTACGAAGTAGCACTTCAAGGCCAGTCATCGATAGGATGTAAGGTACCATGTTAATAAATACGGCTAGGTTCAATAGCGCGTTAAACTGACTGATCAAGTTAGGAGAGATAGTCATTACCGCAAGAATAATCTCAGCTGCTAGCATGATTAACATACCTGCAATCGGTGCGCCCGCTTTGTTGGTTTTAGCAAAGATTTTAGGGAACAAACCTTCATCTGCCGCTGCTTTAGATACTTGGGCGTTAGTGAACTGCCAGCCAAGTAATGAGCCTAGACATGCGATAACCGCCGCTAGAGTAACGATGTTACCTACAGTCGGGTTAAACATGTGGCTGAACACTAAACCAAACGGTGCAGTTGATACTGCTAGTTCTGAGTTAGGAATAATACCTTGAATAACACCCGTTGACGCAATGTAAACAATTGCTGCGAAACCAGTACCAAACAGTACTGCAAGCGGTACGTTACGCTCTGGGTTTTCAACTGCATCAGAGTTAGCCCCCGCAGATTCAATACCTAGGAAAGCCCATAAAGTCAGTGCGATACCAGAAGATACTGAGTGCATAGCTGTGTCATGATGTGGGTTCCACGCGCTCATGAATGTTTGTGGATCGAACCACCACCAACCGATGATAGACAGACCTGCAACCGGAATAATAATACCCCAAACAGTGAATGCTGAGATTTGACCTGTGATTTTCGCACCGCCAAAGTTAGCTACCATAGTGAAGATAAGGATAGCCACCACACCGTAGAAAGTATGCATTGGCGTATCAAGCCAAGGCATAAATGGTTTGATGTAGCCTAAACAAGAAACGGCAATAGCAACACAGCTAATCACCAAACACACGTAGTAAGTGTAAGAAGAGATGAAGAAAGATGATTTTCCGTGTGCTTCTTCTGCGTAAGCTGACATACCGCCAGAGCGTTTACAAAATGCACCACATTTAGCGAACGTGTAAGCAATACACATTGCACCTAGCGCAGTAACAACCCAAGATAACATTGAGATTGCACCAACTTGCGCCAAGCTTGCTGGTAGCATAATAATACCGGAACCCATCATGTTAACTGCAACAAGTACAGTTAAGCCGACAAGGCCCATTTTTTTAGTGCCAGTATCTGATGACATTATATTCACCTATCATTGAGGGGGATATAAACGCTATAAAAATAGTTTATTTATCATAATGAAAATAAAGTCATGCTAATTAAAAAATTCAACATCGATAAATGATTAAATTATTTTTTTGATTGTCTTACCTAACCAAAAAAATAAATTAAATATATTTTACCTTTGCCGAAATTACTTAATCACATCACCGTTTACTTATTTAACGAGTGCTATGATGCTGCTATTTTGATAAAAAAAAAACCGTAAAAGCGCAAAGAAACGTTGCATATTTAGAGAGTAAATTAATAAAGAGTATCGTTATTCGATTGCTTAATTTCGTGAAAATTAACATTCCATTATGAAGTAATAAAGCTTAATAATTAAAAATCATTAATAACAGTGGCTTGAGCTAACAATTAGATGGTTGTCATACTACAAATTCTGCATTTGCAACTGTGAGTACAAAATAGTTATGCATTAATAATGATGTTGCATGCCTTATTATATGAGTAGTTTTTTTATTTATTCTGATGATTAGTAACCGTTGAATCCCATTTTTGAGGGGATAAAGTGTTAATAATGTGTAGATTGGAATGATTGCATTGAGGAATTGAGAGTGCTAATGGTGAATCATGGTATTCAAATGGGGAATATTTTGAGTAATAAAAAGGAGCCGCAACTCCTTTTATTGAAATAATGACATTGTATTTATGCAGGCGTTACTCGTGAAGTACCATCGGCGCTTTCATTTATTTGGACGCGTTCGCCTGTATGGAACATTACTTGAGAGTTGACTTGTTGGACGATTGAAACGGTACGGCCGCTATCCATTTTTATGGTTAAGTTAACCCCATTGTGTTTGGTTACTTGATTACCTGCTTCATTGCCCAAGAACCCCCCCAGCAATGCGCCACCAATAGAGGCTATTTCAGCACCTTTACCACCGCCAACGCCAGAACCAAGAATGCCACCAATTGCGCCGCCAGCTAAGGTGCCAATCCCATTACCATTACCGTTTAGCGTCACAGCTTGGGTTCGCACCACTGTACCGTAGTAAACTTGTTGCATCTGGCGAGCATCATTTACATTGTAGGCATTGCCATAAGGATTGGCCGCACAGCCTGCAAGACCTAAGGTCGAAGCTATTATTACTACAGCAAGAATTTTGGTTTTCATGGTATCTGCTTCACTAAAAATACGGTGTATAAAATGGTTATTTCTAATTTGAGCCTTTTTATTTAGAAAATAAAGCAGTAAATCTGATATTACAAAAACAACTGTTAGATAGTTTAATCGCAACCGGTGGTTATTTTGCGTGACCACTTTTATCGGCGTGGTAGGTATTAATAAAATGATTAAAATAGGTTTGTAGTTGTTGTGCCGCTTGAGGTTGTTGCAGTAAATTTAATAATTCAATACCGACCTCACAGGTACATAGATGTCCTGGTTGTTGATTGCGACGCAAAGCGTAGTTAGATGTCTGCTGAGGGGTGATTGCAATACGAGGTAATTGGCTTAGCCATGGACTTTTACGCACCATTTTGCGGGCTTCTTGCCAAGTTGCATCTAGAATTATTAATAATATTTTTGCATCGGTTGCTGTTGGTAATGTTAAAGGTTGTGCCAAATGTTGTTCATCACTTGGAAAGACTAACCATGCTTGATAATGAGGATTTTGTAGTTGGTCTAGTAATCGTTGTGGTGGTTGTGTGCGGTGCCACATTTCAACGCGACAACTGGATAGAGTTCGAGTCATTAATACGCCAGTATTAGTGTCTTTGTTGCATTCACGAGGATGAGTTAGCAGGATAAAATCGGCCGCTGATTGTAATTGTGGTTCGATGTCACAAATACAATTAAATTGAAAACCGCAACGCTGGCAAGCCATGATTTTTCTCATAGTAAACAATAAAGGTGGCAGTGTGGCATAACGCCACCTTTGAGTCACGATAGAGAATAATATTGATCGTTATTGGCGTTGCAGAATTAACCCTTCAACGCCAAGTTCATAAGTTTGACCATCGACAGTTTCTTGTTTCGTGCTTAATTGTTCACTATGAGGATCGTAGCTATAAATACGTTCGCTATTAAGTGGACGTCCTTGATGAGAGGTCATAGTGACTTTAACGCTGGTAGGGTTAATCGCTTGCCAATGACCTGTTTCTAATAAATCAGGATCACCATTAGTGTAACTATATGTTGTTGTTGCCGCATGATCTTGTGCTAAGTGAAGATGCGTTGTTAAGCCCATTTCGGTATCACTTTTGTAGTTACCTACCCATTGTGACTCTGCAGGATCGCTTTTAAAAGCAGCGGGTATCCAGCTAGCACAGCCCGATAAGGTGGTTGCCGCTAGCAGTAATGCAAGTGATAAACGTGGGTATGGCATTATGTACTCTCTATGGTAGGCTCAATTTCAACATTGAAATTAGCGTAATGAGGGAAAATCTATGGCGTATTGGTTATTTAAAACCGAACCAGATACCTTTTCAATAGACACCTTAAAACAACAAAAAGTTTCACCATGGGAAGGGGTGCGTAATTACCAAGCTAGAAATATGCTACGCGATGAGGTTAAATGTGGTGATCTAGTGCTGATTTATCATTCTTCTTGCAAAGCTATCGGTGTGGTTGGTATCGCGAAAGTGGTGAAAGAAGCCTATGTTGATCATTTTCAATTTGAACCAACAAGCGCGTATTTTGATCCCAAGGCCAGCTGTGAAAAACCACCGTGGGTAATGGTGGATATTGAATACCAACAACATTTGCGATTAGTAAGCTTAGCACGAATGAAAAAGACGCCTGAGTTAGCTGAAATGCCATTAGTGAAAAGAGGCAATCGACTCAGTGTGATGCCAGTAACAGCGGCGCAATGGCAACACATATTAGCCATGACGGGACAGTTTTAAATAAAACAGTGACAACATAGAGCGCTATGACTGTCACTGATTTAGATTTTTCAAGCATAAAAACGGCCAAATTAGCGCGTTAATAAATGCTGTTCTAAATAATGTGCTACTGCTTCGTCAGCGTTCGAGCCAATAACTTCATTATTTGGTAATGCCTGTTTCACTTTTTCGTGTGAGGTTCCCATTACCAGACCTTTACCGGCCATTGCTAACATTTCAGCATCATTCATACCATCACCAAATGCAATACAGTCAGCCAGTTGGTAACCCAGAGCTTCAGCGACGGCTTTAAGTGCATGACCTTTTGACACTCCCGCATCCATCACTTCAAGACACCAGGGAGTTGAAAAGGCGACGTTGGCTTTATCACCAAAATGGGTATTGAAACACTGTTCCCATTTCACTAACGCTTCATGATCTTCGTCATCACGAGTAAAAAAGATTTTAGCCACGTTTTCTACTGGGGGATTATTGGCATCATACAAGTGATAACTAAAGCTATCATGGAACTCTTTTAGCTGTTCATTATCATGATTTAAAAGCCATTGATCGCCACAATACATATGAATATGTAATGCAGGATCGTCTTTAGCGAGTTCAATTACACCACGAATAACGTCAGCACTTAGATCTTGTTGAAAGACCAGTTCGCCTTGGCTGTTATGTACGCGAGCACCATTTGAGGTGATCATATAAGCTGGAATTGCTAATTTTTCACGTATTTCTTCAACATCAATATGATGACGGCCAGTGGCGAAGACGAAATTTATGTTTTGTTGGTCAAGACGCTGTAATACATCGCGAGTAAATGGCGCAATTTTATGGTCAGGATTTAGTAAGGTGCCATCTAAATCTGAAGCAACGATTTGATACATGAAAGCTCTCAATAAATAGAAATGTAGCGAAAATAAAGATAACGAGATCGAATGTGAGTTGTTAATCTTAAACTACTATGAGAGATAAAAAGGGGTTGATGTTAGTAATAAATATTTCCGCTTTTATTTTTGTGATGGCGTAGCCTTTTTGAGCCTATTTACTGCTTTGGGATCGTAAAATGGTTGCAAATTTCCGTTAAAGCAATATTACGATATTGGTCTATTTCAAATAATAATTCGTGGCGAGCGTCAGCTATCGTGACTAATTGGCTACAATTGGGTGTACGCTGGCAGAAATGAAGATGGGCTTGATTATCAACAATATGATCGGCGCTACCTTGTAATATTAAGGTTGGGGTGATGATGTTTTCAGCCTCAGTAAGACAGTGGCGGGTGGCAGCCATACTTTGCCATACCCAACGATTACTGGCACCCCCTAAACGTAGTTGGGGTTGTTGTTGGTATAAACTTTTGCTCCATTGAAAGCGGGTTTCGCTGTGTGTCAGTGGATTATTTGTAAACGTTTTGGAGTAGTAAGCGCGTTGTCCTGGTGCATAAGTGGGTTGGCGATGAATGTAATCATTAAGGCGTGCTAATGGCTCAGCAAAAAAACGTAAACTGGGCTTAAGATGAATACCATGCATTGGTGCACTTAATACCGCTCGATCAATCAGTTTAGGATGACGAGCAAGCAGTAGACTACTGATAGCTCCCCCCATCGAATGACCTAATAGGAAATGATGTTGATAACCCTGAGGTTTGACAATATCAGTTATGAAGGTGTGCAGGTCAGTAACGTAATCATCAAATTGATCAACATACCCCATTTCAGGATCTGCAGTTAATCGTTGTGACATGCCTTGGCCACGGTGATCAAGGGCGTAAATATGGTAGCCTTGATTGATTAAATCAAAAAATAGCTCTTGGTATTTGTAGTAACTTTCAATGCGCCCATTCACAATAACAATGACTTTATTGCTGGTACCCGGCGTTAAACTAACCCAGCTTAATTGGCACTGATTGACACCGTGCAATGTGCCTTCATGCCGTTGTTGCCATAGCGCAGCAATTGGGCCTGCCATCATATTACTGAAGCTAGCTTCTTGTGAAAAATGCAAGGCTGAGTGAGTCATAACGTTTCCGAAAGTTGTGAACTACGAGGCAAAGAATTGAATGATAATTTTGCGAACGAGCTATCTCGTTGCTTATTATCATCTTTGCCAGTATACCTTATTTATTGCCCGTCGCGTAATAAAGCAATAAGTTGCTTGTTTATCTAATGTCGAGGTATAACACAGCCTTATAATAGCTTGATATAATAATAAGGGAATATCAATGAGTGTGGAGATTTGGCTAACCTATGTTGTTGCAGCCATTGTATTTAGTTTTGCTCCAGGATCTGGAACGGTTAATTCCATCAGTAACGGCATGGTGTATGGTTGGCGTAAGTCGTTAGCATCTATTGTAGGATTACAATTGGGTATGGCGGTTCATATAGCACTGGTTGGGGTCGGGTTAGGGGCATTAGTGGCGCAATCAGCAGTGGCTTTCTCGCTGATAAAATGGATTGGTGCCACGTATTTAGTTTGGTTAGGTATTCAAAAGTGGCGTGAGCACAATGCGTTATCACTTGAAAATGTTGATCAGTCAGTGACTGGTGGGTGTTTATTTCGACGAGCGGTATTGGTGAATTTAACTAATCCTAAAACAATTGTATTTTTAGTTGCATTGTTTCCGCAATTTATTAACGCCACCCAACCGCAATTACCCCAATTATTAGTTTTAGGTATAACGACATTGGTTATTGATGCCTGTGTAATGTTATTTTATGTCTGCTTGGCATCACGCTTTACCCATTATATTTGTTCTGCAACGGTAATGATGCGCCTTAATCGTATTTTTGGTTCGATGTTTATTGGTTGTGGTGCATTACTTGCTTTAGCTCGTGCATAATATTTCGAGGGTGATATCTTGTGATAATTTGTCATTAATTGTTGTGGTTTAAAAGGTATTATTACAATGTTTTCTTATGTTGCTCGTCAGCCTATTTTTAATTGTCGTCAACAAACGATTGGCCATGAGTTGTTATTTCGGGATGGGGAATGTAATGCTTTTCCTACGATAGATGCGAATGAAGCAACATGCCGACTTGTACTTGAAAACTATATGGCGATTGGTAATGACCGCACTTTTAAAGGACAGCGAAACTTTATTAATTTCCCTCACAACTGTTTAGTAAATTTAATGCCGTTACTGTTGCCAAAGAGCAAAGTCGTTATTGAAATATTAGAGACCTGTATTCCTAATGATGAGTTATTTTTAGCAATAAAACACCTCCATCAAAAGGGCTATATTATTGCGCTTGATGATTTTGAATATGATATAAGGTGGCAACGTTTTTTTCGTTATGTACATATCATTAAACTGGATTTATTGATGCTCGGTTTGGAAAAAGCGTGTGACTTTGTGCGTAATAACCGTCATTTAAAAGTGAAATTTTTAGCAGAAAAAGTTGAAACTTATGCTGCTTTTCAAGCGTCACTTACTGCGGGTTTTGATTTTTTTCAAGGCTATTATTTTAGTCGGCCTGAAGTATTAAAACATCGTAAAGTTGCGGCTTCTGAATTAATTACTATTCAGTTATTACAGACTATTAGTTGTGAACCAGTTGATTTCGATAATATTGAAAAGATCATTAGTAGTGATGTATCACTGTCTTATTTATTGCTGCGTTATGTGAATAATGCTAACCATCGATTAGTTGAACCAATTAGTTCCTTTCATCAAGCATTAGTGTATTTAGGCGAAGACAAATTACGGATGTTTGTCGGGGTTGTCGCTACCGCCCATGCTGCATTAGATAAACCTAAGGCACTGTACACATTGTCATTACAACGCGCTAAAATGTGTGAAGAATTAGTGAATTATAGTTCATCAATGATACCTAAAGAGCAGGCGTTTTTGGCGGGGATGTTTTCGTTATTAGATGCATTATTAGATAGTTCGTTGGCCGATTTATTAGTGTTATTAAAACTGCAGCCTCACATTCAAGCATCATTGTTACATCGCCAAGGAGAGCTTGGACAAGTATTAAATTTAGTTGATGCTTTTGATAAAGCAGATTGGCAACAAGTGGCAATAGGTTGTAGTGGCTTAGGGTTATCAGAACAGCAAGTGCAAGACAGTTATTTACAAGCTGTTACGTGGGCTGAAAATTGTACTCAACTCGATTATTCAAATGAATAAAAAAGGGGCCATAAAAGACCCCAAAAGAACCATATTAATGTATTGCTATAGTCAGGGTATTACTTTGGATAAATCTACTTATATTACATACATAGATTTATCCTGTTAGTAAGTGACTAATTTACTAACATTATGTAGTTTTGATTATGGTTACTGCAGATAAGCGTTAAGCATCCACAATAATTTTTCTTGCTCGCGAATATAATCGCCCATCAATGCCGCTGTTCCTTCATCACTTGCATCGCCCGCCGCCGTAAGAATGCGACGTTGTTGGCCAAGTAGAATGCTGAATCCATCAACTAAGCCTTGTACTCCTTGCTGACCATCACTGACATTTTGGTGTTCTTTGATGTCACTTGCCGTTAAATAACGACTGAAGCTGTGATCGGGTGTGTAACCAAGGGTTAAAATACGTTCTGCTAATTCATCAATTTTGATTTGCAAATCAGTATAAATTTCTTCAAATTTCAAATGCAATTCGAAAAATTGTTGGCCTTTGATATTCCAATGGTAACCCCGAGTATTCATATAAAATACTTGGTAGTTAGATAGAAGTTGATTGAGGTCAGAAGCTAGCGCTTGGGCTTTATCACTGTCAAGACCGATTAAATTGGTTTGGTGAGCCATGGTACATTCCTCATAAAATGGTTAAAAACAAAAGTAGATTTCGTTTTGATGGGGTCAGTATAGATAAACGCTATTGATAGGTATAACTATTGTTATCTATTATAACAATAGCCTTAATCTATAATGACTAGGCAACTAATGCCGCAGGATCGCAATGTTCACCTTCACAAGGAATAATGCCACAGACACGATGACCAGCTTGTTTGCCCTGTAAGTAACCTTGTTCTAGTTTATTGAGGTTACGAGTTAGGCGGCCAACATGAAAATCGTGATTAGGAGCAATAACGGTAATGGTGCAATCTGCTGGCGGATGATTAATGAAATCAAGCGCTGCATTATAACGGCTAGGACGCGTCATCACGGCTTCTGCAAAGGCTGGGTGATCATGAAACATCGATTTGATTAACCATGGTAATTTGGTGTCGTGTTTATGAAATCCTAGTGGTTTTGATAAAATCACCGTGATATTACGTGCTCCACGACGATACGCTTCAATAACAGGAATTGAATCGCCAATACCGCCATCACTCATTGCAACACCATCAATGGTTGGCTTATGACGATAAGCAACAGGTAGGGCGCAGGTTGCTTCCATTAACGGCATAATATTATGCCGTGTTACCTTAATATATTCAGCTGTACCTGTTTCTAGATTGGTTGTGGTTGCATAAAGGGGAATTTGACGTTGTTCATATCTGAGTAGGTTCAACGGTAAATAACGTGAGGTTGTACGCCATAACCAGTCAATATCGGTTAAATGGCCGCCATGGGTAAAACGAGAAAAATTAATAAATTTGGGATCACGAGAATATTGAGTAATGATCTTATGGCTGCGGCCGTAATTACCACTTAAATACCCAATTAAATTTGTCGCTCCGGCTGAGACGCCAATAGCAAAATCAAACGGTAAATAGTTATTTTCAAGGAATGCATCAAGTACACCGCTAGCAAAAATGCCACGCATTGCACCACCTTCGACAACCAAAGCATGGGAAGTGGGTTGGATTGTATTCATGGTATAACCTATTTAGCTGACTTTGCTCTAATTTCAGGATAAACAGATTTACAGCAATAAAAAATTCGATTTTGCTTATTGCTGTGATAGGTAAAATTTAACCGTTGGATTGATGGTCAATTGCAACTTGTTGGCTTAATACTTTAATGCAAGCCGCTAACGCTGGATTTAGCGTTTTAGTGGCGGGATAACATAACCCTAAACGACGGAACATACGCGGGCCTTCTAGAGGAACAGTAACCAATTGGGTCGCACTTTCTAGGACACCCGTTGGTAGAAAAGAGATCCCTAATCCAGCTTGCACTAAATGCATTACTTGAGTTTTATGTTCAGCTTTTGCCACTAAATTAACGGAAAGACCATCGCATGCCAATAAGCCAATAGTTTGTTGGTGAGCCTCACACGGCGGACATTCAATAAAATCATGTTGGTGTAATTGCTGTGGCGATACGCTGGCTAGGCTTGCTAGTGGGTGATCGGGCAACATACACAGTACATAATCTTCATCCCATAATGGCAGAAAAATTTCATCTTCAGCTTTAAACATATCTAGCGTTAATCGCGCATCGGCTTTCTTATCATGATCCACCAATTCAATTAAAAGATTGGGAATTTGCTGGTGCAGTTGTGCTAATACAATCGCTAACTGACTTTGGCTAAGATCGGCAAAATTAGCCAGTGTTAGCGGTAAACGTTCAGTACGTTGCTGAAAGAGTTGCGGCAGGGTATTAACGTCATTTAACAATCGAATCGCTAATGGATAAAGGTAGTGTGCTTCATCGGTAAGGTTAACCCCTTTTTTATGACGAATAAAAAGCTGAGTCGCTAACTCTTGCTCTAATTGCTTGATGCCACTTGATATTGATGGTTGAGACACACAGCATCGTTCTGCGGCTAAGGTGATATTTTTTTCTTCATAAACAGCAATAAAAAACCGTAATAGTCGTAAATCCATGATGCAATTCCTTGGTATTGTTCTAAGTCTGAAGGTTATCACAGCGAGAGTCTTTGAGGGAAAGCCGGGATCAAAGAGGGATAAAAAAGCCGGACATCATATCCGGCTGCAATAAATAATGGTGATTAACCCGCAACGTTATAGTAGGTTGCTGCGCCTGGGCCAACTGGGATACCTAGAATAAACACCCAGACATAGAACATGATGCTCCAGCCTATTATAAATACAATCGAATAAGGCAGCATGGTTGAAATCAGTGTACCTAGACCAAGGTTCTTCTGGTAACGGGTAGCTACCGCTAAGATCATACCGAAGTAACTCATCATCGGAGTGATAATGTTAGTAACAGAATCCCCGATACGGTATGCCGCTTGAATTGTTTCAGGCGCATAACCTACAAGCATTAACATTGGGATGAAAATAGGTGCGGTTACTGCCCATTGCGCCGATGCTGAGCCAATCATTAGGTTGATAAAGCCACACATTAAGATAAAGGCGAAAAACAGTGCCGGACCAGTTAGGCCAATCGATTGTAGGAAGTCTGCACCACCAACTGCAAAGACTTGACCGAAGTTGGTCCATTTAAAGAGGGCAACAAATTGCGCGGCAAAGAAGACTAATACAATGTACATACCCATTGATGACATCGACAGTGACATTGCGTTAATTACATCGCGGTCGTTTTTCATCGTGCCGACAACTTTACCGTAGACAAAACCTGGGATAGCAAAGAACACAAAAATAAATGCCACGATGCCTTTTAAGAACGGCGAACCCGCCACTAAACCTGTTTGTGGATTACGTAGAATACCGTCAGCAGGCACAATAGTGAGTGCCAGCAGTACAGCTACAACTAAAGCGGCAATACCTGCCATTTTCAGACCTTTCTTTTCAAGATCTGTAAGTGTTCCCATTTTATCTTGGCTTAAATCATCGCCCGCTTCACTTGAATCGTATTGTCCTAGCTTTGGTTCTACAATTTTCTCGGTAACGAACGCACCCATGATGGTGATGGCAAACGTAGAAGCAAACATGAAGTACCAGTTAGCTTCAGGACCAACAATGTAGTTAGGATCGATCATTTGCGCTGCGGTTTGGGTAATACCTGATAGCAGAGGATCAACCGTACCCAGTAGTAAGTTTGCGCTGTAACCACCTGACACACCAGCAAAGGCTGCTGCGAGACCAGCAAGTGGGTGACGACCTAATGAGTGGAAAAGCATTGCAGCTAATGGAATTAATACCACGTAGCCTAGTTCTGATGCGGTGTTAGAAATGATACCAGCAAAGACAACAACTAGCGTTACCATGCGACGAGAAGCGCCCATTACTAAGCCACGCATTGCAGAAGACAGTAAGCCTGAATGCTCTGCAATTGCAACACCTAGCATGGCTACCAGTACGGTACCTAATGGTGCAAAACCGGTGAAGTTTTTTACCAAGTTTGCCACGATAAGTTGTAAACCTTCAGCATTAAATAAGCTTACAACATGGATCATGCCATCAGCGGCACGCCCAGCGGTACCTTCAGGGCGAGGATCGACAACGGATACGCCTAAATAGCCTGCAATACCTGATGCAACAAGAATCGCGATACAGAATAGGGCAAATAAAGTAATAGGGTGTGGTAATAAGTTACCTAGCCATTCCACGGTATCAAGAAAACGCGTAAAGACAGTTTTTTTCGGTTGCTGTTGTTGTGAAGCTGATGACTGCATCACTATCTCCGTTATAGTTTTATCCCATCAATGGGTACTTGTTTTGTAACCGAAATGTTATCCTGTTGTTTGATGTAAAAGCAATGTTAAATCTCAAATTAATGTAAGCCAGTGATAAATAAGGCTAAATAAGGATGTTTTAGCGATATTATTGGTTAGATGTTAATTCCGAGTGTTGGAGAGTTAATTACAAAATGAAATGGCAATTAAGAAAAGTAATAATATTGGCACTTTATCCATAGTTTTTGTTGATGATAAACCAAGGAAATAGATATTTTTCAGCTGTGGTAATTCGTTCTATAGTTATTGCTATCAACAGCATCTTAGCTGGCTGCATCAAGAGTGCGGTTTATTCTAGAGGAAAAAAATATGTCGAAATCTTTAGTTGTGATCACGGGTGCAAGTTCAGGTATTGGTGAAGCTACTGCACGTAAATTAGCAGCAGAAGGGTATCCTTTATTACTTTTAGCGCGTCGTGTTGAAGCGATGGAAGCATTAAACCTACCGAATACATTGTGCCGTAAAGTAGATGTAACGGATGTTAAAGCAATTGCTGCGGCAGTTGCAGAAGCTGAGCAAAAATTTGGTCCAGTAGATTGCTTAATAAACAATGCCGGTATGATGCTACTTGGTCTTGCTGATGAGCAAGATCCTGCTGAATGGCAAACTATGTTTAATGTCAATGTGATGGGCATGCTGAACGGTATCCATGTTGTTCTTGCGAGCATGAAAGCGCGTAAAACAGGTACTGTTATTAATATCAGTTCAATCGCGGGTCGTAAAACATTCCCTAACCATGCGGCTTATTGTGGCACTAAATTTGCGGTACACGCTATTACTGAAAATATTCGTGAAGAAGTGGCTGATGATAATGTGCGTTTTATTACTATAGCTCCTGGCGCTGTCGAAACTGAATTACTAAGCCACACCAGCAGCGATGCGATTAAAGCAGGCTACCAAGAATGGAAACAAGGCATGGGTGGTGTGATTGCACCGCAAGATATTGCCAATGCGATTAGCTATGCTTATAACCAGCCTCAAAATTTATGTGTGCGTGAAATTGTATTAGCGGCAACACGCCAACAACCTTAACTGTTAGGTGAAATTACTGCCTACAATGAGTGAGTTATCGGTTAATTGAACACTGTAATAGATACTTGCTGCTAAGTGGCTGCTATATTCAAAGCAGAGCCGTAAATGATTATGGTTCTGCTTTTTTGTAGCTGCTATTTATATAAGGGGCCGTTGGTGAGAGAGAAGATAGGATTTTTTGATTTACTACGAGTGGTTGCTGCCGTGGCAGTCGTCGTGATTCATGTCCTTGGCCCCTATCGAGATCAAATAGGGCAAATCCCTGATTGGCAGTGGATGAGTGCGATTACGATCAATAGTCTCAGTCGTTGGGCTGTTCCTGTGTTTATTATGATCTCCGGTGCTCTTATGCTCAGCGATCAGCGTCCTTTTGACCTCGTCTATTATATTAAGCGCCGCCTCGGTAAAGTATTAATCCCATTTTTGGTATGGTCGGTATTTTATGCGCTTTTCTCTGGATTAACGGCGAATGGTCTTGATAGCAGCGTGAGTTGGTTGGTACTGGAAAAACTGCCCATTCATGAAACCTATTATCACCTCAGTTTTTTCTATTACTTTATTCCTCTTTATTTGGTTATTCCTGTTATTCAGTGGTGGGTACAAAAAGCAGAGCCGGAGCAAGTGAAAGGGGTCATTATGGTATGGCTGCTGATCACTGGCTTATATCTGTTTTATATTGATGGCTTGTGGAGTGAAACCGATTTACTTTATAGCGGCTATTTATTGTTAGGTTATTGCCTATATCAATATCGTTGGCCAAGTTTAATGGTGTTATTGCCTCTAGCGTTGATTGCAGTTGTGATGACTGACTATAACGTGATCAGTCAGAGTTTTGCTGCTAGTGAATATAAAGTGGCCCGCTGGATGTCATATAAAACCTTGAATACAGCGGTGGTTGCTGCAACAGTATTCTTACTCTGTCGAGCGGTGACTAATAAGCTAAGTGTGTCGACTCAAACTAAATTAGGTTGGTTAAGTAAATATAGCCTCGGAGTGTATTTGATTCATCCGATCTTCTTATGGCCATTACGCCAATATGATCTCTATTTCGCCAACCCGCTAATTGCGATTCCAGTATGGACATTAATTGCTGCGAGTTTAGCTTTAGCGACCAGTTGGTTGTTGAGTCGTTATCGTTACACGGCGTGGTTGGTGCCATAACCGAGTGTCTGTCTGTTTGCTCACAAAGATGTGAGCAAACAGCGTTGTGGCTTATTGACGTTTTAATGCAAAATGAACAAATTGCTGACCGCGGTACGTCATAGTGCCAATATCACCTGGATGTAAAGCATGGTAATAATGAATACCAATCATGAATTCACGTTTAGGTCCGCCTGCTAGTGGTTGAACATAAAACCAATACTCTTCATCTTCCTCTCCTGGCTGAGCACCAATAATACGGTTACTTTGTTTATCTAAAATCTGAACTTCAATCTTTTTTTCTGGTGCATCAATACCTAAGATATGACGGCGATAGTTATAGATAAAATAGGTTAATGCCAGTAGTAATAGTAGGCATAGTACGACAATAATCCATGTCGGCATTCCCTAGCTCCTTGGTGGTTATTAAATAAATACAACGATATTATTCACAGCAAATTTATACATACCTAACTTTGGATAATAAAAGCGTGATCTGAATACAATTATTTTACAAAAACACTATGTTGAATGGGTAGCTTAGGTAAGGTAATCATAATTGGATATTTAGGGAGGTGATGATGGATATTGAACAAGTCATTAAGAGTTCACGCCGGCTAGAAGACTTATTACGCCAGCATTATCACGCTAAGGGTACTGACTTAACACAATTGGTTGATAGCTGTGGTAATCGTTTTCCTGACGAAATCTCGATCAAATTAAATAAAATCAAGCTGATACACCAAAAATTGATAGCGAATGATGTTATCGACACTAATAACTATCAGTTGTTTATGGATTTATGTGCTGAGTGTGAAGTGGAATTAATGCCACGTAGTAGTCGCTTGGTGTGGGGAGCTGCTGTTTTGCTTTTGGGTGGGATTACGTTAGCGGCGTTAGGGTTCTATTTTTATCATTGGCAGCATATTACGTTATAACAATACTGAATATTTACAGGGTAGATAAAAAAATGGCGCCATTAGGCGCTATTTTTTTGTTTCTTGAATGAGGCTTAGTAAATAATGGGTAGTGTCATTAGACCAACAACAACAGCAATCATTACAAGGCCTTGTTTTTGTGAATGTGTCAGCATGTTTTCAATCCTTGGTGGTGGTGTGTTTTTTTATCTTGACAACAAAGATAACATGTTTTTAACCATGTTGACAAGGTGAGGTGGTGATTATCTTGGATAAAAACATTTTAGAGTGACAATAAAAGCCTTTTATCACTATTAAAACAGTGTTTTCTTTGGTGTTGTTTTTATGTTAATTGGTGTTGCTTGCCTTTTTATTAAGTTTACTCTTTGTTTTTAATGTGATTTTTTGTTTTCTTGTGATGGTTGATTATCATTCTTAATGATTTTTGTTATAAATACGCAAAAAATGGAGATATTTAACTGTAATGCTATTTTGGCGTTATTTTTTAAATGTATCATTTTTGGGGGTTATAGATTTTGTATGAAAAACAGCTAAGTTGTTGGTTTTTCATTATTTTTAAATATTTAATACATTGTTTTTATCTGTTTATTCAATGTTAGTTGGTTTTATATGTTATTTTTGTTTTTTTGTAATGTTTGAAGATAACCTTTTGTATTTTATTGCTTTTTTAATTTGGTTTTATTTTTATATTGGTTGTTTTTGGGGTTTTTATGTGTTTTGGTGAGGTTGTTTTATTTGCTTTACGTAGTGATTTGGCTACTGACATCATAAAATGGGTTTAATATTAGATACAGAGATTTGATTATTTATTGCTATCTTTAAATGACTATTACTCAAGTTATTGGAGAAGGAGTATGACGGATCAACAATGGCAATGTGTATATAGCGCAGGAAACAGTTTAGAAGCCTATAGTTTAAAAGGTTTATTAGAAAATGCAGGGATATCGGTACGGTTGACGGGGGAAGCATTAGCCGCAGCAGCAGGAGAGTTACCGATGAGCGTGGTTGAAGTACAATTATGGGTGATCGGATTGCAATGGCAACAAGCGTTGGTGGTGATAGAAAATTATTTACGTAACGATTATCTTGATTGGCATTGCGATCATTGTGGTGAAGTTAATCAGGGGCAATTTGAATTATGCTGGCATTGTCAGCATGATCGTGACGGGTAATACGTCGGTGTTTGAAGTATGAAGAAATTAAAGCGAGCATCAGTGATGTTGCCCGCTCCATAGATGTTACATCATGTGTTTACGACGAATATCAAGTAGTGCGAAGATACCAAAAATTAAAATTGACCAATACTCCCAACGCGACATGTTGATTTTATCACCAAACGCACCAACGAAAATCAGCATTTGTAAACCGTGCATCATGAACAAAAATGCGGTCATGATATAAAGCGCTATTGCAGAAACGCCAGGGAAAGGGTGGACGATATTAATAAACAATACCAGCCATACTAAGGCTATCGCTATTTTGGCAGTAATGATCAGTGCTTTCATGGTTCCTCTCTAGCGAATAAACGGTAGCACACTTGGCCTGCGTTTTTTTCGCGATGTAAATGCCAGTGGCTAGGAATTGCCAACTGACCTAATTCCTTTTCTGCTTCAATATAAATCATTGCATGTGGTGTTAACCAGCCATTATTTTCTAACGCTGTGATAACATCTTGAATAAGATCTTTTCTAAACGGTGGATCGATAAAAATAATATCGTGTGGCGTACCTGTTTGTGACAAAAAGCGTAAACTGTCGCCATTTATCACGGTGGCATTGGTTGCTTTTACTGTGTTGAGGTTGATTTCAAGTTGTGCGGCGGCTTTTGTATCAAGCTCAAGCATAGTGACGCTTTCTGCACCACGAGAAAGTGCTTCAAAACTTAAACCACCGCTACCAGTAAAGAGGTCAAGGCATTTAGATTGATAAATGTCTTGCGCTAACCAGTTGAAAAGTGTTTCTTTGACACGGTCAGTGGTTGGACGGAGTCCTTCGACATCATGAACGGGTAATTTGCGTCCACGCCATTGTCCGCTGATGATTCTAACGAACCCACCAGGACGATTATTTTGTGTTTTGCGAGTTGTTTGCTGTCTTCGCTGCGTCATAGATTTTTTTGACCGTTAAGAAAATGATAGTATACACCTGTTTTTAGGCCGTAAATTGTACCAATCAAGCGCTAGGATTTGCCAATGGCAGAAAAAAAGAAACGCGGATTATTTTCATGGCTAGGATTTAGCTCTGAAGATAACGACGCACCAAAGGAACAAGCTACTGATCAATCAGTAGTTGATGGCTCGGTTGATAGCCAACAATCAACACATTCCTCTGACGATGAGCCGTTGAAAGCCAGTCATAATCATGATCTTGAGCTAGAAACACCCATCGACTCAGAATTAGTAGCTGAAACGAATGATCGCCAATTGGCTGCAACGTTGCAAGAAAATGATCATCAAAAAGACACCTTAGTGACAGACAGTGTTATTGATGATAAAAATGTAATCGCAGACAATACCCAACAACCTTTAGTAGATGAACCTAATGATGATAGTAAGCTATTACTAACATCAGCTGAGGATACTGCTGAAGAGGTAAGTGGTAGTGAGACAATTACCACGGCTGATGATATTGATGTGACTGTGGTTACCACTGCTGTTGAACAAGAAAAACCAAAATCAGAAGGCTTTTTTAGCCGTCTAATGCGTGGTTTAAAACGCACAAAAACCAACTTTGGTGCTGGTTTCTTTGGTTTGTTCCGTGGTAAACAAATTGATGATGAGTTATTTGAAGAACTAGAAGAGCAATTATTAATTGCTGATGTGGGGATGGATACCACATTAAAGATTATTAATAACCTGACAGATAAAGCGTCTCGTAGTGAATTGCATGATGGTGAAGCATTATACGGTTTATTAAAAGATGAGTTGGGTGAAATGCTGGCAAAAGTTGAGCAGCCATTAGTGGTTGATATGACTAAAAAGCCTTATGTTATTTTAATGGTCGGCGTAAATGGTGTCGGTAAAACAACTACCATAGGTAAATTAGCCAAACAATTCCAAGCTGAAGGCAAATCGGTAATGTTGGCGGCAGGCGATACTTTCCGTGCCGCAGCGGTTGAGCAGTTACAAGTCTGGGGTGAACGTAATCATGTTCCCGTGGTCGCTCAACATACCGGTGCCGATAGTGCATCAGTGATTTTTGATGCGATTGAATCCGCTAAAGCGAAAAACATTGATATTGTTATTGCTGATACCGCAGGGCGTTTGCAAAACAAAGGCAACTTAATGGAAGAGTTACGTAAAATTGTGCGAGTAATGCAGAAGGTTGATATCGAAGCACCGCATGAAATTATGCTGACATTAGATGCTGGTACAGGTCAAAATGCCATTAGTCAGGCAAAATTATTTAGTGAAGTGGCGCCGGTATCGGGGATCACTATCACTAAATTAGACGGTACTGCTAAAGGTGGTGTTATTTTTGCAATTGCTGATCAATTTAATATTCCGATTCGTTATATTGGTATTGGTGAAGGGATTGATGATTTACGACCGTTTGCGGCCGATGAGTTTATAGAAGCGTTATTTAGCAACGAGGAATGATAAAGTGATTCGATTTCAGCAGGTAAGTAAAGCTTATCGTGGTGGTAGGCAAGCCCTACAAAAAGTAGATTTTCACCTTAAACCAGCAGATATGGCTTTTCTAACGGGTCACTCTGGAGCCGGTAAAAGTACCCTGCTGAAGTTAATTTGTGCCCTTGAGCGTCCAAGTGACGGTAAGATTTGGTTCAATGGTCACGACATTACTCGATTGCCGAATAAGCAAATCCCATTTTTGCGCCGCAATATTGGTATTATTTTTCAAGATCATAAGCTTTTAATGGATCGCAGTGTTTTCGATAATATTGCGTTGCCATTACGGGTTGAGCAAATGAATGAACATGATATCAAG
The DNA here is from genome assembly GCF_947039875.1 of uncultured Photobacterium sp. GTDB lineage: Bacteria > Pseudomonadota > Gammaproteobacteria > Enterobacterales > Vibrionaceae > Photobacterium. The sequence continues at coordinate 20,020 of NZ_CAMRAN010000020.1, forward strand.
CGTCGTGTGAGCGCAGCGTTGGATAAAGTTGGATTATTGGATAAGGCAAAATGTTTGCCTATCCAATTATCTGGCGGTGAGCAACAGCGCGTGGGTATTGCGCGTGCTGTTGTTAACAAACCAATGTTACTGTTGGCCGATGAACCAACGGGTAACCTTGATGCAGAATTATCACAACAAGTGTTGCGATTATTTGAAGAATTTAATCGCGTTGGTGTCACTGTATTGATGGCAACGCATGATACCTCATTGCTTGCTAGCCGTGATTATCGTCGTTTAGATCTACATAAAGGTAATTTAAGGGAGTTTGCACATGGCGCGTAAATCTATTGGTTTTTTTGCAATTCATCGCCAACAAGCAAGCTCTGCACTAAAAGACATGTTTCGTCGTCCATTGGGTAATTTTTTAACCCTTGCGGTGTTGGCGGTCGCATTAACCTTGCCGTGTACCTTTTATTTAATGGCAAAAAATATCACTGCAGTCGCTGATGCATGGCAGAATCCAAGTCAAATCACCTTGTATCTACAGCATGACGCGACCAATGACGACGGTCAGGCTTTGGCGGATAAAATTAAAAAGTGGTCACAAGTTAATAGCGTTAAATATATTACTGCTGATCAAGGATTAGAACAATTTCGTCAAAATGGTGGCTTTGATAAAGCTCTTAGTCTATTTGATGAGCAAAATAATCCTTTACCTGCGGTAGTGATTGTTGAGCCGAAAAGTGATTGGCAAACAACGGCTAAAGCCAATGAATTAGCCTCAAAATTAGGTCAGCAAGATCACGTTGCAGAAGTCCGTTTAGATCGTGATTGGCTACAGCGTTTAGCGGCAATTCAACAGTTAGCAGTTGCGTTAGCGTTATTAATGTCAGGCTTAATGTTATTTGCAGTGTTCTTAATTGTTGGTAATACTCTGCGCTTACAAGTGCTTAGTCATAAAGATGAAATCCAAGTCATGAAAATGGTGGGTGCAACCAATAGTTATATTCTACGTCCTTATCTGTATATCGGCGTGTGGTATGGCTTGATTGCCGCATTAATTGCATGGGGGTTAACCCAAGGGGTGAGTTTATTATTAGGTGATGCTGTTGCACAGCTATCTAATTTGTATGGCAGTAATTTTAGAATGTTAGGACTAAGTTGGGATGAAAGCTTGATCATGATAATGGTTGCAACCTTCCTTGGTCTGATGGCTGCTCGTTTAGCTGCTGGACGTCATTTGCGTGAAATTAACCCGGTATAAGCGTTGTTGTTAAGGGTTTTAAAACAACACGATAATAAAAAGTGATGCTTATAAGCATATATATTTGCGCTACGGCTTGCATTTTAACCATGTTTACAGGCATCATTGTTGGTTCACACAACGTTAGCATATGCTCAATAACCGTTGTGATTGCACAAAAATTACACGAGGTTTTCGAATGTCAAATGAGATGTCGAAATTAGTTCTAGTTTCGGCGGATAGTCTTGAAAGTTATATTCAGACTGTAAACCGTTATCCAATGCTAACACCTGAGCGTGAGAAGGAGCTTGCTGAAGCTCTACACTATGACGGTGATATTAATGCTGCTAAAGCGTTAGTGATGTCCCATTTACGATTCGTAGTACATATTGCGCGTGGATATTCTGGCTATGGCTTACCTATTGCTGATTTAATTCAAGAAGGCAACATTGGCTTGATGAAGGCGGTTAAACGCTTTAATCCTGAAGTCGGCGTTCGATTAGTGTCGTTTGCGGTACATTGGATCAAAGCTGAAATCCATGAATATGTACTACGTAATTGGCGTATCGTTAAAGTTGCTACCACCAAAGCGCAACGGAAATTATTTTTTAATTTACGTAAATCAAAGAAGCGTCTAGGTTGGTTTAATAATGACGAAGTGAACATGGTCGCTAAACAGCTCGGTGTAGAACCAGCAGAAGTACGTGAGATGGAGTCACGTTTAGCGGCACAAGATCCGACGTTTGAAATGCAAAACGATGATGATGAACGTGACTCAACGCCTATGGCTCCCGCTTATTTCCTTGAAGATAAAGGCTCAGATGTTGCCTTGAGTTATGAAGAAAGTAATTGGGAAAATCATGCCAATAATCGCTTATCACAAGCATTAGCCAGTCTTGATGAACGCAGTCAGCACATTGTCCGTTCGCGTTGGCTTGACGATCAAAAGTCGACGCTACAAGATTTAGCCGATAGTTATGGTGTTTCTGCTGAGCGTATTCGTCAGCTAGAAAAAAATGCCATGAAGAAGCTCAAAGATGCCGTTGGTGATTTTTACTAATAAGTGTCATTAATCGATGTAATAAAAACCGACCTTAGTGTCGGTTTTTTTGTAGCTGTTGATCGTCTTAATTGGTGGTGGATAATCGTGATTTGATCAGCTGCGGTTATCTACCTGATTTTATATGTTATAGGTCACATTTGTGAATAGTTGTGTGTATGCTTAGCTAACTTATCCACAGCTTATAGTAGGATCCGATCTACATATAGTGGATCTTTTTATAGCAAACCACATTATCAACGCAATCCACAGATTTTTCCACAGCTGGTTACTTTGTGTGCGGTTGGTAATTGTAATCAGTAATAACCCCTTGTTGGTATTGAACTGTTATTGTTGTTGCGGATGGTTATTATGTGGATAAAGCCTTATTTTTTGGTGGGAGATACCGCAGTTAAGCTGAGGTACAATAGTCATTAACTGCCGTTTTGAGCAGATCAATTGTCAGGATCGTGTGTTGTCGATCTCATTTCGATAGCATCGATCGTGATCATAAATAGTATTTGCAGCCATTGCTATTCACGATATTGCCACTCTTAAAAGGAAGAACCATGGAACAGTTTCAACATATTTCAGTACAAGATGCCCTGCAATTATTACAACAACCACAAGCCGTATTGGTTGATATTCGCGATCCTCAGTCTTATGCACTAGCGCATGCTCAAGCAGCCTTTCATCTTACTAACGATACAATAGTAACATTGATGGATGAAGTTGATTTTGAACAACCATTATTAGTGATGTGCTATCACGGTGTCAGCAGTCAAGGCGCCGCGCAATATTTAGCTAATCAGGGTTATGAGCAGGTGTATAGCGTTGATGGTGGTTTTGAAGCTTGGCGTCGTGAAGCCTTACCTATGGTACAAGCTTAGTTAAGTTTGCCATTGATAAAATAAGAATAACTTGGCAGATGTTACGTGTCTTTAAGTTACACATTGCCGTTTTTACTACTTATTTATGTCCTACCCATTAGAGTGATAACTATGCATCGCTTAGCTGAATTTTATAACCCTCGTCATGCGCAAGCATTTATTGATTATATGGCTTCGCGAGGTATTGAACTGACTTTAGCGCCAGAGCCTGAAGGGAAGTTCGCGCTATGGTTATCTGATAGCCAATATCTGATAGAAGCCGAAGCTGAATTAAAGGTATTTATTGCTAATCCCAATGATAGTAAATATCAAGAAGCATCATGGCAAGTTGCAGAAAGCCGTACTGCAAAATTTGATTATTCCAGCCCTAGTTTAGTGTCGATGGTCAAAGCGCAAGCGGGTCCATTTACCTTGTTGGTGATGGTGGTGTCACTGGTTATTTACGGATTGTGGTTATTAGGGTTTGAATCACTGCTGTTTAATTGGTTCCATTTCCCATTTATGAATGGCGATCAATGGCAGTTGTGGCGTTATTTTAGCCATGCATTACTGCATTTTTCAGCGCTGCATGTGATTTTTAACTGTTTGTGGTGGTGGCTCTTAGGTGGGCAGATTGAACGCCATAGTGGTTCTGCAAAACTCGTCCAGTTGTTTTTGATCTCATCATTGATTTCAGGTTTTGGTCAATTCTGGTTGGATGGACCTAATTTTGGTGGCTTATCTGGAGTCGTTTATGCCTTATTAGGTTATATCTGGTGGATGGGTTGGCTTGCACCACAGCGTGGGTTAGTGATTGCTCGCTCTTACGTGGTGTTTATGTTGGTGTGGCTTGTTATTGGTTTTGCTGAACCTGCTGGCATCGCAATTGCCAATATGGCTCATCTAATGGGACTATTAACTGGCTGTGCGATTGCTTTTGTGGATGCTAAATTACTGCGTTTTAAACACTAGCTTTGTGCTTGTTTCCCCTGCAACTACCACGGCGATGTTAAGCCTACTAATATCACTGTGGTAGTGATTATTATATTGATATTAACTAAAGCTGTTGATTATTTGATAGTGAGTCCAATGTTGATATAAACCCGCGCTATTTTCATATCTATTCATATTTATCTGTCTGTCTTTGACTGTTTTCACATTTTTAATCAACCATTCGCGCAATAATTCGCGCTGTTTTGATTGATATCGAAAATAAAACGATTGTTTGTGGCGTTAAATCCAAAAAACAATCCCCACAAGATGCCAGTAACGTATTGATATACGTCAACGGTACACGCTGCCCTACAGTAGTGAGATAACAGAAAGGAACATCTATGTTTGGTTTATTTACCCCCGTTGCGCATAAACAGCGCTTGCCTGATGGCAGTATTGATCCGGTCTATAAGCGGTTACGGTGGCAATTGTTTGTTGGTATTTTTTTTGGTTATGCTGGCTACTATTTAGTGCGTAAAAACTTTTCACTCGCGATGCCATATTTGATTGAAGAATATGGCTATAGTCGCGGTGAATTGGGGGTTGCGTTAGCGGCAGTATCAATTGCTTATGGCTTATCTAAATTTTTAATGGGGAATGTATCGGATCGATCCAATCCTCGCTTCTTTTTAGCCTCTGGATTGATACTGTCGTCGATAGTGATGCTGTGCTTTGGTTTTATGCCATGGGCGACAGGCAGCATTACTGCGATGTTTGTGTTGTTATTTTTGAATGGCTGGTTTCAAGGGATGGGATGGCCGGCTTGTGGGCGAACCATGGTGCACTGGTGGTCACATAAAGAAAGAGGTGGATTGGTTTCGGTATGGAATGTAGCCCATAACGTTGGTGGCGGTTTAATTGGTCCATTATTTATATTTGGTTTATGGGCGTTTAATGATGATTGGCGTTCTGCTTTCTATGTTCCGGCTTTCTTTGCACTGCTGGTGGCTGGGTTTACCATCTTAGTGATGCGTGACACTCCGCAATCTTGTGGTTTACCACCGATTGAAGAATACAAAGACGATTATCCTGAAAGTTATGATAAGTCGTTTGAACAAGAGATGACGGCGAAAGAAATTTTCTTTAAATATATTTTTAATAATAAATTACTGTGGTTTATTGCGATTGCGAACGCGTTTGTTTATTTGATTCGCTACGGTGTTTTAGATTGGGCTCCTGTGTATTTAGGCGAAGCAAAAGGCTTTACCGTGGATAAGTCATCATGGGCCTATTTTCTTTATGAGTGGGCTGGTATTCCTGGGACGTTATTGTGCGGTTGGATATCCGATAAGCTGTTTAAAGGTCGTCGTGCGCCTGCCGGAATTTTATTTATGGCCCTAGTGACCGTTGCGGTATTGGTCTACTGGTTGAATCCTCCTGGTAATCCAAGTGTCGATATGATGGCATTGGTTGCGATTGGTTTCCTTATTTATGGCCCAGTAATGTTAATTGGTTTGTATGCGTTAGAACTTGCACCTAAAAAGGCCGCAGGAACCGCCGCTGGATTAACCGGGCTATTTGGTTATTTAGGGGGGGCGGTGGCTGCAAACGCATTGCTTGGTTATACCGTTGATCATTTTGGTTGGGACGGTGGCTTTATTGTTCTAACGGGATCGTGTGTACTAGCTATTTTCTTCTTTATTATTACCATGATTGGTGAAAAGAAGGCCTATAAACAGCAACAACTTGAGTTACAACAGCAAAATGGATGATTAAATTTGGCTTCTTAGTTGAGCTGTAGGTAATATGAACAGGCTTCGCATTGGCGAAGCCTTGTTTTTATTACCTTTCATTGCTGAATATGGCAGGTATAGATAGGAGCTTTCTCAGCCGTGAAGCAAAGTAAACGTCATCAAGAAATTATTGATTTAGTTATGAGTCAGGGATACGTCAGTACGGATGATCTTGTGGCACGTTTTAATGTAAGCCCACAAACTATTCGTCGTGATCTTAATGAATTGGCTGATGAAAATAAAATTCGTCGTCATCATGGTGGCGCAACGGTTCCTTCTAGTTCAGTTAATACTGCTTATACCACCCGTCAGGTATTACAATTAGAGCAAAAAGATCGTATTGCTCAAGCGTTGGTGAGCCATATTCCAGATGGCGCAACCTTATTCATTGATATCGGAACCACCCCAGAAGCAGTGGCTCGTGCGTTAATGAATCATAAGGATTTACGGATTGTCACCAATAACTTGAATGTCGCCAGTTTATTGATGGCGAAGGAAGATTTTCGCGTTATTTTAGCTGGCGGTGAGGTGCGTAATCGTGATGGCGGTATTGTCGGTGAAGCAACTCTCGATTTTGTGTCACAATTTCGGTTAGATTTTGGCATTCTAGGTATCAGTGGTATTGATCTTGATGGTTCATTATTAGATTTTGATTACCATGAAGTTCGCGTTAAGCAAGCGATCATTGAAAATAGTCGCTGTGTGATGTTAGGTGTTGATCATACTAAATTTGGTCGTAATGCGATGGTGAATTTAGGCGATATTAGCCAAGTTAATATGCTGTTTACTGACCAACTTCCTCCTGTCAGCCTTGTTGAACGGTTGCAGGAAAATGAGATCCATTTTGAAGTGGTGGTGTAAACGCTTACCGCGATAAATAAATACTGCACTAACGGGCTTCTATTAAAGAAGCTCGTTTTTTTTAGCCAAAATAGCAATAAACATCAAATTTGCGCTAATGATCAAACTTATGTCACAACAATATTAACTAAGGCTGGATTAGATCAATATATACGCTATTATCAAATCAATTACTTTCGAACGAACATTTATAGTTCGTTTTGTTATGTTTGATTGAATAGGTGTGAACATTATGACAGTAGCATTAAGCGGCCTCGAAAATAGTCAAACGTTAGATTTAATTGTGATTGGTGGCGGCATTAATGGTACTGGCATTGCTGCTGATGCCGCGGGTCGCGGGTTGAGTGTCGGTCTTTATGAAGCAGATGATTTTGCTTCTGCGACCTCATCAGCAAGTTCTAAGTTAATTCATGGTGGCTTACGTTACCTTGAGCATTATGAATTTCGATTAGTAGCAGAAGCCTTAGCTGAGCGGGAAGTGCTACTTAAAAAAGCGCCTCATATTGCCAAACCAATGCGTTTTCGACTGCCACATCAACCGCATTTACGTCCCGCATGGATGATTCGTGCTGGATTATTCTTATATGATCACTTGGGTAAACGTACCACTCTCCCTGCCAGCAAAGGGTTATCATTTGGTGCTGAATCAGTATTAGTACCCTCGATTAAACAAGGTTTTGAATACTCTGATTGCTGGGTTGATGATGCGCGACTGGTGATTTTAAATGCGATGGAAGCTGACCAAAAAGGCGCTGAAGTACGTAATCGCTGTCGAGTAGAACAAGCCGTTCGAGAAGGGGATTTGTGGCGTGTCACCATTAAAGATCAATTGTCGGGTGAGGTTTTTCAACGTTATGCGCATGGGTTGGTGAATGCGACCGGACCTTGGGTGAAATCGTTTTATGATCACAGCACTGATTTGATTTCTCCACGTAATATTCGGTTAATTAAAGGCTCCCATATTGTGGTGCCACGGGTACATGATCAACCACAAGCGTACATTCTTCAAAATGAAGATAATCGGATTGTGTTTGTGATTCCATACTTGGATCGCTTTTCGGTGATAGGCACCACCGATGTTGAATACCATGGTGATCCACGTGATGTCGCTATTGATGATCAAGAAATTGATTATTTACTGAAGGTGTATAACAACCATTTTTTGCACCAATGCCAGCGAGAAGATGTGGTATGGAGTTGGAGTGGGGTTCGACCATTGTGCGATGATGAATCCGATTCTCCACAAGCGGTGACACGTGATTATACCTTAGAGTTAGAGCAGCAAGCAGATGAAGCGCCTTTACTGTCGGTCTTTGGTGGTAAGCTCACTACCTATCGAAAATTGGCAGAATCAGCGTTAGCTAAGTTAGCGCCATTTTATTCTCAAATGGGCCCATCTTGGACCAAAGACAGTTATTTGCCTGGGGGCAGTGCTGATTTTGATGGTGATAAATTAGCCACACAGTTGCAGCAACGGTACCCATGGTTAACGACGTTTACTTGTCAGCGCATCGCACATAATTATGGTATTCGAGTAGAGACGTTATTCGCTGGAATCACCACTGAAGCTGAAATGGGACAACATTTCGGTGAAGGAATTTATCAGTGTGAACTTGATTATCTAATGGCGTATGAGTTTGTACAAACCGCAACTGATGCGCTATGGCGTCGAAGTAAATTAGGTTTGTATTTAACGCCATTACAACAACAATTGATTGGTGATTATATTACAGAGCACCAACCACAAGCAGTGATCGCCGCCGCATAGCCATTATTATAGAAAGCGGCCATAAAAAAAGCGCCTTTGGGCGCTTTTTTTATGGGTAATTATTGGTATAAGTATTTAGTAAACAACAGTTCATTGACCGCGGTCTGACCCGTTTCAACAACTAATAATTGGTTGATTTTCTGTTTGGTTAACTGACGAATTTTTTCACGTCCTGCCAAGGATTTTATTTGTTGTTCAGGTTGCTGGTTAATAATGCTGATAATGCTATCGCGAATCAGTGGCGCATGATGTTCAATTGTAGCAAGTTGATTACTGTCGGTGAGCATTAAGTCGACTTGGACTCGAATATACCCGAGACGAGTACCATTAATGACATAATTAGTTATGATATCAGGCGTTAAGGTGTAATAACTAATACCTGGCTGAGTCGACTCAGTTGCGGGCTGTTTTGCATAAGTCATTGGTGAAAAGAATGTTATCGCCACCAAGAAACTTATTACAAAAACAGTTTTTTTCATCATGATACTCATGCAGTTAGGGATATTTAGACGTAACAAGGTGTAATCTACTAGCGTTAACGATATTCGAAGTCGTTACCTCTTGCTACAATAGCAGATCAATATGGTAATAAATTAACCGCTTTCTACCAAGTGTTTTGATCACGAGTTTGTTAATTTTGTAGTATAAAAAATGTCGAAATTCAAGCAGTTGTACAGCCCATTGATCCAGAGTGCCAAATGGTACTCGGTGCAATCATGGGCATTAGAACAAACATCACATGGAGCCTGGTTGCTAGAATCGGCATCATTGTCGCGTCGATTAGCACAATATTGTCAACATTTTACGGTGACAGTGCTAACCCAAACAATGATCAGCAACAGCCATCTGTCAGTTATGGAACGGCAGCTTGTCGGTGACTGTGATTGTTTAGAACGAGAAGTGATGCTTTATGGTGATCAACAACCATGGGTATTTGCGCGAACATTGATTCCAATGACAACCTTAAGTGGTGAGGAACAAGATCTCGTCGATTTAGGCAATATACCGTTAGGTTATCGTGTTTTTAATGATAGAAATTCACGCCGTGACGCTTTGGAAGTCGCCAATCTTGGCACTCAACAGCAACCTCGATGGGCACGACGTTCGCGATTATGGATCAATGAAAAGCCAATGCTGGTGGCGGAGCTATTCTTAACCGAATCGCCAGTATATGCTAAGGAAAAAGGATGTTAGAAATAACCAAAGCCAGAGCTTTTTGGCAGTTAGCCCGTTTTGATCGCCCGATTGGCAGTTTATTGTTGTTATGGCCAACCTTGTGGGCGTTATTTTTAGCTGGGGATGGTTTTCCTAAATTAGATGTATTAGTGGTGTTTGTGCTGGGGGTGGTGTTTATGCGCGCCGCGGGTTGCGTGATCAATGATTTTGCAGATCGCAATGTTGATGGCCATGTAAAGCGTACAGCTAATCGTCCAATGCCATCAGGGAAAGTTTCTGAACGTGAAGCGTTAGGGTTATTTATTTTATTGGTGTTAGTGTCGTTTTTATTAGTACTCACCATGAATAACCTGACCATTATGTTGTCGGTAGTCGCTGTAATACTGGCTGCGGCTTATCCATTTATGAAGCGTTATACTCATTTACCACAATTGGTATTAGGGGCGGCATTTGGGTGGTCAATTCCGATGGCATACGCTGCTCAATCGGGTGCGTTACCTGTCGTGGCATGGTTATTATTTGCAGCTAATATTTTATGGACCATTGCTTACGATACGCTGTATGCGATGGTTGATCGTGATGATGACCTCAAGGTTGGAATTAAATCTACCGCGATTCTTTTTGGTCGGTTTGATAAATTAATTGTGGGTATATTACAGCTAACAACGATCATGTTATTGATTGCTATCGGCGGTATTTTACAATTAAATCAAGGCTATTATTGGTCATTATTATTAGCTTCAGCTTTGTTTGTTTATCAACAAATGTTGATTCAAGGCCGCCAACGTGAACAATGTTTTAAAGCCTTTTTAAATAATAATTACGTCGGAATGGTGATATTTATCGGTATTAGCCTGAGTGTATTATGGCAATAAGCGATCAATAGCAGTGATCTTGGAGCATAAAAAAAGCGCCGTTAGGCGCTTTTTTTATGGCGAACCGTTAGTCGTTGGTTGGTTCTTCATCTGGCTGCATCACAGCTTGAATAGTTAATTTCACTTCAGGTGAAACTAATGACGTCAATAAATCTGCCAGCTGCTCTACTGGTTGTGTCACAGCATGACACTCAGCATTAAGATAGCCTTCATTACGTAATGTTTTCACTAACGTACTAAATACCCCCTTATCGAAAAACTCGGGAGCATTAATACCATGTAAACGACTTAAACGCTGAGCAAGTACTTGGCTCTGTTGTTCTAAATCGGTTTTAGGTAATTGCGGATCAGCATTGAGTAGCGTCAGTGCAATCGCGTAACGTTGTAAGGTTTCAGTAATCGTGCGTGCTAGCAGTTGTAATGGCCCAATGCGAGCATTATTAATGACAATGGTGTCACCATCAAGTAGCAATAATCGCTGACGAACGAGTTCTGCGATTAGGCGATCAATTTCTAGCGCTAATTGCTCTGCATCAAAACGTAAGAACAATTCAGCTTTTAAGAACGGATACAATAACTCAACTTTTTGATGGATCTCTGCACGGGTTAAACATTGCTGCTGTATTACCATATGAGCAATTAATGACGGCAACGCAAACAAGTGAATAATGTTGTTGCGATAGTAAGTCATTAAGATTGATTGCTCACGATTAAGTGAAATAATTTCACCGAGTACGTCACGCTCAACTAAGAACTTATCCATGGTAATTGCATGATCGACCAATTGAGTGGCATTATCTTTTGGCATGGTGCAATGGCTTGAATACGGCGCATTACGAAGCAATTCAAGATAACATTCAATTTGTTGCTCTAATGAACTACGGCTTAATGCTCGTTGGCGTGATGATAATAAAGCGAGTGCGCATAATGTCATGGCATTGGTCGCAGCCGCATCGTTAATATGGGTCATCATCTTAACCGCTAAGTCATTTACTACTGGAGAGAGCCAGGTTGGACGCTGTGGTTCTATTGGATTGATGTCTTGATGCCACTCTGGCACGTTATCGTTTAAATATTGATTGAGTGATAACGGCTCACCAAAGTTAACGTAGCCTTTACCAAAATTACGTAATTTACGTAGCGTTCGCAGCACTTGGCCGACATTTTCTTTTTCTTTGCGTTTACCTTGTAGTTCTTTGGCATACGTACCGACTTCCATTACGTGCTCGTAACCAATATAAACCGGTACCAAGGTCACAGGGCGATTTAAGCCGCGTAACATCGCTTGGATGGTCATTGATAACATGCCTGTTTTCGCGGGAAGTAAACGCCCTGTACGAGAACGGCCGCCTTCACTGAAATACTCAACTGAGTAACCTTTAGCAAATAACTGCGCTAAATATTCGCGGAAAACCGTCGAATAAAGGCGATCTCCTTTAAAACTACGGCGAATAAAGAATGCACCACCTCGACGGAAAATTGGGCCCGCAGGGAAGAAGTTAAGGTTTATACCTGCGGCAATATGCGGTGGCACTAAGCCCTCTTGGTACAGTACATAAGACAGTAACAAGTAATCCATATGGCTACGGTGGCAAGGAACATAAACAATTTCATGGCCATCTTGTGCTAAGCGACGAATACGCTGCGCATTGGTGATGTTAAGCCCTTGGTAAAGCTTATTCCACAGCCAACCTAAGAAACGTTCACCATTTTTAATTAATGGGTAAGAAAAATCAGCGGCAATTTCTTCCATCATCGCAATTGCTTCACGACGCACTTTTTCAACAGGTACTTGACGGCTTAATGCTTCTTCTTGTACTACTTTATCAATCGCTTTTGATGCTAATAAACGTTTGAAGAGTTGTTTACGATCTGGCAATCGAGGGCCTGATGTTGCGAGTAATTGACGCGAAAAGTGAATTTTTGCCACGCGCGCTAATTTTTGTGCAATCGCATCATCAGTACCGTGGTTATCTGCCATATAGCGAAGAGATACCGGTGTACTTAGACGGACAACACAGTCACGACCATGACCGACAATTGCCCAGATTTTTTTAGGACCATTAAGGGGACGTAAAATAGGTTTATTTTTTGATTCTTTACCTGGAGCACGACCCCATAAAATAGACGCTGGAATTAATTGAATATTTAATTCACTGTCTTGCTTATGTAATTCCAATAGCTCACTAAAAAGTGTAATTGAATCTTGTGGTAAACCAGTTTTATTACCAAATACACTTGGGTTTTCAGCAACACAAACAAAGCGTGGAAATGATAGGCCATTAATTTCTAATAGCGATAATGGGTCCGGTAAGCCTGATGCAAGTGCACTGCTACGTAGAGTTAATAGATCAGTATTAGACCGATACGGCAATATATAGACGATTGGGCGTGCTAAATCGAGTTCTAGGTCAGCAACTGGATCGGATGGAATCGAATGAGGTTTTACCAACAAAGAAAGTGGCAATTTTAATAATTGTTGATAGATTTTCTGCCCGCTTGACATAGATATAATTAGCCTCTGAATCTTAATGCGCCGCACAATAGCAGAAAAATACAGCTTTCATGCAGGAGATATGCGGTAAATAAACGTTAAAATACCACTTTTTTAACTAAGTCATGGTTTATTTTTATGACTACTTTTGGATTAAAAATCGATCTGGCATGACCAGTTAAGTAAAGATGATTGATTCTGTTAGAATTATTGCCACAAATAATAGCATTATATTTTTTCAATCCAAGTGACTGAATGGCTTTGAATTCCTACTCAAATTGCTGTTTTCGTAAACAATTGGCTTTTATTGTCTTTGAACACTGGATATACTCACAGCAACTGTATAAAAAGACAGGTGACTCATGAAGCCGTTAACGCCGCGACAACAACAAGTCTTTGATTTAATCAAAGCAAAGATTGATGACTGTGGAATGCCACCAACACGTGCCGAAATTGCACGTGAACTTGGTTTCCGTTCTGCTAATGCAGCAGAAGAACATTTAAAAGCCTTAGCCCGTAAAGGTGTATTAGAAATTATTCCTGGCGCATCACGTGGAATCCGCTTATTAATTGCGGATGATGTTGCCGATGAAAAAGGATTACCTTTAATTGGCCGTGTGGCTGCAGGTGAACCTATTTTAGCGCAAGAGCATGTTGAAGCGCATTATGAGGTTGATCCAAGCTTGTTTAAACCTCGCGCCGATTTCTTATTGCGTGTGAATGGTATGAGCATGAAAAACATCGGCATTATGGACGGTGATTTACTGGCGGTACATAAAACGCAAGATGTACATAATGGCCAAGTTGTTGTTGCTCGTGTGGATGACGAAGTGACGGTTAAACGACTGGATAAGCAGGGCTCAAAAGTATTACTTCATGCTGAAAATGAAGAATTTTCGCCGATTAAGGTTGATTTAGAGCATCAAAACTTAACCATTGAAGGTATTGCTGTTGGCGTGATCCGTAACGCTGATTGGATGTAACTATCCACTAACGACAGATTGAGTCAACACCAAATAGCGTAGCGCATAAGCTGCGCTTTTTTTTGCTTTGTAAAATTATTTAAGATTATTTTTCTTAGAATATCATTAGCTTATCTACTAGTTTGTTAGTAATTATTTGTAGCGTTTTTTTGCGCTATTGCTGTTTAGTGCCTAAGTTAAACATAGAGGAATGTTATTTTAGCTTTGCTGCGGGTGAATAAAATGTCGCTGCATGTGCTGTGGAAGGTGGAATGTCGCCGACAAAGGAGGTCAGGACGATGGTGCGTAAACTGATCGGTAGTAGTGGATTAATTGTATTTTCATCTCCATCAATGAGTGAAACAATGCAATTTAATATGACGCGGGGTGTTACCGCAATAAGCCAAGATGTGTTTGGTTTACATATGACGATTCTTTATATCTGTATTGCTATCGGTGTGGTGGTATTTGGGGCCATGTTTTGGTCTATTTTTCACCATCGAAAATCAAAAGGTGCTGTTGCTGCCTCTTTTCATGAAAGTACCAAAGTTGAAATTATTTGGACGCTGATCCCCTTTATCATCTTAATTGCGATGGCTATTCCCGCGACGAAAACCTTACTTGCAATGGAAGACCCCTCTAAATCTGATCTCACTATTCAAGTGACAGGCTCACAATGGAAATGGCATTACCGCTATTTTGATCAAGACGTTGAGTTTTATTCTCACCTCGCGACCAGTGCTGCTCAAATTGATAACCAACGCCCGAAAAGAGCCAATTATCTGTTAGAAGTTGACTATCCATTAGTGGTACCGATTAACAAAAAAATCCGTTTTTTAGTGACGTCACAAGATGTTATCCATTCTTGGTGGGTACCTGCGTTTGCCGTTAAAAAAGATGCTAATCCGGGGTTTATTAATGAAGCATGGACACGCATTGATGAACCGGGCATTTATCGAGGTCAGTGTGCGGAGTTGTGTGGTAAAGATCATGGTTTTATGCCAATTGTGGTGATTGCAAAAACACAACCAGAGTACGACCAATGGCTGCAACAAACCCAAGCGAGTCAACGTCAAGCACGTGAGCAAGAGCAGCGGTTATTAGATATGACCATGCCGATGGATGAATTAATGGTTTTGGGTGAAAAAACCTACAACAACCGTTGTGCGATGTGTCATCAAGTCAATGGTGAAGGGATTCCGGGGGCTTTTCCTGCATTAGCGGCTGAAGGGGTATCGATTGATCCGCAGCAGCGTATTGAACATATCAAAATTGTGGTGCATGGCAGAACGGGGACGGCGATGCAAGCTTTTGGCCCGCAATTAAGCCTTAAAGAATTAGCGGCCGTGATTACCTATGAACGTAATGCTTGGGGAAATAATACCGGAGAAACCGTGCAAGCCGCCGATGTTCAAGCAATTAAAAATGGACTGTAGTGATAAGGAATGACCAGCATGACGGATATATCGCCTCACCAACCTAGCGTTGATCACCATGAACATCATCCGCCAAAGGGAATTAAACGGTGGATCTTTACCACTAACCATAAAGACATTGGTTCGTTGTATTTGCTGTTTAGTTTGTCGATGTTTTTTATTGGCGGAGCGATGGCGATGGTTATTCGTGCTGAGTTATTTCAGCCCGGATTACAATTAGTTGAGCCTAACTTTTTTAATCAAATGACCACCGTTCATGGTTTGATTATGGTATTTGGTGCGGTGATGCCAGCCTTTACTGGTTTAGCTAATTGGATGATTCCATTAATGATTGGTGCGCCAGATATGGCATTGCCACGGATGAATAATTGGAGTTTTTGGATCCTACCGTTTGCCTTTAGTTTGTTGTTGGCATCATTATTTATGGAAGGCGGCGGCCCGAATTTTGGCTGGACATTTTATGCACCGTTATCAACCACTTATAGCCCTGCGAGCACCGGATTGTTTGTGTTTGCGATTCATATTATGGGTATCAGTTCGATCATGGGGGCGATTAATGTGGTGGTCACCATTATCAATATGCGCGCTCCGGGCATGACTTACATGAAAATGCCGCTGTTTGTGTGGACATGGTTAATCACCGCTTTTTTATTGATAGCGGTAATGCCGGTGTTAGCGGGCGCAGTAACCATGGTATTAACCGATAAATATTTTGGTACCAGTTTTTTTGATGCCGCGGGTGGTGGCGATCCGGTGATGTTTCAACACATCTTTTGGTTTTTTGGTCACCCTGAAGTTTATATTATGATTTTGCCGAGTTTCGGTATTATTTCGGCCATTATCCCTGCATTTTCGCGTAAAAAACTTTTTGGTTATAGCTCCATGGTGTATGCCACCGCTTCGATTGCTGGACTGAGTTTTCTGGTGTGGGCGCACCATATGTTTACCACTGGTATGCCTGTTGCGGCAGAGCTGTTTTTTATGTACTGCACTATGCTGATCTCTGTGCCGACGGGGGTGAAAGTGTTTAACTGGGTAGCCACTATGTGGCGCGGCTCATTGACCTTTGAAGTGCCGATGCTATTTGCGATTGCGTTTATTGTGTTGTTTACCATTGGTGGCTTTTCGGGATTGATGTTAGCTATTACGCCGGCTGATTTTCAATACCATGATACCTATTTTGTGGTGGCTCACTTTCATTATGTATTGGTGTCTGGGGCTATTTTTTCGATTATGGCGGCAGCGTATTACTGGCTCCCTAAATGGACTGGGCATATGTTCAATGAACGCCTAGCTCAATGGCATTTTTGGTGTTCGTTAATTTCAGTCAATATTTTATTTTTCCCAATGCACTTTCTGGGATTAGCGGGAATGCCTCGGCGAATTCCTGACTATGCGTTGCAGTTTGCTGATATCAATGCGGTGGTCAGTATTGGTGGGTTTTTATTTGGCCTATCGCAGCTGTTATTTGTTGCAGTGGTGGTGAAGTGTATTCGCGGAGGAGAAAAAGCAGCATCAAAACCGTGGGAAGGTGCTGAAGGGTTGGAATGGACCGTTCCTTCTCCGGCGCCGTATCACACCTTTTCAACGCCACCTAAAATTGATTAACGGAGGCTGATATGGAATCGCAATCGAAACGCTCTGTTATTGCATTGGTGTTTGCAGCAATAGCCATGTTTGGATTTGCGTTTGCGTTAGTGCCGTTATATGACGTCTTTTGCGATATCACTGGAATTAATGGCAAAACAGCAACCACACCAACCAAGGTTAGCGACAATGTTGATCGTAGTCGAACCGTGACGGTTGAGTTTGTTGCTTATATTAATCCAAATGTGAAGTGGCAATTTACACCACAAGTGACGCAAGTTGATGTTCACCCAGGGGAAACAAAAATCATTAAATATGATGCTAAAAATCTCAATTCACAGCCGTCAATTGGACAAGCTGTACCCTCGGTAACTCCCGGCATTGCGGCGAAATATTTTAATAAAATTGAATGTTTTTGTTTTAACCATCAGCCACTAGCGGCGGGAGAACAAGCTGAGTTGCCGTTGGTGTTCTATGTCGATCCTGATTTACCGCGCGATATTACGGTGCTGACATTAGCCTATACACTGTATGACGTGACCCCTGACGTGCAACCCCTTCCTCAATTGACTGAGCAAGAGAATGAGGTGAAAAATGTCGAATTCTTATAATGACTCCGAGCAGCCAGCGGTAGTAAATCCTGATGAATATTATGTTCCTGAGGCGAGTGGGTGGCCTATTTTAGGCGCTGTAGCATTATTTTTAATTGCTTTAGGTGCAGGCGCAACTGTGGGGGATTTATTAGCAGGACAAGGCCCCTGGATTTTATTAACTGGGGTTGGACTGCTTTTGCTAATGTTGATTGGCTGGTTTCGAGATGTCATTACGGAATCGATGGGAGGCTTATATAGTACTCAAATGGATCGCTCGTTTCGACAAGGCATGAGTTGGTTTATTTTTTCTGAAGTGATGTTTTTTGGTGCGTTTTTTGGGGCGTTATTTTATCTACGAATGATTGCTGTGCCATGGCTTGGCGGCGCCAGTAATAATGCAATGACCAATATGGTGTTGTGGCCTGATTTTGTTGCCGATTGGCCGTTAGTGTTAACGCCAGATGGTACTGAAACGCAAGCTATGGGGCCGATTGGATTGCCGTTATATAATACGATTATTCTGCTTACCTCATCAATAACCCTCCATGTTGCTCATCTTGCATTAGAAAATAATCAACGGCGTCGATTAAGTCTGTTTTTATTAGTTACAGTACTACTTGGTGGCGTGTTTGTTTATCTACAAGCGGTGGAATATATCCATGCTTATCACGAGTTAAATCTACGTTTAGAAAGTGGTGTCTACGGTAATACTTTCTTTATGCTCACTGGCTTTCATGGTGTGCATGTCACCTTAGGTGCCATCTTGTTATTTATTGTGTGGTGTCGTGTGTTAAAAGGCCATTTTACCCCTCAACACCATTTTGCTTTTCAGGCTGGCGCTTGGTATTGGCACTTTGTTGATGTGGTGTGGTTATGCTTGTTTGTGTTTGTTTATATTTTATAACGGCTAATGATTAAATAAATATTAATCGTGCCATAAATTAGAGTATGTAGGGGCTTGGGTTAGGTTGAATAACACCCGTCATTAAGGCGATAACTACCAGTCCCAATAGCATCACCGCAATCAGTAATCGACGCCCAAGATAATACGATAACGGACGTGGTGATTGACCTTTAATGATGGCTGGTAATGCACGAAATAAGCACATTACCATCAATAGTAATAATATGATAAATAACAATTTAATCAGCATTTAATGTGCTCCTTTGTGGTTGTTTTAAGCATAGCGGGTTTTAACGGTTAGCGATAATAAGGAGAGGTAATGTTGCGAACTGTCGCTTTTATTGTTTTTTCTATTGCAGTGGTAAGTTTGCTACTCAAACTTAGCTGGTGGCAATTGAGTCGTGCCGATGAAAAAAAACAGCTGCAATCACAAATTCGAGATCGCCAACACAGCATGATTGTTGATTTAGTTCAGCTACCTGCTGAACCGTTATGGCACAGCGTGACACTGGAAGGTGAATTTGATAATCAACATCCTATTTTGTTGGATAACCAACTTTATCGTGGTCGTTCGGGGTATCACCTCTATTTACCATTTATCAGTCAACAACAACGAATATTAGTTAACGTTGGTTGGATTGCTGCGCCACCATACCGTGAAATATTACCGATATTGCCTCAATTTAAAGGGCGTACAGTGATTCATGGTGTGATTGCTCCGGCTCAGAAACTGTTGCAATTTAAGCCTGACTCTACTCAACAGCAATGGCCACTGCGTGTGCAAAATATTGAATTAGAATGGCTTTCTCA
This sequence comes from uncultured Photobacterium sp., assembly GCF_947039875.1. GTDB lineage: Bacteria > Pseudomonadota > Gammaproteobacteria > Enterobacterales > Vibrionaceae > Photobacterium. The sequence goes on from NZ_CAMRAN010000020.1 coordinate 39,345, forward strand.
ACGATTGCAACAACCGTTATTACCCTGGGTTATTCAAATATCAGCCTCAAGTCCAGCTGCTCTTGTTCAAACATGGCAACCTGTAGTGATGGGACCCAAGAAACATTACGGTTATGCGATACAGTGGTTTTTATTAGCAATTGCGGTGGTTGTTATTGCTTTGTTATGGCTACGCAAGGAGCGCGAAGTATGAATAAATATCACTTATTGTTAATGGTTGCCGTTGTGTTTGCATTACCGATTATTATTGCAAAAGTGATATTACAGCAGCAATGGTATCAAGGTGGAGTGACTAATCGAGGCCAGCTACTACACCCAGCAATGACGATAACTGCATTTTCAAAACCACAAACATGGCAACTGATTTATTGGTTACCACCTACCTGTGATGAACGTTGCCAAGGGGCATTATTTAATTTACGTCAAGTGCCGCAAGCCGCTGGCGCTGATAATGGGCGGCTACAAAGTGTGGTTCTTGTTGCTGATCAACAACCGTCATCTCATGCCTTATTACAGGGATTAGAACAGCACCCAGTGAATGCCGCATTACGGCAGCAATTAGCCCAATTAGAATATGGTTTAACCTCGATTTATATTGCTGATCCGCACGGTAATCTGTTGATGGCATATCCCTTAGTTGCCGGCGAAGTGGCTATTCTAAAGCAGGGTAAAGATGTATTACGTGACTTAAAAAGGCTGCTAAAAGTCTCAAAAATTGGCTAAGTCATTGCGGTTATTATGGAGGATAACAAATGATTACCACCAACAATAATGATCGATACTTCTTTTATCTCGTTAGTTTTAGTTTCGTTTTATCACTAGCCGTGGTGGCATTAGGTGCGTTTACTCGCTTAACGGAAGCAGGTCTTGGTTGTCCTGATTGGCCTGGTTGCTACGGTTTTTTAACTGTACCTCAAACGGTTGCTGAACAGCAAACGGCCGCTGACTATTTCCCTCAAACACCACTTGAACCTCAAAAAGCTTGGAATGAAATGCTACATCGCTATATAGCAGGTAGTTTAGGTGTGTTTATTTTAGCTATCAATCTTATGGCGTGGCGACAATCATCCCGACCTAAATTATTGCCAGTGTTGTTGCTATTAATGGTTATCTTTCAAGCCGTATTAGGTATGTGGACGGTGACCTTAGTGCTTATGCCTGTGGTGGTAATGGCACACTTATTAGGGGGCTTTACCATTGTTTGCTTACTGTGGTTATTACGGTTACAGCTATCTTCACCTCTCGTTAGTATGGTTCATATTGAATTAAAAACAGTCTCTAGGCTGCGAATAGTGGCAATGTTCAGTGTAGTGGTGGTGGTTTGCCAAATAGCATTAGGAGGCTGGACCGCCGCTAACTATGCAGCCTTAGTGTGTAGTCAATTACCTATTTGTGAAGCTAATTGGCAGCAGTTATTTGATAGTAAAGCTTTTTTATTAATACAGCCACAGCATGATAGTTATCAATATGGGGTGCTTGATTACGGACAGCGAGTTTCTATTCATGTGGTACATCGCCTTGGTGCGATAGTAACAACTGTGGTGGTATTAGCGATAGCGTGGTTATGTTGGTTACAGCCCGCATTACGAAGTAATAGTTTAGTTTTGGTGTTGTTGCTGACACTACAAATTGCATTAGGCGTGACCAATGTTGTTGCCAGTTTGCCTATTGCTGTTGCGGTCGCACATAACATTTCTGGGTTGGGGTTATTAGTGGCGATGGTAACGGTTAACTATCGAGTAAGGCGTTGTTCGCAATCATCACTCTGCATAGAACAACCGTTAAGGGAGGATCAATCTCATGGATAAATTACAATGGCTTGAGCGTGGTAATACATTATCAGCACCAACGGCAATCTGGCGTGATTATCTCACCATGACTAAGCCTAAAGTAGTGGCAATGTTATTGTTAACAGCCTTAGTCGGTATGTGTCTCGCTGTACCCACGGTTCCAACGATAGAGGTGGTGGTATTAGGGTTAGCAGGGATCGGTTTGCAATCAGCCGCCGCTGCTGTGTTTAATCATGTGCTTGATCGTCGCTTTGATGCTCAAATGGCACGTACTTATCATCGTCCATTAGCTAAAGGACGCATAGCAACCTCAAAAGCGGTGCTGTTTGGATATGTATTAATGGTGTCGGGGTTTATTATATTGTGGCAGCTTAACCCCTTAACCGCATGGCTGACGATGGCAAGTTTAGTTGGTTATGCGGTGATTTATACTGTGTGGTTAAAGCATGCAACCCCGCAAAATATTGTGATTGGCGGTTTAGCCGGAGCGGCACCACCATTACTGGGTTGGACTGCCGTGACGGGAAGTTTGAATCCCCATGCGTTATTATTAGTAATGTTAGTGTTTGCGTGGACGCCGCCCCATTTTTGGGCATTGGCGATCCATCGGCGTGATGATTATGCTAAAGCAGGCATTCCAATGTTGCCGGTGACACATGGCATTGCATACACAAAAACCATGGTGTTGTTTTATACCTTGTTATTGTTTGCCGCTGGATTATTACCGTGGTTAACTGCCATGAGTGGCTATGTTTATCTTATCGGTAGTAGTGTCTTGAACCTTGGCTTTATTGGGTATGCGATTAAACTTAAATTCTTTGATAGTACTGGTCACGCTTGGGCGACATTTAAGTATTCAATCTGGCATTTATTAACATTGTTTGTAGTGTTATTGGTTGATCATTGGTGGTTAAACTGGGGGAGTAAAATACTAGTAATGTGAGCAGTTGCTCTGTTGTTACTAGGATCAGACTGTTGTCACTGTCTTCAAATAGGTACACTAAGCCCTTATTAACCTCAACTAAGGGACGAGTGTGCTGGCTGCATTAAAAGATAAATCACTGCATTATCAAGTTTTCGCATTAGCACTGCCTATGGTGCTATCTAATATTACCGTCCCCTTACTTGGGTTAGTCGATGCTGCGGTGATTGGCCATCTTGATCAATCGTGGTATTTAGGTGGTGTGGCTGTTGGCGGCACCATGATTAATGTCACTTTTTGGCTGCTTGGCTTTTTACGGATGGCCACCACTGGCATTACTGCACAAGCGCAAGGTAGTGCAGATAAAGATGCCCAAGCCGTAATTTTTGTTCAAGGCATGGCGTTGGCGTTGCTATTTGGTGTCGCATTAGTTGTATTACACCAACCAGTAAGCCAAGTTATTTTTCACTTTAGTAGTGCAGGCAGTGAAGTCAAACTGTATGCCGCGCAATATTTCTCTATTCGTATTTGGGGCGCGCCTGCTGCTCTCGCTAATTTTGTAATCATGGGTTGGTTGCTTGGTATGCAAAATGCCAAATTACCGATGTGGCTATTAATTGTAACGAACGTTGTCAATATAGCACTAGATTTGCTGTTTGTACTGGGTTTTGGTTGGAAAGTACAAGGTGCCGCGGCTGCGTCAGTGATTGCCGATTACAGTGGCATGATATTGGGATTGTGGTTTGTGGCTCAACAATGGCTACAGTTAGGATTACCCCCGTTAAAACAAAAGTTAGCCAGTGTTCGCCATGGTATGGGACGATTACTTAAACTTAATCGTGATATCTTTTTACGTAGTTTATGTTTACAAGCCACTTTTACTTTTATGACTTTTCAAGGGGCACACCTAGGCGATAATGTGGTAGCTGCCAATGCGGTATTAATGAGTTTCCTAATGTTAGTTTCCTATGCAATGGATGGCTTTGCTTATGCGATGGAAGCTTTAGTAGGGAAAGCAGTAGGGGCTAGAAATAAAGGTCAGCTAGAGCGTTATTTGGTGGGAACCACATTTTGGAGTTTATTAATCTCACTAGTGCTAACCGCTATTTTTGTACTCTTTGGAACCCAAATTATTGGTGTAATTTCTGATATTCCAGCGGTACAACAACAAGCGGATCAATATTTACCTTGGTTAACGGCAGTGCCTTTGGTTGCAATGTGGTGTTTTTTATTGGATGGGGTCTTTATTGGAGCGACACGAGGTAGAGACATGCGTAACAGTATGTTCTTAGCTACGTGTGGTTTTTTTGCTATTTGGTGGGCAATGAGTAGCTATGGTAATCATGCTTTATGGGCGGCAATGATTGGTTTTATGGCGTTGCGTGGGGGGATATTAGCGGTAATGTTTATCTCTTTGTGGCGAAAAGAAATATTTTTACCACATACTTAATAAACAAGACGTTATCTTTAAAAAGCATATTTTTGATGATTTTTTGTACAAAAAAGTCTTTCAATCCTGACTGTGATTTGTTTAAATGCGTTCACTTCTTATTCAGGTGGTGCGAATGACAACTAAGATTATAGGTTACTTATTACTAGTACTGAGTTTAACTTTCAGTGTTCATAGTTATGCCAGTAGCTTTAAAAAAGTGAATGTTACAGCAACAGCATATAATTCAGTACCAGCACAAACTGATTCTAATCCAAATATTGCAGCTTGGGGAGATCGTTTAAAGCCAGGTATGAAAGCCATCGCTGTTTCTCGCGATTTACTCAAAATGGGCTTAAAGCGCGGCTCTAAAGTGAAGATTTCTGGCTTACCTGGTGAGTACGTGGTACTAGATAAAATGCATCATCGTTGGAATCGCAAGATAGATATTTATATGGGCAAAGATATTAGAGCGGCTAAGCGGTGGGGAAGACGACGTGTAACCATTACGATCCTCCGTTCATAATGAATACCAATAAAAAAGCCGCATTTGATGCGGCTTTTTGCTATTTACAATAAGTGGCTCAAAACGATTAATAATAAGAATGATCGCCACGAGCGTGATCGGTAATATCACGTGCACCCGTTAACTCGCCTTCAAATTGTGCTAATAGCTCTTTCTCGATGCCTTCTTTTAGCGTGACATCAACCATTGAACAACCATTACAACCGCCGCCAAATTGTAGAATGGCAACACCATCTTCAGTAATTTCAGACAATGATACATTACCACCATGGCCTGCAAGCTGAGGATTGATTTGAGTTTGTAATACGTAATCAACGCGTTCAATTAATGATGCATCATCAGCCACTTTACGTACTTTAGCGTTAGGTGCTTTTAATGTTAGCTGTGAACCCATTTTGTCAGTAACAAAATCGATTTCAGCGTCATCAAGGAAGGGAAGGCTTAATTCATCAATAAAAGCAGAGAATAGCTCAAGCTTCATTTCTGTATCACTTGCTTCAACCGCATCTTGTGGGCAGTAGGATACGCCACATTCAGCACTTTGAGTGCCTGGGTTTACAACAAAAACACGGATATTAGTACCCTCAGGCTGCTGAGCAAGAAGCTTGCTAAAGTGCTGCTGAGCGTTTTCAGTAATAGTGATCATGGACACGATGTAATACCTGACTTATTTAGTAAGTTTTATTCATTCTACTCTTTGTGAGTGATTGTCGCATCTCTAAAGCGACATTTTTTATTTGACCACGTTTTATTAATTAATGCGCGTCTTTTTTACGCAATATTAATTAACTGATTGTTCAGTATGACATAACGTATAAATATCCACTCGTTTGACGCCGTGTCGAATCAGCAACCGAGTTAATTGATCTACTGTCGCTCCAGTGGTGACAACATCATCAACAATAGCGACATGCTCAGGTAATGTTATTGGTCGTAATCGAAATGCATGCTGCAAATTATGCCGTCGTTGAGTTTTTGTGAGTTGTTGTTGTGGTTGGGTATATCGTAAACGCTCAAAAGCATGATGATTAACGCGGCTATTTAAAATAGTCCCAAGGGCTAATGCGAGTTGATGACTTTGATTAAAACCGCGTAGACAGTAACGCCGCCAATGAAGAGGGACGGGTAATAATAATGGTGCTGGCTGAGTAATTTGGTGGGCCAACTGTTGTGCCAGTGGCTGCGCTAACCAAAATTTCCCGCAAAATTTTAGTTGGTGTACCAATTGTTGTAGTGGTGGTCGATATTCACCTAAACGGTAAAGACAATGCCAGCGTGGTGGTTGGGCGAGGCAATGACCACAATGGGCGACAGTGGTTAGGGTGGTTGAACCACAATGGTGACAATAGGGCGGTGATGGAAAATGTGAGATACAGTACTGACACCAATAATGTTCAGTGTGGGCTAAAGGAAGTTGACACAAGCTGCAATGTCGAAATAACAAATGATATAAATTATCTCGCCATGATGGCACTCTGTTTGGCATCATTATTACTCATTTACAATTGATGTAAGGAAATATAAATGACATCACTGTTTAATTGGCACAGTGAAGGCCAAGGACCTGATCTGGTTCTCATTCATGGATGGGGAATGAATACGGGTGTATGGCAAGATGTGATCCCACAACTAAGTCAGCACTATTGTGTTCATTGGTGCGATCTTCCCGGTTATGGTGATAATGCCGCGATTGTTGCGCCATCATTAACTGACATCGTGAATGTGTTATTGACACAAGCCCCAGCTCACGCTGTTTGGCTCGGGTGGTCGTTAGGTGGCATTATTGCCAGCCAAGTGGCCTTGACTGCACCACAACGGGTCACACAATTGATTACCGTTGCAAGCTCACCCTGTTTTATGTCTCGAACAGATTGGACGGGTATTCAACCTCGCGTTCTAGCTAACTTTCAAACCCAACTCGTCACTGATTTCGCACTCACTATTGAACGCTTTTTAGTATTACAGGCTTTGGGGAGTCAAACAGCAAAAGAGGATATTCGCCAATTAAAAGCGGCAGTGTTATCTCGGCCGCAACCGCAATTAGCGGCCTTAACGTTAGGGCTAGAATTATTAGAGAAGGTTGATTTACGCCAATCACTGACGACATTATCACAACCATGGTTGCGTGTGTACGGTCGATTAGATGCCCTGGTGCCGATTAAAACTGAATCGCAATTAAGCGTGTTATATCCTCAATCACAACGTTATGTTTTTGCTAACGCATCTCATGCACCGTTTATTTCTCATTTGGATGAATTTATTACAGTAATAAAGACATTCATAGATTAATCAGTTTTAGTGCTTTACGTCAGACAATGAAATTTATAACGGTCGGTATAGGTAAATAATTAACGTGAGCGGTCGATATTATGACTAAGATGATATAACTGTATTTCGAGCATAGTGACAATGGATTATCTACTATGGTGATTGCGCCGTTACAATCAACAACACCAGTATTAGCGACGACTATTAATCCATTAACGGATCAAGTTACGCGGGACAACCGTGTGCGTGAAAAGATTGTACCGATTGTTGAAAGTAGGGCGGCAGCCGCTGAAAATGCTCTTAGTGCAGAAGAGAAACAACGTAATAAACCGAGTTGGGACCCAAGTGAACATCCTGATTATGCGCAACCACAAGCGATGACTTTTAAAGGTTATCAGCAGCAGTTAGCACAGCTAGTGGCGGTTCTTTCGTTGGGGAATTATGTGACACCAGATCAGCCATTAGGTTATTCGATGCACATTGAACTTCCCCGAGAATTATTACAACAATTAGCGCTCATCAGTGCCAGTGAACGCACCAAAGGTGTTGTGAGCCATCATTACGCGCAAGCGACATTGCCCAATCCTCCCACGCAATATCTTAGTGTTATCTAAAACAACAGCCAGCGTTAATGGCTGGCTGTTGAGAGGTACCATGATATCAGTGGTAATTATTTTTTCTTAGCGTTAGCAAATGCCGCAGCAAAAGCACCGCCCATTGGAGGTGAGTTCTTTTGTGGTGCAGATGTGTTGGTTTGACGTGGCTGCTGATGAGATGGTTGCTGGCGAGGTGCTGGCGTTGATTGACGAGTGGGCTTTTCCTGTCCAGGCTCATCACTTAAACGCATCGTCATTGCAATACGTTTACGCTGAATATCAACTTCCATCACTTTAACTTTAACCACATCACCGGCTTTAACCACTTCTCGTGGATCTGAAATAAATTTATCAGATAGAGCAGAGATATGGATCAAACCATCTTGGTGCACACCAACATCGACGAAAGCGCCAAAGTTGGTCACGTTGGTGATCACGCCTTCTAATACCATTCCTGGTATTAAATCTTTTACTTCATTTATACCATCAGCAAAGGTGGCCGTTGTGAACTCAGGACGTGGATCGCGACCGGGTTTATCGAGTTCGCTAATAATGTCTGTTACGGTCGGTAAACCAAAATGAGTATCAGTATAATCGATAGCATTAAGGTTACGTAAAAAGTCACTATTACCAATAATAGCGTCAACAGGTTTGTTATTGGCTGCTGATATTGCTTTAACGACCGCATAAGACTCAGGGTGAACCGCAGAGCCATCAAGAGGGTTTTTACCGTTCATGATTCGTAAGAAACCCGCACATTGTTCAAATGCCTTTGGCCCTAAACGTGCGACTTTTTTAAGGGCTGTACGTGCATCAAAGCGGCCATTTTCATCTCGATAGTTGACAATGTTCTGGGCAATAGTGGCATTTAAACCAGCAACACGTGTTAGTAATGCTGGGGAGGCCGTGTTTACATCAACACCAACGGCGTTTACACAGTCTTCGACCACTACATCCAAACGTTTAGCAAGCATGCTTTGGCTAACATCATGCTGGTATTGGCCAACACCGATGGATTTCGGATCGATTTTAACTAGCTCTGCCAATGGGTCTTGTAGACGACGACCAATGGAGACCGCACCACGAATCGACACATCCATATTAGGAAATTCTTTGGCGGCTAATTCTGATGCTGAGTAAACTGATGCACCGGCTTCACTGACCATTACACTTTGTACTTTAAGCTGATTATCTTTAATAAGCTTTGCGACAAATGCATCTGTTTCACGTGAAGCAGTGCCATTACCAATCGCAATTAAATTAACGTTATGCTTATTGATCAGCGCGACAACGACTTTGGTTGATTCAGTAATTTTATTATGTGGTTGGTGAGGGTAGATGGTGGCGGTATCTAAAACTTTACCAGTTTCATCAACTACGGCAATCTTACTGCCTGTTCGTAAACCGGGATCAAGTGCTAGTGTGACTCGTGGACCCGCAGGTGCTGCCATTAATAAGTCATGCAGGTTATCAGCAAAAACTTGGATTGCGCCATCTTCAGCTTTTTCACGCAAAACGCTCATAAGCTCAGTTTCCATGTGCATTAAAATCTTAATGCGCCATGTCCAACTGATCACTTGTTTGCGCCATGCATCTGCTGCTTGAGTGCCCAGAGTAACGTTATAATGCTCAGCAATGATGATTTCACAATATGAACTACGAACGGCTTGGTCTTTATTGGGATCAGCATTCAGTGATAGTTGTAGAAAGCCTTCATTACGACCACGGAATAATGCTAACGCACGGTGGGACGGAATGTTTTTAATCAGCTCGTTATAGTCAAAGTAATCTTTAAATTTAGCGCCGTCATGTTCCTTACCTTCAATGATACGTGAAGTAAGTTCAGCATAAGTATTTAGTTGACGACGGATTTTTTCAAGTAGTGCTGCATCTTCAGCAAACTGTTCCATCAAAATGGCACGTGCACCATCTAGCACCGCTTTACTATCAGCAAAGCCTTGCTCTGGATTTAAATATTGTTCTGCTGTGGTTTCTGGTGAGTGTTGAGGTTGATTCCATAACAGTTCAGCCAGGGGAGCGATACCAGCTTCAATCGCAATCTGACCTTTGGTGCGGCGTTTTTGTTTGTAAGGCAGGTAGAGATCTTCAAGACGAGTTTTACTGTCAGCACTATTAATTTCAGCCGCTAGTGCAGGCGTGAGTTTACCTTGCTCGGTAATGGATTTTAGAATGACCTGACGGCGGCTATCGAGTTCACGTAAGTAGCCTAAACGTGATTCTAAATTACGAAGTTGAGTGTCATCCAATTCGCCAGTAACTTCTTTACGGTAACGGGCAATGAAAGGCACTGTGTTGCCGTCATCAAGTAAGGTGACGGCCGCATTGACTTGTTCCGTGCGTACATTCAGTTCGGTGGCGATCTGGTGGTTGATAGCGTTGCTCATCCGTTGATTTCTCTTGTTGATCGTTAAGCGTTTATTCTACGGCTGAATCTTGATCTGGCAAGTCAACCGCGGTGAAGAGTGTGTCAGACTGCATAAAGCGAGTCATTTTTTATTGTCTGTTACTAATAATAGCGGGTTGGCGGTTGGTTTCGATGTGATTTAATCATGGTAACGAATACGATTAATAAACCATGTTTTTTTGCCTAGTGGCGTTGGTACTACTGCATCATCGTCAACCTGCTTACTTAATAAAGCGCGCGCCATAGGGGAGTCGATCGAGATGTAATCATTACGGCCATAGATCTCATCAGGGCCCACGATGCGAAAGGTTTTTTGTTCACCCGCCTCATTTTCAATCTCGACCCAAGCACCAAAGAAGACTTTGCCGTCTTGTTGAGGGGAGTAATCAATAACTTTAACCGCTTCTAAACGTTTTCGTAAAAAGCGTACTCGACGATCAATTTCACGTAATCGTTTCTTATTATATTGATAATCCGCATTTTCACTGCGGTCGCCTAAACTCGCCGCCCAAGTCACTTTTTTGGTGACTTCAGGGCGATCTTCACGCCATAAATAATTTAATTCTTGTTCTAATTTATCAAACCCTTCCCGGGTAATTAAATTGGTTCTCATCATTATTCTCAAACAATAGTTTGGCATTGTTCTATCATCGCTAAGGTAAAATAGAAAGCAATAGCACGATAAAATATGACCGTTAAATGGGGGGTAATTCGCTGAAGGAATTAATTGTTAACGGGGCGCGAATCAGTGAAATGTGATCTTGTTTACGTCGTAAATTAATCTCTCAAGTAAAGTAGTGTTCAGAGTTGAATCACCATGCTATAAAGGCATATCAAAAGGGATGTTGTTAGAGATGATGATAATACTAATAACACAATCATGATAATAATTAGCATGTTATAATCATTATTATGCCGTAATTAGTGTGTGTCGGTAATAATTACTCCCCTATAATCAATATAGGCTGTGATAATGTTCACTTCGATTGATTTGGTTGAATGTTCTTAGGCAACCGTGATTGAGGTGAAGATGTTCACCGCTAAATTAAACGTTAGTTATTACGACTGCGTACATTTAGTAACAATACGTTATCGTGATCGATGAAGGTGAAAAATGCAGGAAAATTATAAGATTTTAGTGGTCGATGACGACATGCGTTTACGTGCGTTACTTGAGCGTTATCTTTCTGAGCAAGGGTTCCAAGTACGCAGTGTCGCTAATGGCGAACAAATGGATCGTTTACTTGCACGTGAAACTTTTCACCTGATGGTATTGGATTTAATGTTACCAGGTGAAGATGGTTTATCTATTTGTCGTCGCTTACGTAATGCTAACAATATGCTGCCTATTCTAATGCTAACGGCGAAAGGCGATGAAGTTGATCGTATTGTCGGGCTTGAAGTCGGTGCAGATGATTATTTACCAAAACCGTTTAATCCACGTGAATTACTTGCCCGTATTCGCGCTGTTTTACGTCGTCAAACCATTGAAGCGCCGGGTGCGCCAAGTGTTTCCAGTAAAGTGATTGAGTTCGGTGAATTCCGTCTAAATCTTGGCACCCGTGAAATGTTCCGCGGTGATGCTCCTATGCCACTGACATCGGGTGAGTTTGCGGTATTAAAAGCCCTTGTAACTAATGCACGTGAGCCAATGTCACGGGATAAATTGATGAACATGGCGCGTGGTCGTGAATATTCAGCAATGGAACGTTCAATTGATGTGCAGATTTCACGTCTACGTCGAATGGTTGAAGAAGATCCTAGTCGTCCGCGTTATATTCAAACGGTATGGGGTTTAGGATACGTGTTTGTCCCTGATGGTCGTGAGGCGTAAGCCATGCGGTTATCGCCCAAAAGTACTTTTGCGCGAACACTGATATTATTAGCTGGCTTGTTAATCGCAAGCCAGATTTTTTCATATCTGACAATCGTCAATTACGCGCTACTTCCTAGTATTCAGCAGTTTAATCGTATTTTAGCGTACGAAGTAAAATTGATGCTGAAAGAAAATATTAAGATGGCTAATGGCCAAACCATCTATCTTGATCGTCCTATTCGACGCGAGTTACTTGAAGAATTAGGTGTGACGTTACATGCGCCTAATTCACCCGGTGCAGCAGAATTTCATGATGCCACTCATATCACTTATTTGAGTGAAGAAATGTCGCGTGAATTACATTCGCCGACTGATGTGCGGTTATTGCTTGGTGCCCATAGTTATGTGCTATGGATGAAAACCGATGCGATGCCAAATTTCTTAATGCGTATTCCGTTGTCTGAATTGCAAGAAGATGATTTTTCTCCTTTATTTCGTTATAGCTTAATTATTGCCTTTTTAGTGATTGCTGGCGGATGGTTATTTATTCGTATTCAAAATCGGCCTTTAGTCGAATTGGAGCAAGCCGCGTTGCAGGTCGGACGGGGGGAAACCCCACCACAGTTACCTGAACAAGGTGCATCGGAAATTCGCTCAGTAACCAAAGCTTTTAATCAAATGTCACAAGGGATTAAACAGCTTGAAGATGATCGAGCGCTATTGATGGCTGGTGTCAGCCATGATTTACGAACGCCATTAACCCGGATTCGGTTAGCGACAGAGATGATGTCAGCAGAAGATAGTTATTTAGCTGATTCGATGATCACTGACACTGAAGAGTGTAATGCTATTATTAGTCAGTTTATGGATTATCTTAAATCGACTAAAAAACAAGCCGAAGAAGATGTTGATCTTAATTTGCTGTTAGAAGATGTTGCTCATACTGAAGGTAGCTATGGCAATGTTATCGAGCAGCAATTAACGCTGATTCCCGGCACTGTTTCAGTCAATGCTGTTGCCCTTAAACGTGCAGTTGCAAACTTGGTAATAAATGCCCAACGCTACGGTAATGGCTGGGTTAAACTTTCCAGTGGTGCTTCGGCTGATCGTAAGTCAGCATGGTTTTGTGTTGAAGATAACGGGCCCGGTATTGCCCCGGATCAAGTCACTAAGATGTTCCAACCATTAACTCGTGGTGATTCTGCCCGTGGCAGTGAAACTGAAGGTACGGGTTTAGGATTGGCGATTGTGAAGCGAATTGTTGATCAAAATGAAGGTTCAATTTCGGTGCGTAACCGCAGCGATGGTGGCTTAAGAGTTGAGATCAGTTTGCCGTTACATAAATTGAAGTAATCTTCTGTAACGCAGTCAACGTGGTTATTGGTGAAATAAAAACCCGCTTTCATTGTGAAAAGCGGGTTTTTTATGAGGTAATAATTAGTGTTCAGTTGCGGTTGCTTCATCAATCAGTTCAATCGATTCAGCATGTTCGTTTGGTAAAATAATATTTAATAAAATCGCAGTAATACCGCCAGCAGCCATACCAGAAGAAAGAATACTTTTTACTATCTCCGGTAAGAATTGCAGTATTTCAGGTTTTTGGGCGATGCCTAATCCCATTGAAAACGATAATGCCATGATTAAAATCGCACGGCGATCAAGATGACAGCGTGAAATTATACGAATCCCTGATGCGGCAATGGTGCCAAACATCACAATGGTTGCGCCGCCCAATACTGGCTCTGGAATCAATTGAACCAAGCTTGCTACATCAGGAAATAACCCTAGTAGAACCAACATTCCTGCCACAAAGTAGCCGATATAACGGCTCGCCACGCCTGTTAATTGAATAATGCCATTGTTCTGGCTAAAGGTTGAATTAGGAAAGCTATTAAACACAGCAGCCATGGCTGAGTTAAGGCCATCAGCAAGAACGCCGCCTTTGATTCGTTTTAAGTACAACGGCCCTTTTACCGGCTGTTCAGATGTTTCTGAGGTTGCCGTAATATCGCCAATGGCTTCCAGTGACGTAACCGCAAACACTATCATTAACGGAATCAATAAACCCCAATCAAAACTAAGTCCATATTGCATTGGCATTGGAATTGCGATTAGGGTATCAGATGTGGTGATGTTGGTATTTATCATCCCTAGTGACCATGCAAGCAAAGTACCCGCTGCCATTGAAATGACAATAGATGACACCCGTAAATAAGGATTTTTAACACGGTTGAGTAATACGATAAAGCCTAATACCGTGCCTGCTAACATCAGATTATCAAGGCTGCCAAAGCTACCGTCGGCAATTGCACTGTAACCGCCACCAATCGAGGTTAGGCCAATCTGAATTAAGGTTAAACCGATTAATGTCACCACAATACCAGACACTAATGGCGTAATTATGCGTTGGGCATGTTGTAAAATGCGAGAGATAAACACTTCAGTAAAAGCGGCAAAAATAATGGTCCCAAAAATAGCCGCCATCATGGTTTGAATATCAGCACCGCCAGCTTTAAGGGCTAGGCCTGCACCAATAATAGGCCCCAAGAAATTAAAGCTGGTACCTTGAATTGATAATAAACCAGAGCCAATTGGGCCAAAGGTTTTAATTTGAATAAAAGAAGCTATCCCTGATGCCAGTAATGACATACTGACAATAGTATTAGTATCACTCGCGGGTAAGCCTAGTGATTGGCAGATGATCAACGATGGCGTAATGACCGCAACAAACATTGCCAGTAAATGTTGTGTGGCAGCAAACAACGTTTGTGGTAGTGGTGGTCTATCATCTAAGCGGTAAATAAGGTCAGAATTTTTTGGCGTTGCGCTAGTGTGATGCTGAGTCATACGTGATCCTAACTGGCACTCTGAAATCCATTATTCGCGCTGAATGGGCGATTATTGTGTTGTTGGCGGTGATCTGTGATTGCTGTTACTCAGAACCAAATCAACACTGGCAGAGCGTAAAGTGGCAAAATTTTGTCGCTATTGTAGTGATCTTTTGAAAAATAGCAATCGTTTGCTTTGTTTTTAATAATGGCGGCCGCTAGGTCTAAATCTGTAAGAGAAAGTGAATCACGGTTAATTACTTTTGGCTGTTATAACCGTGATAAAAGAAGAGTTAAGCGTTAGAGTAATTTTCGCGTTGACCTATCCAACGATCGATAATAGCGCTGGCGTTATCAGGATATTGGTCATGAATATAGCGGGCTAATTTTTGGACTTGAGGAATCAAATATTGGTCGCGAATTAAATCAGCCACTTTAAAATCAGCAATGCCGGTTTGTTTAGTACCCAGTAATTCACCAGGGCCTCGAATTTCAAGATCGCGTTGCGCTATGACAAAGCCGTCACTGCTTTCACGTAATACCGCTAAACGTTTCTGAGCTGTTTTGGTCAGTGGCGCATGATAAAGCAACACACAATGGCTGGCAATTTGACCTCGACCAACGCGACCTCGAAGCTGGTGTAATTGAGCGAGTCCAAGTCGTTCGGGGTTTTCAATCACCATTAAACTGGCATTGGGTACATCAACCCCAACCTCGATAACGGTAGTCGCTACCAGTAAATCAATTTCCCCAGCTTTAAAGCTTGCCATAATGGCTTGTTTCTCTTTGGGCTTCATGCGACCGTGAACTAAACCTACTTTAAGTTCTGGCAGTAAGCGCGTTAATTCATCGGCAGTATCTGAAGCGGCTTGTGCTTCTAGTACTTCTGACTCATCGATTAAAGTACAGACCCAATAAGTCTGTCGACCTTCTTGTTGGCATGCGGCACGAATACGTTCAATTATTTGCGGACGACGGCTATCAGGCAACGCTACTGTTTGAATTGGCGTTCGTCCTGGCGGTAATTCATCAATCACCGAGGTATCCATGTCAGCATAAGCCGTCATGGCAAGAGTGCGCGGAATCGGGGTTGCAGTCATGACTAATTGATGCGGGTAACGTCCATTTGTTGCGCCTTTTTCGCGAAGATCAAGCCGTTGATGAACGCCAAAGCGGTGTTGTTCATCAATAATAATCAGCGCGAGGTTATTAAACACTACTTGGTCTTGAAATAAGGCATGGGTACCAACCACCATTTTTGCCTCATCACTGGCAATGTGCAGTAGCTCTTTTTCACGGGCTTTGCCTTTGAGCTTACCTGCCATCCAACCAACTTTAATCCCCATCGGGTTAAGCCACTGGGCAAAGTTAAGTGCATGCTGTTCTGCTAATAATTCTGTCGGCGCCATTAATGCAACTTGATAGCCATGTTCAATGGCGCGTAAAGCGGCAAGGGCTGCAACCAAGGTTTTACCTGAGCCTACATCTCCTTGTACTAAGCGCATCATTGGCTGTGATTGGTTTAGATCAGCCTCAATATCTGCTACCACTCGTTGTTGGGCGCCAGTGGGCGTAAACGGTAAGCTGGCAAGCAATTGCTGTTTAAGGCTATCTTGCGGTGTTAATGACCAACTTTGATGTTGCTGACTTTTACTACGTAGCGCCAGCATCGATAAATTTTGGGCCAATAATTCTTCTAAAATCAGTCGTTTCTGAGCGGGATGCTTTCCTGCATCAAGTTGTTCTAATGAAATATCAGCTGTAGGACGATGCATCAATTGTAATGCTTGAGCAAGGGTCATTTGTTGATCGTATAACCCGGTTGGAAGTAATTCTGTTACGGCTGATTTTTCAAGTAGAGCTAAGGCTTGATCGGTTAAATTACGTAATGTTGTTTGGCGTAAACCATCCGTGGTTGGGTATACCGGAGTGAGGGTTTCTTCGACATTTAATTCGGTTGGCTCTGAAAAAAGGCGGTAATCAGGATGAATGATTTCTAATCCAAATTGGCTGCCTTTAATTTCACCATAGGCTTTAACTTGTTTGCCTTGGCTAAAGCTATTTTTCATCGCGGCATTAAAATTAAAAAACTTTAATGTCACAGAGCCTGTAGTGTCGCCAATTTTTACTGTCAACATCTTACGTTTGCCAAATTGAATACTGCAATGGCTAACTTCACCTTGAACCGTTAAAAATTGGCCTGGAGAGACGCGATTAATCGGCCAAATGCGGGTGCGATCCTCATAACGAAGTGGCAAATGAAACAGCACATCTTGAACATTATTAAGCCCAATTTTATGGAGTTTTTCTGCCATTTTTGCGCCAACACCTGCCAGTTCGGTGAGGGCGACAGTGTTGAGGAGTTGTCCGCTCATGGTTAGTCCTTTTTAATTTCGCTAGCTGCGACGGGATGTTTGATTTTCTTCGCTTGCATTGCAGCCCACCATTGTTCATCAGCAACAATTTGGCCTTGATCATCTAATTGTGGGTACGGTAAGTTTTTCTGTTTAGCGACATTGGCTAATACTGGGTGACCACGCTCAAATAAAATGCGATTGACTACATTGTCATCAAGTAAGGTGGTGGTGCGATCATACATACCTGCATTTTGACGTTGGCGTTGTGCTTCATACAAAATTAATGCACTTGCAACGGAAACATTGAGTGACTGTACCATGCCTACCATTGGAATAATGATGTCTTGGTCTGCCAGTGCTAATGCTTCAGCGGTGATCCCATTTTTTTCGCCGCCGAGAATAATCGCGGTCGGTTTTGTGTAATCAATCTCACGAAAATCGACGGCAGTGGTCGATAAATTGGTAGCAAGCACCTGCATTCCCTGAGCTTTTAAAGCGCTAATGGCATTGACCATTGTTGCGTGAGTTTCAAGTTCAACCCAATTACGAGCTCCCGCTGAGGTATGACTCAATACTTTCATCGCTTCTTTGGGCCATACGGCATGCACTTTATGAACCCCAACTGCATCGGCGGTACGAATAATGGCAGAGACATTGTTGGGTTTATGGACTTCTTCCATACACACGGTGAGATCAGGTTGGCGAGTGGCTAAGACTTGATGAATTCGTTGAAAGCGATCTGGCGTCATCTGGTTATACTATTTCTGATAATAAGGATGACGTTATAATAATATGGATCGGAATCCAAATACACAAAACGCCCACAAGTGGGCGTTTTATTCATATCATTAACAAGCTATCACGCTGATGGCGTTAATTCTTTTGGCGAGCAACACGAACGACGTCGGGCATAATACGAATACGGCGCATGATATTAGCTAAGTGCACACGGCTCTTAGTCGTCAGGCGAACAGTAATCGTATATAAACGGCCATCTTTTTCTTCGGTCGCTAAGCCTTGAATATTAGAGCCTGTTGCAGCGATAGTATTGGTTAAATCAGCTAATGCACCTTGGTGATTTTGCATATCGACTTTGAGGTTAGTGACAAACTCTTGTTCAAAATCTTCACTCCATTCAACCGCCATGTACTTATCCGGTTCTTTTCGATAACCCCGAATATTGGCACATTCTTCACGGTGAATGACAAGGCCTTTGCCTGGGCTGACATGGGCCACAATAGGATCACCATGAATCGGATGGCAACAGTTAGCAAAGGTCAGCAAAATACCATCGGCACCTTGAATCGGTAATCGACGATCGTTGTTTTTCGCCGTCAGTTCGTCGGCATTACCCAGTAATCGGCGCGCAATAACCACACTCATCAGTTCACCCAAACCAATTTCTGTCAGCAAATCATCGACAGTTTCTAGTTTAAGATCGCTTAATACTTTGGTGATATTCTCTTCCGCAATTGTCTGCATGTTCACACCGCCTAAGGCATGATTCAGTAGACGACGGCCGAGAGTTATTGACTCATCACGACGCATGGTTTTTAAAATTTGACGAATTTTAGTACGCGCACGTGATGTCACCACATAGTTAAGCCATGCGGCATTAGGTCGAGCACCAGGGGCGCTGATAATGTCGATGGTTTGACCATTTTTAAGCGGTTTACTTAATGGATAAGGCTGGCGATCGACGCGAGATCCAACGCAGGTATTACCAATGTCAGTATGCACGGCGTAAGCAAAATCAACCGCCGTGGCACCAACTGGCAATTCAACAATGCGGCCTTTGGGGGTGAAAACGTAAATTTCATCTGGGAAAAGATCAGATTTGACGTTTTCGATAAACTCAAATGAGCTACCGGCGCTTTGCTGTAATTCAAGTAGGCTTTGCATCCAACGTTGGGCTTTAATTTGAGCAGTGGTGCCTGGGGCTTCACCGTCTTTATATGTCCAATGGGCTGCAACCCCTTTATCTGCCATTTGATCCATGTCTTCAGTACGAATCTGAACTTCAACCGGTACCCCATGCGGGCCAACCAGTGAGGTATGCAGCGACTGATAGCCATTGGCTTTTGGAATGGCGATATAATCTTTCATTCGACTTGGGCGTGGCTTGTACAGATTATGTACTTGGCCTAATACGCGGTAGCACGTATCAAGATCATTCACCAAAACGCGGAAGGCGTAGATATCCATGATCGAATGGAAGCGTTGTTCTTTATTCTTCATCTTGTTGTAGATGGAGTATAAATTCTTTTCGCGGCCAGAAACGACCGCAGTTATTCCTGCATCAATGAGGCGACCCTCAATTTCAGCGTGAATTTTAGTAATGATTTCTTTGCGATTGCCACGGGCTGCTGCGACGACTTGTTTTAGAACGCGGTAGCGGTTGGGATATAACGCTTCAAAGCCAAGCTCTTCAAGTTCAGATTTGATGTTATGGATACCAAGACGATGGGCAAGCGGAGAGAAGATCTCAAGGGTTTCACGAGCAATACGGCGACGTTTATCAGGACGTAAAGCCCCTAACGTGCGCATGTTGTGAGTTCGATCGGCAAGTTTGATCAGGATAACCCGAATATCATGCGCCATTGCCATGATCATTTTGCGGAAGTTTTCAGCCTGCGCTTCTTGACGATCGCGAAATTTGAGCTTATCGAGTTTAGAGACACCATCAACCAATTCGGCAACAGTATCGCCAAAGCGGCAGGCTAGATCCTCTTTAGTGACCTCGGTATCTTCAATCACATCGTGCAGCAATGCTGCCATCAGTGCTTCAATATCGAGACGCATTTCCGCCAGAATACGGGCGACCGCAACTGGATGGATTATATAAGGCTCGCCGGTTGAACGAGTTTGGCCTTCATGGGCGTCGCGAGCAACAAGATAAGCCTGTCGAAGCACCTCAATTTGAGGCTCCGACAGGTACTTGGTTGCGACTTCTTTCAGGCTATCAAAAAGATACAATTCGCCTGGTTCCCTGATTAACGGTGATTGTCGCCAGCAATAGCACTAACAGCGGCTAATTCAGCGGCTTCTTGCTCTTGCAGTTCCTGACGCTCGCGAGCATCAAGGATATCTTTAGTAATTAGGCCTTCTTCGATTTCACGAAGTGCAATTACTGTGTATTTGTCGTTTTCTTCAGGAACCAATGGATCCTTACCGCCGGTTTGCATTTGACGTGCGCGGCGAGCAGCAATTTGGATCAGATCGAAACGGTTGCCAATTTTATCAACAGCGTCTTGAACGGTTACGCGTGCCATGGAGGACTCCAGTGGTTATTAAATTAGGGATAGAAAATTGTACAAAATAACTTACTGATCTGCTAGTAGCGCAGTCAACATGCTTCTATATTTAGCAGTTTGCTTGTCTTGCTTCAATCGTTCTGCACGAATAATTGCTTTAAAGTCAATTAATGCGACATCGAAATCATCATTAACGATCACATAATCGTATTCGTTATAGTGCGAAATTTCTGAACGAGCTTCTTCCATACGACGGGCAATAACGGCTTCGCTGTCTTGACCTCGGGTATTAAGTCGACGCTCCAATTCCTCTTTTGATGGAGGTAGGATAAATAAGCTCTTGGCGGCAGGCATAAGTTTGCGAATTTGACGCGCCCCTTGCCAGTCGATATCTAAAAAGACATCAATACCTTTATTCAATTGCTGTTCAATCCATGGACGAGAAGTACCATAGTAATTACTAAACACTTCGGCATGCTCAAGGAATGCACCTTGTTCTACCAAGTCGGTAAATTCTTCTACGCTAACGAAATTGTAATGAACGCCGTTTTCCTCGCCCGGGCGCATGCCACGAGTCGTATGGGATACGGATACTTTCATATCATAGGTCGGATTAGTTTCAAGAAGGGCATTAATCAAACTTGATTTACCAGCACCACTTGGGGCCGACACGATGTATAGAGTACCTTTGCTCATTGCCTATTTTCACTCAGTGATAGAAGGGCGCGAAGATTATCACGATCTGCGCATAATTGAAATTAGCTGATTGCTTGAAAATTCATCTTTTTATTGAGTCAATACATCTTAAGCCTAGCTGACTTTGATGAAATGTCATAATTAGATTGTATTTTTAAACAACTATCCAAGCCAAATAGCATCAGCTTGGATAGTTTGAGTAACGTGTTATTTACTCAATATTCTGAATTTGCTCACGCATTTGTTCGATTAATACTTTTAGTTCAACCGCCGATGCAGTGACATCAGTATTAATTGATTTTGATGCCAATGTGTTTGATTCACGGTTAAATTCTTGCATCATAAAATCAAGACGACGACCACATGCGCCACCTTTAGCTAGAATTTTTTGGGTTTCTTTTACGTGTGAGTCAAGGCGATCAAGCTCTTCGGCGACATCACTTTTCTGTGCCAGCATGATTAGCTCTTGTTCAATACGGTTACTATCAAGATCGACTTTTGCTTCATCAAGACGCGACATAATGCGCTCGCGTTGCCATACCATAATTTGTGGCATTAGCGTACGAACTTTAATAGCTTCTGTTGAAATAGCTGCTAAACGATGATCGATTAATTGTTTCATGTTATCGCCTTCGCTTGCACGTGCGGCAATAAAATCATCCATTGCTAGCTCAAAGCCAGTTAATAGATCTTTATTAATCATATCTAAATCTTGTTCTGGTGCTTCCATCACTCCCGGCCAGTTAAGCACTTGGAATGGACCAATATTACCTTCACCCGCCGTTTCTGTTACCCAACGAGCTGCATTGATAACTTGTTTGGCTAATGCTTCATTGATTGTCAATTCAGTATTAGCGGCAGTGTTGGCTTCGTAGCGAAGATTACATTCGACTTTACCACGCGCTAAACGTTTACGAAAACGTTCACGCAATACCGGCTCAAGGCTACGGAATTGCTCTGGCATACGAATGTAGGTTTCAAGATAACGTTGGTTTACTGAGCGGATTTCCCACACAGCAGTACCCCAGTCGCCTTTTATTTCGCGACGGGCGTAGGCAGTCATACTATGGATCATTGGCTTGTGGCCCTTAGGTTATGATGGTTGCGACGGCTAAACTTAGCGCATTTAACGGTAAGTCAGGTCTTCTAATAACAATAGCGATGCGTCGTAACCGAGTTTTATCATTATATGCGAAATCGCCTCTTGCGGGCTACTGTTGTGAATGCAAAACAAGGTTGAATCTATCGTTTAAACGGTGGTTTTCTCGTGCACTGGGATTGAGATGTCGCTATAATCGCCGGTTAATATCATCCAGCCAAAGGGAAATCCCGATGCGTCCAAGCGGAAGAAGTGCCACTCAGGTACGTCCAATCACTATTACTCGTAACTATACAGCCCATGCTGAGGGTTCAGTATTAGTTGAATTTGGCAACACCAAAGTAATTTGTACTGCTAGTGTTGAAGAAAATGTGCCGCGTTGGCTTAAAGGTAAAGGCCAAGGTTGGGTGACTGCAGAATACGGTATGTTGCCACGTGCAACCCATACCCGTAACCGTCGTGAAGCGGCAAGTGGCAAGCAAGGCGGTCGCACCATGGAAATTCAACGTCTGATTGCGCGTAGTTTACGTGCTGCGGTTGATTTAAAAGTCCTTGGTGAACAAATGATCACTGTTGACTGTGATGTAATTCAAGCAGATGGCGGTACACGTACAGCTTCTATTACCGGCGCGATGGTGGCATTAGTTGATGCAATTAATTATATGCTTGAAAAAGGCATGATTAAGAAAAGCCCACTTAAAGGCATGGTTGCTGCTGTTTCGGTTGGTATCTATAAAGGTGAACCAATTTGCGATCTTGAGTACCTTGAAGATTCAGCTGCTGAAACTGATATGAATGTGGTCATGACCGAAGATGGTAAGATGATTGAAATTCAGGGTACGGCAGAAGGCGAGGCATTCAGTCATGAAGAGTTATTGGCAATGTTAGCGCTGGCCAAAGACGGTATATTCGATATTATTTCGATGCAGAAACAAGTATTAGAAAATTAGTTATTAAGCGGTTCCTATTAAGGAGCCGCTTTTTTTTATCTGAAATTTATAGGCTATAGGAATAGTCATAAGTTTTAGCTGCAACAGTTTTACATTCTTCGCAATGTAAAGGTTGTGTCCATTTCAACATTGTAAAACACGAAAGTCGTTTAAGGAGCCACAATGAAAGCATATCAGCGTCAGTTCATCGAATTCGCCCTAGAGAAAGGTGTCTTAAAGTTTGGTGAGTTCACTCTGAAGTCCGGCCGTAACAGTCCGTATTTCTTTAATGCGGGTTTATTTAATACTGGTCGTGATCTTGCACGTCTAGGTCGTTTCTATGCTGAAGCATTGGTTGACGCTAACATTGAATTTGATGTGTTGTTTGGCCCTGCGTATAAAGGGATTCCCATTGCAACTACCACCGCTGTTGCATTAGCGGATCACCATGATGTAGATACGCCATATTGTTTTAACCGTAAAGAAGCGAAAAATCACGGTGAAGGTGGCAATCTTGTTGGGAGTGATCTTGTAGGGCGCATTATGTTAGTTGATGATGTTATTACTGCGGGTACGGCTATTCGTGAATCAATGGAAATAATTAAAGCGAACGGTGCTGATTTAGCAGGTGTGTTAGTCGCTATTGATCGCCAAGAAAAAGGCCAAAGTGAATTATCTGCGATTCAAGAAGTTGAACGTGATTTTGGTTGTGCGGTAATTTCAATTGTATCGCTAGGCGATGTAGTCACGTATTTAAGTGAGCAAACAGGTATGGAGCAGCATTTAGCAGCTGTAACGGCCTACCGTGTTCAATACGGCGTTGAATAACCGTTTAATTAACTAGTTATTATAAAAAAGCGAGGGTCAATGGACGCTCGCTTTTTTATGGTGCTTTGTAATGTGGTTTGTCAGTGTGATTAACCTAACTGACCACTAAGCAGTTGCCAGTAATCATCAAAGTTTTCAGTTGGCTTATATTTAAAGCTAGAACGAACATAACGACTAAGACTTCCTTCAACTTGACCTAATAGCTGTGCAGCTAAAATTGATTCATCGATAGGAAAGCCTTTGCCTTCTCGTAACTTACGCTCTTTTAATATTTGACGTAATTGTGATTCGATACGTTCAAATAATTGGTTGATGCGTGATTGTAAACGATCTTGTTCAAACATCAGTGCGTGACCTGTCATGATACGACTGAGACCTGGGTTACGTTCACCAAACATTAAGATGAGTTGTAGCACCATACGTAGACGAGTAAGGGTATCTTTTTCGTCATCAAGAATGCGGTTAATTCGAGTGGTAATTGAATCTTCGATAAATTCAATCAGGCCTTCAAACATCCGTGCTTTACTTGGGAAGTGGCGATAGAGTGCAGCTTCCGAGACCCCAACATTAGCTGCCAGCATTTTGGTGGTAATACGTTGGCTTCCTTGATTCGATTCCAACATATGAGCAAGACACTGGAGTATCTCTTCGCGGCGATTGCTTTTTTTGGTGCCAGCCATGAATTATCGTTCCTTTGCAAAATGAGACTGTCCATGGACAGCATGAACCCTGCCTATCTTAGCGATGCCATTGCGTCGTGAAAAGCGATCGATGGTAAATGTATGCAGTTTATCCGCAAAAAAAGCGCAACTCTTAATAGTCGCACTTTGTATTTAAACGTTATTGGTTATTTTATCATCAAAATAATTTTATGCGTTAAGGGCATCACTAGTGTATTGATAGTGGTGGTTTTATTTTCTGCCAGAATGACCGAAACCGCCTTCACCGCGATGGCTTGCATCATCAAAATCCGTAACGATATTAAATTGTGCTTGTACCACTGGTAGGAAAACTAACTGTGCAATACGATCGCCCGGCTCGATAGTAAAGGTGGTATCACCACGGTTCCATACTGATACCATTAATTGGCCTTGGTAATCGGAATCAATAAGACCAACAAGGTTGCCTAAAACAATACCATGTTTATGGCCAAGACCTGAACGCGGTAAAATTGTTGCCGCTAGATTAGGGTTGCCAATATGAATGGCTAAACCTGTTGGTACGAGGTGAGTTTCTCCTGGGGCAACGATTAATGCTTGATCAAGACATGCACGTAAATCGAGTCCAGCAGAACCTGTCGTTGCGTACGCAGGTAATGGAAACTCTGTTCCAACGCGTGGGTCAAGAATTTTAAGATCGATAGTATTCATAATTATGCTCTAGTGCGTGACATGTTGATAAAGGCTAACAATTTCGGTAAGCAATTGCTGACCAAGATCGGTTTTAGAGGCTAATGGTAATGTTTTATCGCCATTAGGCCAGTATAAATGTAAGGCGTTAGTGTCGCTATTGAAGCCTTGTCCTTGGACGGATACGTCGTTAGCACAAATTAAGTCGAGGTTTTTATTGGCTAATTTATCACGAGCATAATGTTCGACATTTTGTGTTTCAGCTGCAAAACCGACAGTAAATGGGCGATTTTCAGTGAGCGCTGCAACACTGGCAACAATATCTGGATTTTTTACTAGCTGAATGACCATGTCGTCATTGCCATCTTGTTTTTTCATTTTTTGTGTTGCGATATGTGCAGGGCGGAAATCAGCCACAGCGGCACAAGCTATAAAAATATTATTATTTATTGCACGCTCTAATACGGCTTGGTGCATCTCTTCAGCGCTATTGATATTAATACGAGTGACACCGACTGGGGTTGTAAGATTAACCGGCCCACTAATTAAGGTGACGTTAGCACCACGCTTCGCTGCTGCTTCTGCAATAGCAAATCCCATTTTTCCTGAGCTGTAATTACTTAAATAACGTACAGGATCAATAGCTTCACGAGTTGGGCCCGCGGTAATAATAATATTTAGTTCTCTAAGATCTGGCGCTTGAAAAAAATCTTCACAGTGATGGACCAATTGCATTGGCTCTAGCATTCGTCCCGGACCAACATCACCACATGCTTGCTCACCGCTCGCAGGGCCCCATAACATCAACCCTCGACGTTGCAGAGTCGCAAGGTTCTCTTGGGTGGCCACATTGCGGTACATCTGTTGATTCATCGCTGGTGCGATGGCAATTGGCGCATCTGTTGCTAAACACAGTGTAGAAAGTAAGTCATTACCCATACCCGCACTGATGCGCGCAATTAAATCAGCAGTTGCTGGTGCTAATAATACTAAATCAGCCCATTTAGCTAATTCAATATGCCCCATTGATGCCTCTGCAGAAGGATCTAATAAGCTACTTGAAACGGGGTTACCTGACACAGCTTGCATCGTTAATGGTGTAATGAATTCTTGGGCCGCTTTGGTCATGACGACTTGAACTTGTGCGCCGCGTTCAATTAAACGACGAGTGAGTTCGGCGCATTTATAGGCAGCGATACCGCCGCTAATGCCGAGAAGAATTTTTTTTCCTGCCAGTGTTTGCATGGTTTTGCCTGTGTTTAGATGCCAATCAATTTTGCAGACACGATAGCATCAAACGTATTAACGGTCATTGACTGCAATTCACTGTTTTATTTTTTGAGGTGATCATTTCGAGGTTCTGTTGTTGTAATGCGAGAGGGTAATCATAAACTTTGGAGGTGCTTTCAAGGAACATTGGTTATTAGGTTGTATTAAAGCCGTAGCCTGTTTTGCTAATGGCAGACCAATAATAGGAGGGAATATGTCGCTAAAGCAATTGCCATTAGCATCTAGACCACGAGAAAAATTATTATCTCACGGTAGCGATGCGCTTACTGATGCCGAATTATTAGCTATTTTTTTACGTACTGGCATTAAAGGAATGAATGCGTTGGAATTGGCGACGTATTTATTACAAGAATTTGGTTCATTACGCGCTTTGCTTGCGGCAGATAAAGACACTTTTTGTGAGGTTAAAGGCTTAGGCCCTGCAAAATTTGCACTTTTAAAGGCTGTTTTAGCCATGGGAGATCGATATTTAGAAGAAATTTTAAAAAAAGATAATGCGCTCACAAATCCACAAAATACTCGCCAATATTTAATTAAAAAATTACGCCATAAACAGCGCGAAGCCTTTTATATCCTATTCCTAGACAATCAACATCGAGTGATCACTGGCGAGGTATTATTTGAAGGAACACTCGATTGTGCGAGTGTTTACCCACGTGAAGTTGTAAAAAGATCGTTAGAACTTAATGCAGCCGCGTTAATTTTAGCGCATAATCACCCATCAGGCGTTGCTGAACCTAGTCAGGCTGACCATCGAATAACCCGCAAGATCAGCGATTCGCTGGCTTTAGTCGATATTCGTGTTCTGGATCATTTTGTTGTCGGCGAAGGAGATGTTATTTCCTTTTCCGAGCGCGGTTGGCTATAAAATAGACAATTATCGAAAAAAAAAGTGAGAAAGGATCTGCTCGGGACTTGAGCAACTGGTTTTGACTTAGTATAATGCGCGACCTTTGATAGCTGTGGTTATATGTGGAATTTGTATTTCATATTAAATTTCCATGGTAGATATCGAGCGAAACGATTTGGAGAAGACAGTAATGTCCCGAGTATGCCAAGTAACTGGTAAGCGTCCTGTAACGGGTAACAACCGTTCACACGCACGTAATGCCACCAAGCGTCGTTTTCTGCCGAACCTGCAAACTCATCGTTTCTGGGTAGAAAGCGAAAAACGCTTCGTTAAACTACGTCTTACTGCTAAAGGTATGCGTATCATTGATAAGAAAGGTATTGATACCGTTCTTGCAGAGATGCGTGTCCGCGGCGAGAACGTTTAGAGGAATTTGAACAATGGCTAAAGGCATTCGTGAGAAGATCCGTCTAGTATCATCAGCTGGTACAGGCCACTTCTACACTACCGACAAGAACAAGCGCAACATGCCAGGCAAATTTGAGATCAAGAAATTTGATCCAGTAGTTCGCCAGCACGTGCTTTACAAAGAAGCTAAAATCAAGTAATTGATTTTGAAGTCTTTGATAAAAACCCAGCCTAGCTGGGTTTTTTTACATTTAAAATTCGGTATTCTTTTTCCTGCTTTCCTGCTTTCCTGCTTTCCTGCTTTCCTGCTTTCCTGCTTTCCTG
>NZ_CAMRAN010000021.1 GCF_947039875.1 uncultured Photobacterium sp.
GCAGCCGCTTAATTTAAACACCTATAAAGGTGTACAGTTTTACTTGACCACTTCAGTTGTAAAGTCATTGCTCTTCCTCGCCCCTGTTTCCCTCACCCTATCTTACGTCCTATGCTATTCTGTTGCTCTTAGTTACTTCAATAGAGTAACTTATTCTAAACAATGATTTATTTAGGGCTAAAAATGAAAATTGTCGCGGTAACGGCCTGTCCAACGGGCATCGCACACACCTACATGGCTGCGGATGTACTTAATAAAACCGCGCATCAGATGGGGATTAAAATTCAGGTCGAAACCCAAGGTGCAATGGGGATTGAAAACTTTTTAACCGCCAAAGACATTGCGGCTGCAAATATTGTCTTAATTGCCTCGGATATTGAAGTTGAACAACGGGCGCGTTTTACCGGTAGCCGCATTCATTGTGTGACGATAGAAGAAGTATTGGTTGATACAATCGCAGTGATTGAGCGTTGCCAGCAATTATGCCAATAATTATTGGGCTAATAACTTCATGCTAATAAAACAGGTCAGAACACGACAGGGATAATGGATGTTAGAGCGACGGATCACCTTCTATTGTGGTGCAGCAGGTCTGCCTTCTTACCAACTTAATCAGCTAAAAAAACTGACGGGTTATTTTCAATCTCATGTTGAATTATTTAATGTGAGTCAATTGACGCGCGCGCCAGTATCACAGCCATTAAAAATGCTATCGTTGGCGAATAAACCCCATGCGTTATGCCAATTAATTATCAAGGGTTGCGATGCTGAACTCGCGAACTTGGTGTTAACCGACTTTATTTCTCAATATGCACTGTCATTGACACAATACTCACCATCGAGACCGTTTAATATAAGCTTGCCATTAACCAGTATTGGTTGGGCTGATGGCGGTGAGAATCATAAAATAGACACCATTACGCAATTAAGCCAGATGCTAGTGGCACAACAGGCGATCACTTCTGAACAACAGCCCGCATTAAAACAAGCACTATTGGCTCGAGAAAATGTTTCTGCCACTGTTATGGGGCCGGGTATTGCCTTGCCACATGTGATGCATGAAATGATCGCAAAACCTGCAATGGCAATAGTGTGTCACCCTCAGGCGATTGATTGGGGATCGTCACGGGGTAATATTAGCCGTGCGGTTGCGATGATCTTGCCCAAGCCACCTCAGAAAGTCGTGATCATGGCCTTTGCGCAGTTTTCAAAATGTTTATTAAACGAGGATTATTGTACTGCACTAACATTAGCCCAACAGCCTCAAGAGCTAAAAGCATTAATTATTGAAGCGTTAAGATAGCAACGTTAGGTAACACCTCGGTATTCCGATGGCGTACGACCCGTTTTATTTTTAAATACACGGCAAAAATAATTCACATCGACAAACCCGCAGCGGCTAGCAATTTCAGTTAATCGAAACGGGTATTGGCGTAACATAAATTTGGCACGTTCAATCCGTACCCAGCAAATATAATCCGCGAGCCGCATATGACCTTGTTGACGAAATAAACGCGATAGGTGATTGGGGGTAATATTAAACCGATTAGCAATCGTGTCACGGCTGATGGCACGGTGAAAATTTTCTTGAATATAAATACAGATCCCTTGATACAGATCTTCAGTCCGATTTTTTGATTGATGCAACGGAACATGGAGCATATTTTGGGTGTAGCTGAGTAAAGCTTGTAATAAATGCTCATCCATTGGCTGCTGTTGGTGTTCTGTTGCTAACATATTCAGTGCCGTTAAAATGGGATCAACCGCGTGTCCTGTCCATGCTTGAATCGAGTGTTTTTGAACATCATAAAACTTGGGGCTATCCTTGGTTTTACTGACTAAACTAAAGCCCAATTGACGTTTACCAAACAGCAAACTCAACACGGAACATTCGGTATTCCAGCTTGGTTGATTCCAACTATTAGGCGGAATATAGATAGCATCACCTCCCATTAAACTAATTTGACAGATACCATTATCACCATCATCGAGTTGGTTAATATATTCGCCTTTTAATACTAATTCGAGCCGTGGAAAATTTACCTGATAGCTAAATTGTGGCGGTTGAGTTTTACCGCCAGCAAACCAAATTCGATTAAAACTTTCCCGTTCAGTTAACACCGAATCAATTAAATTAAAGAAAACATTGTCCATGGAATTCACTATATGTTTGGAATGGTAATAGCTGGATGATGAGTTTGTGCTGAATAAACCGATTAAGTTTTGTTATAGTGCTGTCAGTTAGCGTATGACGTCAATAATAATGATTGATGCCATACCATAAATATCGTGAGCAATAATAACAATAGGATCTGACAATGACTGACTCTACCCGCACTGTCTTTTTTAAGATGGATAACGTGATCCAAGATTATGCTTGGGGCAGTGTAACATCAATTGAGCAACTGTTTGCTATTCCAAATCTAGACCAAAAACCGCAAGCTGAAATGTGGATGGGTGCCCATGCTAATGGTTGCTCAGTGATCACGGTTAATGGTGAAGCAGTACGCTTAGCTGATTTTATTGCCACCGATCCTGACGCAATTATTGGCGCAGAAACTCAAGCTAAATTTGCTGAGTTGCCATACTTATTTAAAGTGTTAGCAGCTGAAAAAGCGTTATCAGTGCAAGTTCACCCAAGTAAACATCAAGCTGAAATTGGTTATGCAAAAGAAGAAAAAATCGGTATTGCGCGTAATGCCGCCAACCGTAACTACAAAGATCCTAACCATAAACCTGAGCTAGTGTTTGCGTTAACACCTTATCAAGCAATGAATGGTTTCCGTGAGTTAGCAGAAATTGTTGAATTATTTACCACAATCAATCTTGATGTGATCAGCGATCTTGTTAATACTTTTGCAGCTAATCAAACTGATGCAGGTTTACGAGATTTCTTTGAAGCGATGTTATCGCTTGAAGGTGATCCTAAAGAGGCTGCGGTTAATGGACTTTTAGCGTTCTGTTATGAACATAAAGATCAGCCATTATTTGCGTTATTGATTGATTTATCTGAGCAATACCCTGGTGATATCGGCCTGTTTGTTCCATTAATGTTGAACGTATTAACATTACAACCAGGCGAAGCGATGTTCCTAAGTGCATGTACACCACATGCCTATATTAAAGGAACTGGCCTTGAAATCATGGCTAATTCAGACAATGTGCTACGTGCTGGTTTAACCCCTAAATTTATGGATGTGCCGGAGTTAGTTGCTAATACTGAATTTAAGAGCATGGCGGCAAATGAATTATTACTGGCGCCAACAATGGTTGCTGGTGGTTTAGATTACCAGATCCCTGTACCTGACTTTAAATTTAGCGTGTATAAGCAAGTTGATGATATTGCATTACAAAATACCAGTGCTGAAATTTTATTTGCCATTGACGCACCGCTAACAGTAACGCATCAAAATGGTGAGACATTGACGCTTGAAAAAGGCCAGTCAGTGTTTATTCCTGCTTATGCGAAGGCATATTCAGCGCATTGTGATGGTATGTTTGCTCGCGCGTATAACTAAGTAATGAGTTTCGAGTTTTAAAGATTACGAGACTAAGCGATGGGTGAAAGCCTATCGCTTTTTTTGTACCCATTCCGTCATTCCCTACAGTGAGGTTACGAACGAGATAGGAAATCTCCTGTTAGCGCGTTGTAGGATCATTTATTCCTCAGACTTCTTTTCCTCGCTCCTCCTTTCTGTGATCTATCGCACTAAAAAATCGAAAATTCAGCTAAGTAAAAGCCTCTTTTAGATAGTAGGTGAAATTATTCGATAATCGTTTTTTGATGTTTTCACCCATGATTAATAATTTAAATTATTGAAAATATTAATATAAAAATACAATTCAACCTGTTTTATATACAGTAAAAAATATGAGTGATAGCTCACACTGATAGTTTAATGTTACAAATTTCCAGTTAAAGCCTGTTTTGTACTCTACTTTATCCCCATTAAAAAACCGACAATATTGCCATGCTGATGACCAATACAATGTCATCGAGCCCATAATAAAATTATCGGGGATAGAATATGATTACCACCCTCATCAATGAACAGTTGATTAACATCAACCTTAAAGCGACCACTAAAGATGAAGTGTTTGCTGAAATGGCAGATATCTTAGTTCAGCAAGGTCGCGTTGCGAATAAAACCCAATTTTTAGCAGACATTCAAGCACGTGAAGAATTAGGTAACACAGGTTTTGAAGACGGTGTTGCACTACCACACGCTAAGAGTGCGGCAGTTATTAAACCTGCGGTTGCGATTGGTGTTAGCCGTACAGGTATTGAATACGGCGCAGAAGACGGCTTGCCATCAAAACTATTTTTCATGATTGCTTCTCCTGATGGTGGTGATAATCACCATATTGAAGTATTGGCTGAGTTGTCATCAAAATTGATTGAAGATGGTTTTATTGACGCATTTCTAACGGCTAAAACACCTGCTGATGCATTGGCATTGTTGCTTGCTGAAAAACAAGCGGTAGCAACATTACCCCAAGATAAAGGTTTATTGATTGGGGTTACTGGCTGTCCTGCTGGTGTTGCGCATACTTACCTTGCAGCAGAAGCATTAGAAAAAGCGGCGGCTGAATTAGGTTACGAAATCAAAGTTGAAACTAACGGCTCTATCGGTGTTAAAAACTCACCAACCGCTGAAGAAATTGCCCGCGCAGAAGCGATCATTGTTAGTTGTGATAAGCAAGTCGATATGGATCGTTTTGCAGGTAAGAAATTAATTAAGACTGGCGTAAAAGCCCCGATTAAAGATGGTAAAGGCGTTATTCAACAAGCATTAGTCGCGAAACCATTTGATGTTAATGGCGATGGCTTAGATGACGGTGAAAGTAAAGTTTCTAAAGCCCGTTCTGATTTATACCGTTTCTTAATGAACGGCGTATCACACATGATCCCGTTTGTTGTTACCGGTGGTTTGTTAATTGCGTTGGCATTAGCGATTGGTGGACAGCCAACGGATACGGGAATGCAGATTCCTGTCGGTAGTATGTGGCAAAAAGTACTCGATGTCGGTGTGGTAGCCTTTACATTAATGATCCCTGTACTTGCAGGTTACATAGCGTATGCAATTGGTGATCGTCCTGCATTAGCACCGGGTTTCATTGGTGGCTGGATTGCAAATAACGGTTCATTTTATGGTGCAGATGCAGGTACAGGTTTTATCGGTGCCATCATTGCTGGCCTATTAGTGGGTTACTTTGTACGTTGGGTTGCAACACGTAAATACCACAAGTTATTACAACCATTAGTACCAATTCTTATTGCACCAATTACAGGTACATTATTCATTGCAAGTGCGTTTATCTTTGTTATTGGTGCGCCAATTGCAGGCCTAATGCATACCATGAACACTGTACTAACTGAAATGAGTACAGGTAACGTAGTATTACTGGGTATCGTATTAGGTGGCATGGCTGGCTTTGATATGGGCGGTCCATTTAACAAAGTGGCATTCTTGTTCTCTGTTGGCATGATAGCCAATGGCCAAACGCAATTTATGGGTGCGATGGCATGTGCAATTCCTGTAGCGCCATTGGGTATGGGTTTAGCAACGATTATTGGTCGTAAACTCAATATCTTTGAGCAATCAGAAATTGAAGCAGGTAAAGCAGCGGGTGCAATGGGCTTAGTCGGTATCTCTGAAGGTGCGATTCCATTTGCAGCGCAAGATCCAATCTCTGTTATTCCAGCAAACGTATTAGGCAGTATGGTTGCCGCGGTAATGGCGTTCTCATTTGGTATCACTAACAGCGTAGCTCACGGTGGCCCAGTGGTTGCATTATTAGGTGCGATGAACAAACCATTACTTGCTTTAGTCTGTATGGCAACAGGTATGGTAGTTACAGCGCTGGTAGCGGTATCACTGAAGAAATTCCGTAAAGCAAAAGCGGATAAAGTGTTAGCGGTAGCGTAGGGGCTAGATTTCGAGTATCGAGATTAAAAGGCTACGAGATAAAGCGATGGGTGAAAGCCTGTCGCTTTTTTTGTAGGTGGGAGGGGAATAAGGGAAGAGCAGAGGCTAGATTTTGAGTATGAATACCAAGCCCACTCCCGTCATTCCCTACAGTGAATGCCCGCGAGGGCGATAGGGAATCTACTATCAGCGCGTTGTGGAGTTAATATATTCATGTGTCTTTAAGGCTCAAGCACGCGTTAAGTCGATCCCGGATAGTATCGTGCCTCAACTTTCGGGATGACGAATAATGGGCTAAGTGAATGCTTGCCCCTACTTTATTCCTTGCTTTTCAAATCACATCTTTGCAGTATGTATTAATCACCATAATTAAAAATGCATGTAAGCATAGATATCTCACAGGGGAAGTCATGGCCGGAAATACCATAGGACAATTGTTTCGCGTTACCACCTTTGGCGAAAGTCATGGAGTAGCATTAGGATGTATTATTGATGGTTGCCCACCAGGATTAGCGCTCACCGAAGCTGACATGCAACACGATCTTGATCGCCGTCGCCCTGGCACTTCAAAATATACCACTCAACGTCGTGAAGCGGATGAAGTTAAAATTTTATCCGGCGTCTTTGAAGGCCAAACTACAGGTACTTCGATTGGTTTATTAATTGAAAATACCGATCAACGCTCAAAAGATTATTCTAATATTCAGGATTTATTCCGTCCCGGTCACGCTGATTACACTTACCACCAAAAATATGGTGTACGTGATTACCGTGGTGGTGGCCGTTCATCTGCACGTGAAACTGCAATGCGTGTTGCTGCGGGTGCTGTTGCGAAGAAATACCTTAAAAAAGTGCATGGCATAGAAGTATGTGCTTACTTATCACAGATGGGTGATGTCAAAATTGATAAGGTTGATTGGCAACAAATTGAACAAAATGCCTTTTTCTGCCCAGATATCGATAAAGTCGATGCCTTTGATGAGCTGATCCGTCATCTTAAAAAAGATGGTGATTCGATTGGCGCAAAAATTACCGTGGTTGCTCGCAATGTGCCTGTCGGTTTAGGTGAACCGGTATTTGATCGTTTAGATGCCGATATTGCGCATTCACTGATGAGTATTAATGCCGTTAAAGGGGTTGAAATTGGTGATGGCTTTGATGTGGTTGAACAACGGGGCAGTGAGCACCGTGATGCAATGACATTACAAGGATTTAAAACCAATCATGCGGGCGGTATTTTGGGGGGGATCTCATCAGGCCAAGATGTCATTGCGCACATTGCTCTAAAACCGACCTCAAGTATCAGCGTTCCGGGTGAAACAATCACTAAGCAGGGAGAGTCAACCGAAGTGATCACCAAAGGCCGTCATGATCCATGTGTTGGTATTCGTGCGGTGCCTATTGCTGAAGCGATGTTAGCGATCACTCTCATGGATCACTTATTGCGTAATCGTGGTCAAAATGCGGATGTAGTAACCACAACGCCGAAGATTTAGATGTGAGGCAAGAAGGTTCAGAGATTACGAGTATATTAGTAACAAGTTTTGGCATGACTTCTAGTTATTGTGTTTTTACTTAATAACTAAAATACTCTTTTTCTTTCTTTCTTTCCTTCTTTCCTTCTTTCTTTTCTAGCCTTTATTACGCTTCAGCTTCTTCGAAGTTAAATACGGGTAAACTCCAGCTAAAGAATACCGCTGCCATACGTAAACTAAAGCCAACAACCAATGTCACTAGTGTCGTCGTATCAGCTGGTATATTAAAGTGCAGCATCGTGACATATATAATGCCAGCAAGGAAAGACACTGACGCATAGAGTTCTTTGTGCAATACCATTGGCTTGCGACGAGTGATCATATCGCGAAGTAACCCACCAAAAACCCCTGTAATTACTGCCGCAACGACACAGATAATTGGCGATAATCCCATTGTGATTGCAACTTGACAGCCAATAATACTAAATACTATTAAACCAATAGCATCAAGAATAATAAAAATCTTATGAAAGCGGACTACCCATTTACCTAATACTGTTGTTAATAATCCAGCAACGCAGGTGATGACTAAATATTGTGGGTGCGCTACCCAGCCAAGTGGATAATGGCCTAATAAAATATCACGCATTGTACCACCACCAATCGCGGTTGCACTTGCGACTAACATTACTCCAAACCAATCCATGTGACGTTTACCTGCGGCGAGTGCGCCCGTCATAGCTTCTGCAGTAATACCGATAATGTATAAGATAGAAAGTAGCATAATAACTGTGATGGCCATTGTTAATCATAAGGATAGAGTATTGTAATAGTGACGGTTATCAACTTCTAATGAAAATAATTTAGTATCAGATGAATTGAATTCATGTATAAATAATATAAATATTGACTAGAATATATTATCAATAGCGAGAGTTCGCGCTCAGTTATGAAAACATATATACTTCGGCGGTTAAAGAATAATGACATGCTGATTATAATTAGATGAAAACATATATAAAACATGACTATAACGATCTTATTCGTTTGTTTAACTCGGTATTCTTAGAGCGTTTAAATACTGAGCTATTATTAGGTGGCGATGAGCCTATTTATCTTCCTGCCTCGAAGGAACGTGTCCATCACCAAATTATTTTTGCGCGCGGTTATTATGCCTCAGCAATGCATGAGCTAGGGCACTGGTGTATTGCAGGAGAAGCAAGACGTTTGTTGGAAGACTATGGCTATTGGTATCAACCTGATGGACGCAGTGCTGAAGTGCAAGCCGCTTTTGAAGTCGTTGAGGTTAAGCCACAAGCTATCGAGTGGATTTTATCGGCCAGTTGTGGATTTAAATATCAGGTAAGCTGCGATAATTTGAGTGGAAACTGTGAGCCTGATAGAATGGGTTTTACTTTAAAAGTACGTGATCAAGTTATCAGCTATTTGATTAATGGTATTCCAGAGCGTGCCCAAATGCTCTCTGACGCCTTTCGTGATTTTTATAGTATTGCGCCGTTAACAGTTGTTGATTTTTCTAAACCAATTCCATTAACTGATTATGCTTAATAGCAAGGATAGAACATGATCCACGATTATGAACACAAGCTATTGCAGCTGATTGATGACAATATTGATACTGCAACCGATGATGAATTGTTTGCTGGTGGCTATTTACGTGGGCATATCTCACTTGCCGCTGCTGATTGTGAGATGCTAAATATTACCGATCTCCATCTGATGGAAGATAAAATTAAAATTAATATTAATAATGCTAAAAGTGAGCTTTCACCTCAAGATTATCTTTTAGTTTGTAACTTTATGAATGATATTTTTAATAAAAATTAGTAAATTATATGATTACCATTCTATCATAACTATATATTTAGACTTACATTTAGATATATTGGTTTAGTTTTTAATTGATTGTAAATATAAATAATATTTTCACTTGAAAGTTGCATTACTAAAAGTAATAAGGAAAATAAAATGCAGGATAAAGTTGTTTACGTATCGGGAACGTTTGATTTGTTTCATAGTAATCATTTAAAAATGATTAATTACGGAAGAGGTTTAGGCTCAACACTAATTGTTGGTGTAAGTACTGATGAGTTAGTTGATAGTTATAAAAAGCCACCAACAATTCCTTTTGAAGAGCGTATTGCTATTGTTGAAGGTTTAAAAGCTCCTGATGTTGTTATTCCTCAACATACACTAGATCATAATTCAACTGTAGAAAATTTAAATGTTGATATTTTTGTTATCGGGGATGATTGGGTCGGTAAGTATGATTATTTAAAAGATAAAGGAGTTAAAGTATTTTACTTTCCATATGGTAAAGGTATTAGCTCAACAAACTTAAAGAAAAAAATATATAAACAATATACGGAAATATTAAAAGATTCTGATGAACATCCTATTCCAGAACCAAAGGATCATCTATTATGATGAAAAAAATATTGATAACGGGAGGAAATGGTGATTTGGCTAAGATGTTAATTAAACAACTTAGTGATAGCTATATAATAGAAGCACCATTAAGGGATGAATTAGATGTTACATCTATAAACAGTGTCGATCAATTTTTTAAAAATAGAGAATTTGATATTGTAATAAATAGTGCTGGAACATTATATTCCTCGACAATTATTGATTCAGATCCAGAACTATGGATTAAAGATATAAATGTAAATCTAATTGGAACATATTTAGTTACTAGATCTGCATTATTAAAGAATAAAGATACATTAATAATTAATATATCGTCAACGGCAGCTTTCAATTCATATAATGATTGGACATCGTATTGTTCATCGAAAGCAGGAGTGATAAAAATATCACAAGGACTACAAAAAGATAATTATAATGTAGTTACATTATGTCCAGGTGCTATTGATACAAAATTGAGAGATGGTTTAAGTATTATTAACAGTAATGTTATGACGTTAGAAGAAGGAACAGCTCCAATTATTAAAGCAATAGCATTAGAATATAATAATGGTGATATTATTTTCTATAGAAAAAACATGTTAGAGATAAACCCTAACTATAATCAATTATAGTTAAGTTATGTATAGATATAAAGTTGATTCATAGCTATAAAATATAGCTATGAATCAAACTATTTATTTCATTAGTTTTTTAATATATTCAAAATGCTCATCGCAGTTTCCACTATACTTAACATTAAATAATTCGGATAAATGTTTTTTCTGAGTACTATAATTATTATTTTGCTCTTTTAAAGCACTTAAGAATTCTTCAAAAGTTAAAGTTTTAGGCCCTGGTGTTAGTTCATCATATTCCATTGAGAAACCAGTAAGCTTTGTATAAATTTCAATATCATATGGAATAAACATGAATTGTGTACGTGAGTTTGCTAATCCATCGAGATATAAACTTGAATAATCAGTAATTATTATATCCATATCTAAAATGTAAGGAGTAAAGTCAGGAATAATGTTTGAATTGAGCACTTTCACTCTAGGATGATTACATAACCCTTCAGGTATAACTGCAGGATAAAATGGATGTTCACGTAAAATTAATACAGAATCACTATTTTCCAAATGAGAATGGAGCTGGTTTATATCAAGATCATCAAATGGAAAAAATTTAGTTATAGAATCATATCTCCATGTTGGAGAATATAAAATATGATTTTTAATATTTAACTCATCATCAAAGAACGATGATATATTTTTTTGTTCTATAGATTGTGATATAGAGTCATTTCTTGGTTGTCCTAAAGGAATATATTCAGCTTTTAACTGACCAAACATTTTTTCCATTTTACTTTTAAATTCATCAGAGTAACAGGTGATATGAGTAAAACATCTAATATTTTTATAGCGATTTATATAACGCGGAATTGATATCTTTGGTTCATTTAATCCTATATTCTTTAAAGGGACGCCATGACCAAAATGATAAACAATTCTATCTGTATGCTTAAAGCAAAAGTAAATAGGCAGATCAATTGTAGAGCATAGCCATATTTTTGCTGACGCAATAGTTTTTATATCTTGGGATAAATAATTGGTAATGAACTTTCCGGGATAAATCTTATTTAAAGAATCTCTTTTTTTATCGTCATTAACAATAAAGTAAACATTGAAATCATGTTCAACACTTTCTAAATATTCAAAAAAATACTTTGAATTAAAGTTGAAATTATTGTTTACAGTTGAATTTATAATAATCGTCTTTTTATTTAGTTTACTCGTTTTGGTGAATAAACTTGCGAGACATCCATTAAAAATATTTTTTTTGATAAGTTTTTTATGGGTAATATTGAATTTATTTTTTACTTTTGGAAATATTTTGGATGTAGAGATATAATAGAGAGCTTGTAGATTAACTAATATTGATTGTTTAAGTAATAAATTACCAAAATACTTTTGATTTTTTATGTTTTTTGATTTTAAACTTTGAAATAACATGATAAGTAGCCATGTTGACTTATCTTGTTCTTTCATTTTATGTTTATGCTTATTATAGGCGCTTTCAACCACTTTAGTCATCAAATCATATTTTTGGAGGACAGAGGTGTTTGACGATTTACTTACATTATCACTTCCAGTTAAATCATAACAATATCCGGGTTTATTAATAAAAGATGATTCTTCAGTATGTGAAAAATAGGTACGCCAAAAGCAAATAGCATCTCCCCAACGATATTCTTCATCCATTCCACCCGACAATAGGTAAATATCTCTATTTAAGCAGTATGGAGGTAATCCAGCATAGTTAAGTGGTGATGCGAGCATATATTCATTCATATTAGTGTTGGAGCTCATGTTTGCTTCTTCAATAACACGGCCTGTATTTCTAATCATTTCAATTTTATTGAATGCAATAAATTTGGAGCCTGTAGCAATTTCAGCTGCGCATTCAGCTAGAATATTATTGTCATAAAAAGTATCGTCACTATCAAGGAAAATGATATATTCACCAGTAGCTAATTCAACACCTTTATTTTTTGCGGCTCCAGCACCTTTGTTATCTTGAGAATAAATGATGACTTTATCTTTATACGAGTTAAGAACTTGTTGGTAGTTGTCTGTTGATCCATCATTTATAATTATTATTTCTTTGTTAATATAGTTTTGCTCAAGTGCACTTTCTATCGCATCTTTAACGATATGTGCACGATTATATAGAGTAATGATAATAGATATTTTCATGATTTCACTTTTGGTTATTTTGGATTATCTCTTGAGCGCGATCAATACGATAATAATCTAGATTTAAATAAGATGGTAATTCTGTTAATACACTTTGATATGGCATGAATACAACTGCATTTGCCTCAAATCGTAATGTGTTATATAAATTAATAAATGAAAATAATATACATATAATAACACCAAGACTTCTTGAATTTTTTCTATTTAATATGTTATATATAAATAAAGGGTAATAACATGAAGCAATTACCATAAAATAAAACTTCAGTCTTGTGTAAATTGCTTGGATGTCAATAAATAAAATATAAATAGCAAAGTAACTTAGTAAAAGAAGAGCGATTAAATTTAAACTTCTATTATTATTTTTTTGAATAAATAGATAATGAAACATAATGGATAGGAAAAACAATTTTTCTATAAAACCAAATCCAATAGTTCTGCTTGCCCCAAAACGTGTGCTATTAATATAAAATTCTATTTTTTGATTTAGTCCTTGAGGAAGGAAAGAATGAAAAATATTATAGAAAACCTCAAATATTGATATATGACTTATGGCAAAAATAGTTATTATTAGCAATATTGTTATAAAAAAACCTTTTTTGATTTTTATTATTGTACTTAAAAAAATTAAAGGTAAAAATATTATGGCACTGAAATGAAATAAAGTTGCTGTTAAGAGGTATATTAATACTTTTAAATTGCGTTTGTTAAAATAGCTATCAATTGCAAGTAGAACTAAACCTGCAGCAATACCTTGTCGTAAAATAGAAAAATTAATAAATAAATAGCAAAGACTATAAAATAACAATATAGCTGAGTTTTTGTATTCTATATGTCTATTTATAAAAGAATAGACACAGTAAATAACAAATAGATTACATATGAATATTAAGGTTTGAAATCCTAAACCGATAGATTTAATAATAGATATTAGAAACTTAAAGCCTAGATCGAAATAAACTAATGGTGAAAAACCATTTGTTAGAAATATAGAAATAGTATCTACTTTATTAAAATAAAAACGATAAGTTGCAAAATCCCAACCAGTATCAAGTCTCAAACTTCCAAAAAGAAATAAGATAAAAAAAGATACGATAAATGCCAGTTTGCTATAACGCTTATCTTGCCATACATCAGTAAATGAAAATAATGCAAGTATACTGAAAATTATATAATAAATCATAATGTTATACGTATTGTATTAATTAATAACAGAATTATCGATACAAACAATTTATCTTTTAATGATATAGATAAAGAATGTATTTTGTGAAAGC
The DNA here is from genome assembly GCF_947039875.1 of uncultured Photobacterium sp. Taxonomy (GTDB): domain Bacteria; phylum Pseudomonadota; class Gammaproteobacteria; order Enterobacterales; family Vibrionaceae; genus Photobacterium. The sequence continues at coordinate 13,872 of NZ_CAMRAN010000021.1, forward strand.
TTAATTTTAATTCGTTTTCTGACTCTAGCTTTAGCATACTAAATAATACTGAAAATTGTTTTTCTTTTAATAGCTTGATAAACATTGTTTTCAAATAAGTATTTATGTAAATATATAAGGCGCTTTCTGAATTGTATTTTTCTTTTATTATACAATAAATAGAGTCTGCAGAATGTTTTCTATTCTTTAAAGCTTCTAGTGTAACTTTATTACTTAATGATTGTTCCGTAATTCGGTAAAGAAATCGTTCTTTATTATTAATGATTTCAACATCATCATTTTCTAAATATTTTAAGCATGTAATGTTAAATAAAAAGTCTTCTCCAATTTTAATATCGCTATCAAATCTTATCATATTTTCATCTAAGAAATTTTTCTTATAGAGTTTTCCCCAGACATAGACACAAATTCTATTTTTAAAAAAATCTGATTGTAATTTTAAATTGTTAGGCCAAGGTTTAATATTATTAAGAGAATACATGTTGTAAATGTTTTGCGCGCAAACAATATTTTTATTGTTACTTTGGTTATATAGTTCAGCATAAAAATCATTATCAATAATATCATCAGCATCTAAAAATGAAATATATTCACCTTGAGCTATATTGATGCCAATATTTCGAGCATTACTTACACCATTATTTTCTATTCTTTTTATTTTAACATTTATATTATTTTGTGAGATTGTATTTATAATATTTGAAGTTGAATCGGTTGAGCCATCATCTATAATTATAATCTCTAAGTTAGTATAAGTTTGAGATAATAATGATTCTATTGTATCTCTTATATGAGTTTCTGCATTATAAGCTGCAATTATAACTGATATTTTAGGATTCATATATTTTCTTCATTAAACCAGATTTGTATACGAAGTATAGTAATAGTAATAAACTAATTATCTCTGTAAGTAATATGCTAATACCTGATCCTATTGCACCATATAGATTTGATAACGGTATTACGTAAATAAAATGACAAATACAAGTGATAATTGGTACTGTTAGGTAATAACGTTTATATTCCCATGAAAGAAGTAAATAATTTGATAATAATACACTTAATGGTACGAATATTACCATTGGGCTCATTATTTTCAATAGAATAATAGACTGATAGAAGTCTTTACCTAAATAATTATGAACAATGAAATTTGCAGATAAATAAATTAGAATAGAGAAAGCAAAACCTAGACTTGTTTGTAAAAAGAAAACTTTTTTTATAAATCGAAGAGCTTTAGGTTCTGACTCCATGCGTAATTTATTTACTCTTGGGTATATAACATTCGATAAGATTAAAAAAATAGATATAAAAGCTCCTCTAATTTTGTCAGTTGCGGTATATTGTCCTACTTCATATGCAGTGCTTACAAGTCCTAGAATTATAGGTGTACTCATTGTATATAGGCTTACACTAACTGTACCTAAAAAAATTGGTGAGGCATGTTTTAATTGATAAGTAATATCCTCTATTTTTATTCTTACAAAATGAATTTTCTCTTTAGTTGCGATTAGAATCAGTATCAATGCGCTAGCTAAAAAGGTAGAGCTTTGAATAATAGCTAGTTTGTTTAAGTCGAATTCTGTTTTTACGAAGTAAAATATTAAAGGTACTGAGCTAAGTTTTATAATAATATTTACATATGAATAGATACGTACTTTTTCAATGCCTTGATATAACCATATCGTTGATATAACAGAAGACAAAAGTTGAATATTTAAAATTAAAACGATAGTTTTTATATCATGAAACTTTGTAATATAAAAAGGTATTACTGAAATGACACTACATATAGGTATAAATAATAAAAGTTTTGTTATTATTGTAATTGTATATGTTTTATTGATTTCTTGTTTATTCTTAGCTTTTGCAATCATTCCTGAAGAATAAAGATTAAATCCAAAATCAATAAATAAGCAGCCATATAGAATAATAGACAAAGCTAAATTGAATTTACCATACTCTATTGGGCCTAGTACCCTAACTAGGTAGGGTACTAATACTATAGGTACAAGAAAATTTATACCTTGTGAAAAAAATAGCATGATTATATTTTTCAACATATTCATTATTAAACGGTCTTACGTGTACTGAATATATTTAGCGCCAGAGAGATGACCATGCCAATACAAATAAATAATAGAGCGAAAACAAGAACAATAACTTTATTACTTGTTGATATATGATCTGGGTTTTTATAGGCGGTTTGTATGAAACTAAAGAATGAATTACCGTTTAGAACTGGCCCATCAATGTTTTCTAGATATTTTATTTTTGAATTTAGTTGAGTGATGCTTCCGTTTAATACTGATAAATCTGTGATGGATGCAATTGCTTTATTTTCCGCTTTAAGTGCTTTTGAACCAAGTGCTACATTAAATGTTGATCCTTTTTCATAATAATTACTTAATGGTTCATTAATTCCTGCTTTTTCTGCAATATTTAAAGCTAATTGAGTGTTTTGTATTTTTACTTTTTGAATATTTTTTGTATATGAAATGTTATAACGTAATTGTTGCTGTAAATTAATTAATTCTGTTTCTTTATATTTTATTAATGACAATGAAACAGCATCATTGTAAATTTTTGTTGTGAAATCAATGTAGTCATTTAATAAGCTGTAACTGTTATCTAAATCATCAGCTTGAACTACAATAGTATAAGAGTGCTCATTTAAAATTAAAGACTTTTTCTTAACTATAATATCATCCGATAAAGTGTTGAGTTTTTTTGTTATTTTGTCTTCAGAATCTATATTGTTTTCATTTAAATAATCTAGGATTATTTTATTCTTTTGTAAGAATGCAAGTTTGTTTGATTTTGAGCTTAATAAGTTAATGAATGAGGTGTAATTGTTGTTGATATTAGTTATCCGGTTTAGATTTTCAACAACTGCTTTGTCAATGTTAATCTTATCTGCGTAATTTATAAAGCCTGAATAATTTGAATATTGTGGGTGAGTTATTTCAGCACTACTTTCCCACCATTGTTTTGAATTATTAATAATAATCAATGCTAAAATAATCCCGAAAATCATACTGGATATAATTATAATTTTCTTTGCCCAAAAAACTTTAAATACATTGATAATATTTAGTTGATTTTCATGATAGATAGATAGCTCATCTGAACTCATTTTTCTGCAGACCTTGTGTTGTATAGCCTAAAATGATTACGCTACCGCCCTTGGGTATCTAGCTCCCACAAGCGATAAGTATTAGTTAATTCTGTGTTATTATGCCTGATTTATATAAATAATATCAAGTTTAGTAAGGTTAACTGTCATTGTATAACATTTTGTTTTATAAGCCATATGCGCTTTGTTATTTTCATGTGATAATTATAGTTTATTAGAATTTACATGCTGTACAACTGTTATTATACTGATAGAATTAGATAAACGTTTTAGTTGTTTTTCGGTAAAGTATAGTGTGGTTATTTTATGAACAACATTTCAGTCTTAATGTCTTTGTATAAAGGTGAAAAGGCACAATATTTTTCTGATGCTTTAAAGAGCATTGAGACTCAAAGTTTACAACCAGCAGAGGTTGTTGTTGTACATGATGGCCCTTTGACTAATGAATTATACAGCCTTTTAGATGTTTGGCGTTTAAAGTTACCCTTAAAAGAAGTAATTTTAGAACAAAATCAAGGTTTAGGTATTGCATTAAATATTGGCCTTGATGCTTGTTCTTATGAGCTTATAGCTAGAGTTGACACTGATGACATCAATGTGAATAAGCGTTTTCAGACACAGTATGATTTTATGAATGCTAATCCACAAATCGACTTGTGCAGTGCTCATATTGCTGAATTTGACGTAGACCCTTCGGTAATATCTAGTTTACGTAATGTACCTCTTTCTGATGATATTGAGAGGTTAATTTATCGAAGAAATCCAATAAACCATATGGCTGCGATGTTTAAGAAATCTTCAATTATAAAGGCCGGTGGCTATTTGCATATGCCTTATATGGAAGATTATTACCTATGGGTAAGAATGCACGTAATGGGTATGACAATTGCTAATATTGATGATGTGCTAGTATATGCTCGAGTTGGTAATGGTATGCTTGAGAGGCGGCAGGGATATAAGTATTACTGTTCTGAATTGCAATTTATGAAGAAATTGTTAGAGCTTCCAATAAAAGGTAAGCCAAAAGTAGCGCTAATTTTTTTAATAAGAGCTCATATGAGATTATTACCGATGAAGGTTTTAGGTAATATATATAAATATATTCGACAATAAGTAAGTATAAGATGAAGAATAAAGAGAAAGGAATTAATTTTGTAAAGGTCTTTAAAACTTTACTAAATAACACCTATATTTGTCATAGTTTAGGTTTGGTTATAGTTGTTTATTTAACATATTTATTTTCCGGATATAATGTAAAAGCTGTTCCCAATACTGTCATGAATACATTATGGTTATTAGTTGTGTGCTACTTAGGCATATGCACTGTATTGCCAAAAATAACTTCATATCTTTTAGTTGAGCGTAAATACTATATTTTACCTGTTATTATTTCTGTTTTTATTTTGATTATGTCAATCGTGTTTATGACTCGCATTGATTATTCAAGAAGTGTATTAATTAATGGGGCTATAATTTCTTTTATATGGTTTTATACAACGGCTCTTCTTCGTCAAGAAAGTCAGCGTTTAATCCTTTTTGCTATTCCTAATTTTGATATTAGTTCTTTAAATCAAAAGGGAAGAGTACGCGTTATCGAATTAAAAAAACCTTACGATATCAGCAACATTAAAGGTAGCTTAGTTGTTGACTTACATCGTAATTTATCGCCAGAAGCGGAAAAGTTCATTGCTGATTGTAGCTTAAATAAGATTGCTGTTTTCCATGCTGAAAGTATTCGTGAAATGCTGGAAGGTAAGGTTCAAACTAAGCATTTAATGGAAAATGCGATTGGTTCATTACAACCAAATCCGCTCTATATGACTTTTAAACGTATTTGGGAATCATTAATTATTATCGCAACGTTACCGATTACGTTACCTATTATGGTTATAACGGCTATTTTGATTAAGCTTGAAAATCCGGGTCCAGCAATGTTTATACAAGAACGTGTAGGGCAAGGTGGTCGCTTATTCAGAATTTATAAGTTCCGTAGCATGACGGTGAAAGAAGCGGGTGCTGAAGACAAATTTGCTACGGCAGAACAAGCGCGCGTAACCAGAATTGGCAAAGTTATTCGTAAAGTCCGTATTGATGAATTGCCTCAATTTTTTAATGTTTTAAAAGGGGATATGGCGTTAATTGGTCCTCGTCCAGAACAAGATAGTTTTGTTAAACAGTTTGAGCAAGAGATTCCATTTTATGGTTATCGTCATATGGTGAAACCAGGTATTACTGGTTGGGCACAAGTTGTTCAAGGTTATGCTGATGATACTGAATCAACATCTGAGAAGTTAGCACACGATTTATATTATATAAAAAACCTGTCTTTCTGGTTAGATATTAATATTGTATTTAAAACTATTCGTACCATGCTAACAGGCTTTGGTGCTCAATAATTAAAGCGTGTTTTAGATATAAATAAAAGCCCAATTCAAATAATGAGTTGGGCTTTTTTGCTTATATTTCTTGCCACTTGCCACTTGCCACTTGCCACTTGCCACTTGCCACTTGCCATTTGCCACTTACTAACTCTTCGTTCCTTTTTCTTCTCCGAGTTGAAGTCTCCCTTCCTCGAGCTACTTGAAACCTGCTTCTTCCTGCTATTCCTTTTCCTGATGCAGAAATAAAAAAATCCACCATAACCGTGAAGTTATGGTGGATTATTAGTTTATACCTGTATTAGTAATTAATACGTAAGGTTAACTTTTCTTAGCAGTAGAAATTACTCAGCAGCTACTTTAGTAACTGTCTCGATGTTTAGCTCAGGAACAATGATGTCAACACGACGGTTTTCAGCACGGCCTTCAGCTGTATTGTTAGGAGCGATTGGATCTAGCTCACCACGGCCTTCGCTAATTACGCGATCTGAACCAACATTTAGCTGAGTACGTAATGCTTGAGCAACACCTTCTGCACGCTTCTCAGAAAGTTTCATGTTGTATGCTTCTGAACCTTTGCTGTCTGTGTGACCAACAACTGTGATTGTTGCATCAGGGTATTGGTTTAGGCGCGCTTCGAAAGGTGCTAATTTGCTTGCATCGCCAGCAGTGATTGTTGTGCTATCGAATCCGAAAGGTACAGTTAGTTTTAGCTCTTCGATTGTCGCTACAGAAACTTGATCAACATAAACAACTTCTGGAGCAACAACAGGTACTGGAGCGCCCCAGTGGTATGCTAGAGAAACGCCTGCGAATTGAATATCAGCACCGCCTACATCTTTGTAGTATTGGTATTCAACACGTGTAGATACATTGTTGTTGATGTAGTATTCAGCACCAACACCCGCAGTACCAGCCCAGCCGTTATCATCAGCAGTTGCGCCATTCTTAGCATTCCAATCGTAGTAGAAAGCACCTAGCTTACCAAATAGATCGATTTTATCGTTGATAGCGTAAGAGAACTTACCCACAAGGTCTGCGCCTTGAGCTGTAAATTTACCTGCGCCATTAGTAACGCTTGCGCTACCGAGGTTCGTGTAACCAACTTCACCAGCAAACCATGGTGTGATTTGGTAACCAGCGAAAACACCACCAGCAAGGTTTTTGTCATCAAGCTTGATGCTGTTAGTGCTGTCTTTGATGTCGTAAAAGCTATTACCTAAACGAGCACCAGCATAAAAAGGGTTATCTGTTGCCGCATTTACCGCGCCAGATACAAGAAGAGCAAGAGGTAGTACTAGAAAAGTTTTTTTCATAATATTTGCCGTATTTTCCTAATTGTAATAGATCCGACTTAAGCCGGTAATTTTTGCACTATTTATGTGAAAGTGCTTATCTATACCCTACAATAGCAAATGCTATTAGGATATATTTTCAATATATAATAATGCATTTTTTTTGAATGACATAGCAATTAAACAGTGTTCCATTTTAAATGTCACTTTTAATGTAACAATCTGTTAATAAAGGATATAAAAATTCCTTTATCGTATTTCTTAGGTATTCAATTGCTTTTTAGGCAATAGTGTAAAATGATTATTTATAGAAATGAGTCGAATAATGACAATAATCGGCAACTCAAGCGTGTGCTGCCGATTTATTATCACTATTTAGTTATTAAAGGCTTTGCGTCCACTCCATGGCTGACGTCCATCGGTTAAGTCATATAATTGATATTTATGGCCTAACATCTGACCGCCATCACGGTTCATCGGTAACCAAGATATATCGGCGCGGCTAGTGCTTGGCTTCACGGTTAAAATATCGAATGGAATCGAGATATAAAAACCTTTGTTAAAGCTGCCTTCACCATATTCTTCTGCTGACATATTGGTTTTAGTAATAAAAGCGCCAGCGATAATTCCACTATCAAATTGTTTAGAGAAATCGATAGTTACACCAGTATCTTCAGCTAAATAACGTCCAGCGCTGACTTTTAATAAAGTATTTGGTAGCCATTGCCATTGTGGTTGGTAATAAGCAGTTAGATTACCTGTGGCAGCTCCGGTTTGAACTTCATATGGACGATCCAAATGATCATCGTATTGATTTTGATTTTTAAAGAAACCAAATGCTGAATTAGGATCACGCTGTTTCACGTAATTGACATCTAATCCAAATGCCCAATTACTGCCAACAGGGCGATAAAGCACTTCACCACCAATACCACCAAACATCATTTCTAAATAACCCGCATAAGCTTGTGCATACCAATCATTAGAAACTTGATCTAGCCATGTCAGCTGTAAATTATTCATGCGTAACGTGTTATCTGCAATGTATTGACGCACAAGGGTACGGACACGCTTATTATGGGTACCATCTGGCGGCACATCATATTTAAATTTATCGTAGGTATCGTAAAGGTTTAAATAAACTGAGCCACCGACAGTGAAGTGATTATTAAACCAATAATCAGCACTGCCTGTGACACCGACATTGAACATGTAAAAGCCTTCAGAACCACCTAAGGATTGTTGTAGTGTTGGCGCAATTCCGGCGTCCCAGTTTTGACTAAGATCTGCTACTTGCTGGCCTTGAATATTTGTCGGTGCCGTCGTGGTACGATTATCTGCAATATTACTGCCGATATAATCATTATTAGCCACTTGCAGCAGTTGCTGACGATTAAGTACCGTTTCGGTAATCGGTTGGTTAGCGACAGTTTCTACAATATGGAATTGTTCAACTGCTGGCGCTTGGTTATTGAGTAAGATCCCTGCTCGTAATTGGGCTTGATCACGATCGCGATATTTAACTTGTTCGGCAGCTACTGTAATACTGTTAGCGCCATTCTGATAAATGGTCGGATTTTTGTAGCCAGCAATGCTTTCCACATCTTGAGCGAGTTGTTGCCATTGCTCGGCGGTGAGTGTCTTTGCTGTTGGCGTTGTTGTTACTGATGGCATTGGCTCATCTAACCAACTGGCTTTTAATTGATTAAAGTTAGTGTTTACACTTAAACCAAAGCTAACTGTGGTGCCTCGTTCATAACTGATATTGGCGGTTGCCCAATCGGTTAATTGATAAACAGCACCAAAATTAAATGGCGTTTTTGGCTTCATGTTATGACCGCGATTAGCACGGAAATCATCAGTATAATCGTTACCGTCATATTCAAGTTTTAATTGTAATGGTTGCCAAGGGGTTTGGTATTCAACACCACCATAAAGAGCGGCATTACCTTTAAACCAGCGACTGATATCAAAACTACCACCATTATCTTTAAAGCCATTATCACGATCACAGAAACTATCACTTACTTTGCAGAACGGATTGGTAATGTTTCCGCGTTGGCCGATGTAACCCCAGCCTAGCCCAAGGGTGAAATCTAGTGGTCCCACTTGCTTGTTTGCAGCAATAAATTCGCCATCAAATAAACCAGTACCGCCAAGATCTCGAAGGCCCACGGCAACTTCAGGTAACCAATAAGATTCTTGCCATAACCGTACTTTGGCATCGATACCCTTATCGGTATATAACGTATCACCACTAAAACTTTGATCGCCACTGTAATAAAGATCAGGCACTTGGGTGTAACGAATAGTGGTTTCAAGCCAAGGCAATAGTTGTAAAGATACCCAATAATGGTGGTAATCACTGCTAATGGTGGTACCAAAAATAAATTCGCCTTCAGGTTGCATACGCGCCGTTGGCATTTGCATTAAACCCACGCCACCAAAATCACTATTAGAATAGCGCATTTTAGGGTAGCTAAACTCATCTGCCTGTGCATTACAGAAAGGAAGTAACGCGATAGCCAATGCTGATAAAGCAAATAAAGGACGTTGATATAGGTTGTGGCAAGTAGAAGCCGATGTGACAGAGTTCATTACAACGTCCTGTTGATTAGCATTGAAGAAATAGCATGGTTTAAGTCACTATAATCATCAAACAGTGAGTGATAGCCAAGGTAAATGATTGCCCCCGGTGCAATATCATTATGATGATTATTCCAGTACGCAATTGAGTGTTGTTGCATCACACCATCAGGCTGAATAACCGTAACTTCGCTATTGGCGGCGATTGAAAGTGGTGTTACTTGGGCTAAATACTCTTTTGCTGACATGCGAGGTTGCCACTTAATTGTTTGTGGCTTTTCAATGGCACCAATAACGATCACTGACGTCGGACGATTCGCTAATTGCAGTAAGTAATTGCCGTTTAATAGTGGATTGTCGGCTTTATTTAAGCGTACTTTATCGATATCAATGCTAACGGGCAGGCGCTGATGATGAATATGCTGTTGTAACCATTGACCTGTATTGGCAAAACTATCGCTAACCACTGTGTCGTCACGGTATTGTTGGCTTAATTGTGTTAACTGGGTGATCAATGCTTGTTTATTTTTAGGCTCTGTTGGGGAGCTTAAGCTACTGCCTAGCCAAAAAGGGATGTCAGTCATTGTACGTTGTTTAAGGCTATCACTAACAACTTGCGCTAAACGTACAGGATCTGTGTAGTGTAAAGTTACAGCTGTGGCAGAAGAACCATTAGCATTTAAAGTGATCACACTTTGAGCCAAGCTTGGTATAGAAATGAATAAACATAAACTCGCGAGCGTATAACAAACACGGTGTCGAGTCGCGGGTGTAATAAATGAACAAAACATAAAGACGCTACCGTTAGCTAAAAGGTTTCAGAATAGTCATTTCAACAATTGGTAAAGATGGCGCAATATATTGCAGGCTCTTAACTACTTTACCTGTTTGTTGCTCAACCCAAAAAGTATTGCTGTAATGTTTATCTAATTGCTTAACCGATACATTTTCATTAAATCGTAAGATAGGCACTGATTTGCCATTAATGGTTAATACTTCTGTGTGATCAAATACAAACACGGAATCTAACTGATAGCCACTGTGGTAACCAGGTTGCCAATCAATCGTACGCTGCCATTTTTTGGGGGTGGTTGCTAGGTGTAATCCTAAAGCCAACGGATCGGGGGCATCGCTGTGCGTCGCTAATAAATTCCCCTCGCTTAAATTAACTGTTTTTATAATTCGTCCACTCTGAGTAACTAGCATCCCGTTATCACTGGCAAGCCATTTAAGTTGTGGGGGCGAAGTTTGAGGGGAAGCTTGAGTGATTGTGTCACCTGAGGCTGATTCCGCCAGCGCTAGTACCATAAATAACTGAGACTGATTATTTATACGAATATAAGTACTTGCATAAGGAAGTTGAGCAATATCATACGCTGATTTATGCACATCAGCTGTGCCTTGAACAGCAAGGCGAATAGTATCATTAACACTGGTGATTTTTTGGCTACAGCCCGAAAGCAATAAAGTGGTCGCAGATAAAAGCAACAACCTTGAAATTGAATGATAAATAATATTTTTACGCATTATGTCGCTTCCGATATGCCATTCTAATTGAGCTATAGATTGCAATAATCGAATAGCTGATAAAAAAGAATAACCGTGGCAGCACGGTTATTCTTTTATTAACCTAATTTTTTATCAGGTTAAACGTCAACAATTACTTTGCAGCGTTAACAGAAGTTGTTGTTGAGTTAGTATTATCTGAATCTGATGCTGCAAGTGCGACAGCTGCAACTGCTGCTGCGCCACCAACAACAACAGCTGTTGTTGTACCAGTTGAAGTTGTTGCAGCTGTTGTTACACCTGCCGCATCACCTTTTGCTGTGTCAGCAAATGCTGATGAAGACATAGCCATAGCCGCTAGAAGAATTAATGCATTCTTTTTCATGATGTAAATCCTTATCGATAAAAATAACATATAGATCGTCAATAAAATGACGACTTTGTGATGGGTTATAATTAGTGCACTGAATTAATAATTATACAGAAAAAAAGTATATAACTATGCGAGTTTTTTTTACCTTTTATGTGTCTGCGTGTATAAAATGTGATTTACACCACTTTTATTAAGTATCGTTCAATATTAAACGAATAAGTGGGTTGTAAATGTTTTTATTTTATGAATGGTCTTTTTTTTCAGTTAGTTACGAATTTATTGAGGTATGATCTAGATAGTAAATAGACTGATTTTTATATTTCATTTTATATGTAAATTAAGTAGAATCTACCAGTTATATGAATATTAATCAGATCGTTTTTTAGTTTTTTTTTAGATTCATATGTGATTTAAATGCTAATTTATGTATTTATATGTTTATGCATTTATATGTTTATGTATTTATATGTTTATAGAGCTTTAATATTCAGAATAACAAAAACTTATACTTCTATAGCAAGTGAGGAGCTGTAACCTTCGGGCGGTAGCATGCTCGTTTGTAATAAATTCCATCAATCAATGCTGAAATGAACTTAATCTAATGAAATTATCAAAAAAATTACTTGTTACAGCAATTGCTTCTGTAATGTTAGCTGGCTGTAGCATGCCAGGATCACATCTTAGTCTTGATGGTAAGCACGTTACTGAAACTAATCAGGGACAACCTACGCTTGATCAAGAAGTGAATGTATTCCCACTAACGGTCAATAATATTAACCAATTTAAAGAAGCTAAAGTTGTCGCACAAATCAACCCCAAGCTTGAAAAAGAATTATCTGGTTATCAATACCATATTGGCCCTGGTGATATATTAAATGTCACTATCTGGGATCACCCTGAATTAACGATTCCTGCGGGTTCTTATCGTAGTGCGAGTGAAGCAGGTAATTGGGTACACGCAGATGGTACTATCTTCTATCCTTATATTGGTCAAATGCATGTCGCTGGTAAAACCGTAACAGAAGTGCGTCGTGATATTGCTCAGCGTTTAGCTGCCTTTATTGAAAAGCCACAAGTTGATGTTAATGTTGCTTCGTTCCGTTCGAAGAAAGCTTATATAACGGGTGATGTTAAAAACCCAGGTCAACAAGCGATTACTAACGTACCATTAACCTTACTTGATGCGATTAATAAATCAGGTGGCTTAGATGCTGACGCTGATTGGCGCAACGTCACGTTAACGCGTAATGGCAAAGATCAAACGTTATCACTGTATGCTTTAATGCAACGTGGCGATTTAATGCAAAACCGATTATTACGTAATGGCGATATTGTCCACGTACCACGTAATGATGCTCAAAAAGTGTTTGTATTAGGTGAAGTTAAAGAGCCTAAACTACTTAAAATCGACCGCGTAGGTATGAGCTTAACCGAAGCGTTAAGTAGTGTTGGCGGCATTAATGAATTACAAGCAGATGCTACTGGCGTGTTTGTTATTCGTGCTAATCATCCTGATTTAACAAAAACACCGCATGCACCTGCTGCGAATATTTATCAGTTAAATATTAAAGATGCGACAGCATTAGTGATTGGTACTGAATTTGAATTACAGCCTTATGATGTGGTGTACGTTACAGCTGCACCTATTGCGCGCTGGAACCGTGTAATTCAACAACTGGTTCCAACCATCAGCAGCTTTAATCAGCTTTCTGAAGGTATGAACTACTACATGAATTTGAAGTAGTTACTAGAGACGAGTTGAAGAGGGGCGAGTTAACGAGTAAAAGCAGATATAATTATTAATCATTGTATCGCTTTAATTTCAACACTCGCACCCGATAACCTTATTTCTATGTAACTAAATGATGAGATTATTTGAGCATTTAAATACTCGGAATCTCGAAACTCATAAACTTGAAACCTATCTCTATGTTCAATAAAATTCTTGTTGTTTGCGTCGGTAATATCTGTCGTTCACCATCAGGCGAACGTATTCTACATGCAAAATTACCCAATAAACATATTGCTTCGGCGGGCGTTGGTACTGAAAATAGTGGGCTCGCGGGTAAACCTGCCGATAAAATGGCAGCTGAAGTGGCACTTGCGCATGGTTATTCACTTGAAGGTCATCAAGCACAGCAACTGACTAGCGATTTATGCCGTAATTATGATCTTATTTTAGTGATGGAAAAAGGTCATATCGATGCTGTTACCCGTATTGCACCAGAAGTACGTGGCAAAACAATGTTATTTGGACAATGGATTGGCCAGCAAGATATTCCCGATCCATACCGTTTAAGTAAAGAAGCATTTGATCATGCGTATGATTTAATAGAAAAAGCAGCAACAGCTTGGGCGAAGAAATTGTAACTTTCTAACTCCGTTATTCCTTAGAGTGAATGCTAACCCTAACTCCGTCATTCCCTGCAGTGAATGCCGCGAGGGCGATAGGGAATCTACTGTCCGCGCGTCGTAGAGTTATTGAATTCACTGGCTTCTTTAACGCTCGATCACGCTTTGAGTAGATCACGGATAGCTCGTCCCTCACTTCCGAGATGACGAATAATGGGCTAAGTGAAGTTACGAGGGCGATAGGAAATCTACTAATCACGCGCTGTAAACCCTATTTAACTTTTGGATGATGCCTTGGCTCTTCCTCATCTCTTAAAAATTTAACATCGGAATCTTTACTTAATGAGTATCACCCAAAACCCTCAAGCTAATACTTCTTCGGGAAGCGATGAAATAGATCTTGGCAAACTATTTGGGATTTTAATTGACAGCCGCTGGCTAATTATTCTCACTACTTTTATTTTTGCTTGCGTTGGTATCGGTTACGCCTTATTAGCAACCCCTATTTATAAAGCTGATGCCTTAATTCAAATCGAACAAAAAAGCACAGGCATGCCCGCTCTTGGTGGCGATATGGCTGAAATGTTTGGTGGTGCAGAGTCAAGTGCTACCACAGAAGTTGAAATCATCAAATCACGCATGGTGTTGGGTGATACGGTTGATAAATTAAATTTAACCACGGTTGCTACTCCTATTTATACGCCTGTTTTTGGCAAAGGTCTGGCGCGCTTATTAGGTGATAGCCATCAGATTGACGTTTCTCGTTTTACTGTGCCTGCTAATACGGCATTGAATAATGATGTAATAACGGTTACTAACAGTGTCCAAGGTGAATATAGCTTAACGAGTAGCGAAGGTCGTGAATTACTTACGGGTAAAGTTGGCACATTAGCAACCAATAACGGTTATAGCTTATTTGTAACCCAGTTAATCGGAGATGATGGCGCTATATTTAGTATTGGTAAAATCAGCCGTTTAGATGCTATTCAAGGGTTACAAAAAGCCTTGTCTATTACCGAACAAGGTAAGCAAACCGGTATTCTGCAATTATCAATGACGGGTGAGAACAGAACCAAAATTAAAAATATTTTAAATGATATTAGCCAAACCTATTTTCTACAAAATGTTGCTCGCAATTCAGCAGAAGCCGAAAATAGTTTAGCATTTTTAAAGCAACACCTGCCAAAAATTAAGCAACAACTAACATTAGCAGAAGATAAACTGAATCGTTACCGCCAAAAGAATGAATCGGTTGATTTACCATTAGAAGCAAAAACAACGTTAGATACCATGGTGACATTAGAGGCGCAAATCAATCAGTTGACCTTTAAAGAAAGCGATATTTCGCAGCTTTACACCAAGGAACATCCGGCTTATGTTGCTTTGCTTGATAAGCGTAAAACGTTAATGAAAGAAAAAATGCGTTTAAATAAACGTATTGAAAAATTACCAAAAACCCAACGTGCAGTATTACGTTTAACGCGTGATGTTGAAGTTAACCAGCAGATTTATGTACAACTGTTAAATAAAGTACAAGAGCTGAGTATTGTTAAAGCAAGCACCGTTGGTAATGTACGTATTCTTGATAATGCACAAGCATATTCACAAACAGTAAAACCGAAAAAATCATTGATAGTGGTATTAGCAACATTATTAGGCGGCATGTTATCTGTAGCTATCGTGCTGCTGCGTGCTGCTTTACATCGTGGTGTTGAAAACCCTGATGAAATTGAAGCATTAGGGTTACCCGTGTACGCGTCAATTCCGTTATCTGATTCACAGTTAGAGTTAGATAAGAAATATAAGCTTAAAAAGCAACATACAGTCAATGAAACATTGCTGTCTATTGCTAACCCTGCTGACTTATCGATTGAAGCACTACGCAGTTTACGTACCAGCCTACACTTTGCGATGATGGAAGCGCGTAATAATATTGTGATGATTTCCGGCCCGAGTCCAAGTATCGGTAAGTCATTTGTGACTGTGAATATGGCAGCAGTCATAGCGAAAGGTGGTCAGCGGGTATTAGTGATTGATACTGACATGCGAAAAGGGCGAATGGAACGCCAAATGTGTGTTGATAGCAAGCCTGGTTTAGCCGATTATTTAAGTGGCCAACAAACTATTGAGCAAGTGATTAAATCTCCAGGTATTGAAAACCTTGATTTTATTGCTCGTGGCGCAGTGCCGCCTAACCCTTCTGAGTTATTAATGCATCCGCGTTTAAAAGCATTATTCGATTGGGCGTCTGAAAATTATGATTTAGTATTAGTGGATACTCCACCAATTTTAGCCGTAACTGACCCGGCAATTGTCGGTACTCATGCTGGTACAACGATGATTGTTGCGCGTTTTGGTTTAAACCCGGTTAAAGAAATTGAAGTGGCTAAAAACCGTTTTGCACAAAATGGTATAGACGTTAAAGGTTGCATTCTGAATGCCGTCGAGCGTAAAGCCAGCTCAACTTATGGTGGTAACTACGGTTATTATAACTACAGTTATGCGAGTGATAAGAAATAGATAGCCAATCCTCGCCACTCCCTATAGTGAATGTCCACGAGGGCCGATAGGAATCTACTCCCCACGTGTTGTAGATTTAAGACGTAGAGTGTAGCAGAGAATCTTGGGGAGTAGATATTCTCTTTATCCCCAGTCATTATTAAACATAACACATAAAAAGCATTAGCCTTAACAGCTAGTGCTTTTTTGTGCCTAAATCAATGTAATCAATAAATTATGATGGAGTTTAATTATAAGCAGGAATAAAACAATAGGGATAAAAAAAAGAGTAATAACAACTGAATATCTTATTTAATACTTCATTATTATAAAGTTGGCCGTTATGTATAATGCTTATCTGTTTGTTTTTATAACGTCGTTTATTACGTTATTTATCATGCGAAAAGTAGCAAAGAAAATTGGTTTAGTAGATAAACCCAATGCACGTAAGTTACACCAAGGTGTAGTGCCTTTAGTTGGCGGTATCTCTGTTTATCTCTCCTTATTGATCACTTTTATTCTATTTTTACCAACCAGTTTAAATATTTGGCTTTACCTTGGTTGTGCAGCGATTCTTATAGTGCTGGGTGCTATTGACGATTACCTTGATATTAGCTTTAAAATTCGCTTACTCGTTCAAGCGGGGATTTCTTTGGCAATGATTTGGGTTGGTGGTCATAGTCTGCATAATTTCGGTTATCTAATGGGCAGTAATAGCATTGCGCTAAATGAATATGCCGGTTCTGTGGTGACTATTATTGCGGTTATTGGTGCAATTAATGCCTTTAATATGGTTGATGGTATTGATGGCCTATTAGGTGGTTTGGCTTCAGTGACATTCACCGCGCTTGGAATAACATTTTATCTCAGTGATAATCAATATTTAGCCACCATTTGTTTTCTCATTGTTGCTGCACTTGTTCCTTATATTATGCTAAACCTTGGTTTTCCATTAGGACGCCGTTTTAAAGTCTTCATGGGCGATGCAGGTAGTATGTTCATTGGCTTTTCAGTGGTATGGATGCTGGTTCGCGGCACTCAAGAAGCCGATATTATTGCTTTTAATCCTGTAACCGCACTATGGATTATTGCGATTCCATTAATGGACATGGCAACCATTATGATTCGCCGTATGCGTAAGGGCCATTCACCGTTTGAACCTGATCGTGAGCACTTACACCATATATGCCAGCGGATGGGTTTATCATCATTAATGACATTATTTGTAATTTGCTTATTGGCTGCAATGTGCTCCGTTGTCGGTATTGTCGCTGATATTAATGGTGTCGCTGAATCGATGATGTTTATTGGTTTCTTAGTGATGTTTGCGGTGTATTTTACCGCTATTAGTCATATTTGGCGTATTACGACTTGGGTCAATAAGTTGTTTGGACGTCAAGAAGTGGCAATCAATAATCCGCAACAACATTAATTATTAACGTTTAATTCTTATTTATATAAAATCAATCATTAAGGATCATCAGTGAAGATTTTAGTTACAGGTGGTGCAGGCTTTATCGGCTCTGCCGTTGTTCGTCATATTATTAATAATACTCAAGACAGTGTTGTTAACGTTGATAAATTAACTTATGCGGGAAACTTAGAATCATTAATTACCGTTGAAAATGATGATCGTTACGCATTTGAGCAAGTAGATATTTGTGATCGTGCAGAGTTAGATCGCGTTTTTGCTGAGCATCAGCCAGATGCGGTAATGCACTTAGCCGCAGAAAGTCATGTTGACCGTTCAATCGATGGCCCTGCTGCATTTATCGAAACTAATATTGTTGGCACCTATACCATTTTAGAAGCTACTCGCGCTTACTGGAATCAATTAGACCAAGCACGTAAATCAGCATTCCGTTTTCATCATATCTCTACTGATGAAGTGTATGGTGATTTGGAAGGTACGAATGACTTGTTCACTGAAACAACATCTTATGAGCCATCAAGCCCATATTCAGCCTCTAAAGCATCAAGTGATCATTTAGTGCGCGCATGGTTACGCACTTACGGTTTACCAACCATTGTAACTAACTGCTCAAATAATTACGGCCCTTACCATTTCCCTGAAAAATTGATTCCGTTAATTATTCTTAATGCGTTAGACGGTAAAGCATTACCTGTTTACGGTGATGGCATGCAGATTCGTGATTGGTTATATGTCGAAGATCATGCATCAGCGCTTTATACCGTAGTCACTAAAGGCGAAATTGGTGAAACCTATAATATTGGTGGTCATAATGAAAAAGCCAATATTGAAGTGGTGAAAACCATTTGTTCATTGCTTGAAGAGTTAGTACCGAATAAACCGCAAGGCGTAACTGAATACCAAAATCTAATTATTTACGTTACTGATCGCCCTGGGCATGATGTTCGTTATGCGATTGATGCCTCTAAAATTGCACGTGAACTTGGCTGGAAACCTGCTGAAACCTTTGAATCGGGCATTCGTAAAACCGTTGAGTGGTATTTAGCGAATCAAAAATGGTGGAGCAGAGTATTAGATGGTTCATATAACCGTGAGCGCTTAGGTAACTAATTCATTTCTTTATTTTTTTGATCTTTGGTTGATCTTTTCCTTTCAACCTGAGACCTATAACCTCGGATTCTATTTATGAAAGGCATTATTTTAGCGGGTGGTTCTGGTACACGTTTATATCCAATCACCATGGGTGTTTCAAAGCAGTTATTACCAGTTTATGACAAGCCGATGATTTATTACCCATTATCAGTATTGATGCTTGCTGGCATTAAAGAAGTGTTAATTATTACCACACCTGAAGATAAAGAAAGCTTTCAACGCTTATTAGGTGATGGCAGTCGTTTTGGTGTTTCTCTGGAATACGCTGTTCAAGAAAAGCCAGAAGGTTTAGCTCAAGCATTTATCATTGGTGAAGAGTTTATTGGTGATAAGAGTGTTTGTTTAGTGCTGGGCGATAATATTTTCTGGGGGCAGGGTTTCTCTCCTAAGTTAATTTCAGCAACAAAACAAAATTCAGGAGCGACTGTTTTTGGTTATGAAGTACAAGATCCTGAGCGTTTTGGTGTGGTTGAATTTGATGATGCATTTAATGCATTATCGATTGAAGAAAAACCAACCGCGCCTAAATCTAATTATGCGGTAACGGGGTTATATTTTTATGATAACGACGTAGTACACATCGCTAAAGATATTCAACCATCAGAACGTGGTGAATTAGAAATCACTTCGATTAACCAAGCGTATTTAGAACGTGGTGATTTAAAAGTTGAATTGTTAGGTCGTGGTTTTGCATGGCTTGATACGGGAACTCATGAATCATTGCTTGAAGCATCAAGTTTTGTTGAAACCATTGAAAAGCGTCAAGGTTTTAAGATTGCGTGTTTAGAAGAGATTGCTTACCGTCAAGGTTGGATGACAACAGCAGAAGTTAGGATTGTAGCTGAACCGTTTAAAAAAAATGGGTATGGTCAATATCTTCTAAAAATGATTAAGGAAGAACGTCAATGAGTTTGATTAATTTAATTGAATTTAATCATCTTGGCGATGACCGTGGTGGGCTGATATCTTTAGAGCAAAACCAAAACATCCCTTTTGACATTAAGCGTGTTTATTATATTTTCGATACCCAACAAGATGTTGCTCGTGGATTTCATGCCCATAAAGATCTACAACAAGTTGCTATTTGTGTAAAAGGCTCATGTCGGTTTTTAATGGATGATGGTCATAATAAAGCTGAAATAGTATTAGATAAACCTAATCAGGGGATATTAATTGATGTAATGCAATGGCATGAAATGCATGATTTTAGTGAAGATTGTGTATTGCTTGTATTAGCTAGCGATTATTACGACGAAGCGGATTATATTCGTGATTATAATGATTTTTTAATAGTGAGTGCAAAATGATAATTCATCCTTTAAGCGATGTTCAATCTACTAATATTGGTACAGATACGCGTATTTGGCAATTTTCTGTTGTTCTAAAAGATGCCGTTATTGGAGATAATTGCAATGTATGCGCACATACTCTGATTGAAAATGATGTTGTAGTTGGTAATAACGTTACTATTAAATCTGGTGTATATCTTTGGGATGGTATTCGCATAGATGATGATGTATTTATTGGTCCTTGTGTTGCCTTTACCAATGATAAAACGCCTCGTTCTAAGCAATACCCAGAAGCCTTTTTGTCTACAACAGTTAAAAAAGGTGTGTCAATTGGTGCGAATGCAACAATTCTACCAGGCGTTACTTTAGGTGAGTATTGTATGATTGGTGCTGGCGCTGTAGTGACAAAAGATGTTCCTGCTTATGCTGTTGTAGTTGGTAATCCTGCATCTGTTATCCGTATTTTAGAGAAATAAATAATGATTAAGTTTTTAGATCTTCAAGCAATTAATGGCCAATACCAAAAAGAACTAAAAGAAGCATGTGTGCGTGTGATTGATTCTGGCTGGTATATTATGGGTAATGAACTAGAAGCATTTGAGCATGAGTTTGCCGAATATTGCGGTGTGAAACATGCAATTGGTGTCGCTAATGGTTTAGATGCTTTAATTTTAGTTATTCGTGCATGGAAAGAACTAGGTAAGTTAAAAGCTGGAGATGAGGTGATTGTTCCTGCTAATACTTATATTGCTTCTGTTCTTGCAATTACTGAAAATGGTCTAATTCCTGTTTTTGTTGAGCCTAATCCAACAACGTATAATCTTTGTCCTATAAATGTTCGTGCTGCTATTACTAAAAAAACAAAAGCAATTTTGCCTGTTCATCTTTATGGCTTAATTTCACCAATGCCTGAATTAATGGATATTGCTAAAGAGCATAATTTATTAGTATTAGAAGACTGTGCTCAAGCTCATAGCGCTAATATTGACGGTAAAAAAGTCGGTAATTGGGGCGATGCGGCTGGTTTTAGCTTTTACCCAGGGAAAAATTTAGGCGCATTAGGTGATGCAGGTGCAATTACGACCAATAATGATGAACTTGCTCAAACAGTTAAAGCATTACGTAATTATGGATCACATAAGAAATACGAAAATTTATATCAAGGTATAAACTCTCGTCTTGATGAAATTCAAGCAGCAATGCTTCGGGTTAAATTAGGCTATTTAGATCAAGAAACTGCTCGTCGCCGTGAGATTGCTAATTGCTACCGTAGCGAAATCACCAATCCAGTGATTCAATTGCCTGAATGGAATGATGATAATAATCATGTTTTCCATCTATTTGTTATTCAAACCCCAAAACGCGATGAATTACAACAATATTTAGCTGATAATGGTGTTCAGACCGTGATTCATTACCCAATTCCACCACATAAGCAACCTGCTTATGCTGAGTGGAATCAGCAATCATTGCCGCTGACAGAAAAAATCCATCGTCAAATATTGAGTTTACCTATTGATCCTACAATGACTTATGATTGTGTGAAACAGATTGTTACTATTTTAAATGATTTTAACTGGAAATATAATGAATAAATTATTTAAAATAATATTATATATAATAATACGGATAAAAAAATTCATTTATTATAATGCATCAACGGCTAAACTTAAATGCAAGATAGTACAGCCAGTTATCGCTCGTGGTGAGGGATGGATAGATATAAATAAAACTGTTGTATTAGGTGTTGAACGCTCCCCTTTTTTTTTATGTAATTATATTTATATAGACGCAAGGAAAAAAGGTAGCTTAATAAAAATAGATGATAATTGTATTATTAATAATAATGCAAGAATAATATCAAATGGTTCAAAAATACATATAAAAAGAAATTGTTTGATTGGATATAACTTCGAAGTAATTGATTCTGATTTTCATAGTATATCTGTAAATGAAAAAGTAATTAATAGAGGTGTTGAAATAGGTGAAAATGTATTTATTGGTAATAATGTTATTATACTTAAAGGAGTAATAGTCGGAGATAATAGTGTTATTGGTAATGGTTCAGTTGTTACTAAAAATATTGATAGCAATACTATCGTTGGTGGTAACCCAGCCATGGTAATAAAACAAAAATGAATCTATTGAAAACATCTATGTTAACTGCTATTTCTACTTTAATAAGGATGATTAGTGGATTTATAATAACTAAAGTCATATCTGTCTTGGCGGGCCCTAACGGGTTAGCGTTAATAGGGCAATTACAAAATATTATAAATTTGATAATGTTATCAGCTGGGAACTTTTTACAAACGGCTGTTACTAAATATACCGCCGAATATAAAGATGAAAATTTAAAAAAGTATAAAGTATGGAGTGTGTCGCTTAAAGTAATCTTTGTTATAAATATCATATTGAGTCCATTAATATTTTTGTTTTCTAATGATATAAGTCTATTAATATTAAAAACAAGTGAGATGTCTTATTTGTTTAAAATATTTTCATTTAGTATGCCCTTGTTTGTTCTTAATACATTATTTCTATCTATAATAAATGGTTTAAAGGATATTAAGAAGTATGTTTCCATAAATATATTGTTAAGTGTAGTATCTTTACTCCTTACTACATTACTATGTTATTTCTGGGGCATAAAAGGTGCTCTTATTTCTTATGTAACAAATCAATCTCTTGTTTTCTTTATTACTTTTTATTTAGTAAGAAATGAAAAATGGATGAAATTAAAAAATTTTAAAGTTAAAGTTGATAATGAAGATTATAAGAAGGTATTGAAATTTATAATAATCACAATATCGGCAATATTAGCTTCTAATTTATCTTTAATCGTTATTAGGAATAATATAATAAACAATTTATCTATTAATGATGCTGGATATTGGCAAGGAGTTTGGTCGTTATCACAAGTTTTATTTTCATTTGTGACTATGACATTAGTTACATATTTACTTCCTACATTATCTAGTATTAAGGATAAAAACAAACTAAATAAAGAAGTATTAAATGTTATATCTTTTACATTTCCTCTTATAGTTATATTATGTTTGTTATTTTATTTTTTTAGAGACATCATTATTTATTTACTATACTCATCGGATTTTAAATTAATGAGAGATTTATTTTTATGGCAATTTTTTGGAATAGCTATAAAATTAATTGGCTGGGTTTATGGCTATGTTTTAGTAGCTAGAGGAATGGTTAAATATACAGCATCAACTGAGATTATATTTGCAATATCTTTTATCTTAATATCGATATCATTAATACATTTATATGGCTTAGTGGGAGTTACTTATGCATTCTTTATTAATTCAGTTTTGCATGCATTAACTATGTATATAATATATAAATTCAAGGTTTATATTTAAGGAGTTGTAGTGAGCTATAGCATAACGATTATTATACCAACGTATAACGGTGATAAGTATATAAGTGAAACTATAGAATCTTGTTTAAATTTAAATTATATAAATTATAAATTGTTAGTTATAGATGATTGTTCAAATGATAAAACTTTTGAAAGAGTTTCTAATTTCACATCAGATAAGATTACAATTGTTAAAAATAAGGTTAATTTAGGTTTAACTAAAAATATTAACAAGGCTCTATCCTTTGTAGAAAGTGATTATTTTATTCTATTAGGGCAAGATGATCTTCTTGATAAAGAACATCTTAACATTATGACAAAATGTATAGATACTGATACTGCTATTGTACATTGTAATAGTTATATAATAGATAAAAACAACCAGAAAATAGGTGTTTCTAGAATTGATAATATTCAAATAAAAAAGACAAAGTCAGCTATGTTGGAATTATCTATTGATAATTTTATAAGTAGTACTGGAATGTTACAAAAAACGTCAGTTTTTAATATGGCTGGAGGGTGGGATGAAAATTACAAAAATTTTGGTGAATGGCTATTTTATATAAAGGCTTTAGATTTTGGTGGAATAAAATATACAAGTGAGATTAGAGCCTATTATAGGAGGCATGACACAAATATCACAAATACATTTACTATTAAAAATGTAAGTAAAAGTGTTGATCTATATAAAAAGTACTGTAGATTATTTGCATGGAATAAAGTAAATAAAAGCTTAAATATAGTCATGTATTATTATTTTAAAACATTAATTAGACATATAAAGTATATACGAAATGGCAATTAAAATCTTATCTATAAATGAATGTCACTCTGATAATCTAGGTGATCAAGCAATAAGTAAAAGTATCAATTATATTTTTAATAAAAACAATTGTGTGGTTATTAATGCTGATTATAGCTGCAGTCAGAATATAAAATATAATAATATTAGTTCACTTAATAAAAATAAGAGTAAATTTAATCTATTAAAGAAAATAAAGGCTTTGAAGTTTATAAAATGGGCTGTTTTTAATTATAGATATATAATGAATGAATCAATGAAGGATGTTGATTTTGCAGTCATAGGTGGAGGGCAACTTATATTAAGTAATAGCCATTTTCCTATATCCATTTTTTTATGGACATTTTTCTTATCTATATATAAAAAAAATATTTATCTATATAGTGTTGGATGTGGTGAGAAATTCAGTTTTATTGAACGTATTCTGATCAAATATTCATTAAAGAAAGTGAAAATTATTTTTGTTAGAGATCAAGATAGCAAAGATAAGTTAAAGTTAATATTTAATATAGATTCAATTATTATCCCTGATGTTGCATATGCATTATTTAAGAACGATAATTATATAAAAGATAATTTCTGCGTTCTAGGTGTTGTTGATTATAATGTTTATAATCGATATAAAAGAGAAATTAATAGGTACTATTCTACTAGGAATGATTATTATAATTCTTGGATTGATGAGATTAATGAGATTAATTGTCAAGAAATAATTCTTTCATCGACGACTTTAAGTGATCGCGATGAATCAATTTCCTTTTATGAATATGCAAAAGATAAAACAAATAAAAAGTTAACACTTATATCAAAGTTACAAACTCTCGATGAGTATTTTGATTTGTTATCTAAATCCAGTTTTGTTATTTCTGGGCGTATGCATTCATTAATTCTAGGTGAATGTTATCATTGTTCAGTGATCCCATGGTTTATTTCTAAAAAAATAATATCTTATCAAAAAGAAAGAAATCACAGGAATATAAATTTATCATATCAGATGTTAGATAGCGCTGTTAAAAAAGTATTAGATAATGAAACGAAAAATAATAATATTTAGTAAAGAATATCCTCCTGAGGTTGGAGGTGCTGGTGTCATCGCAAAAACTATATATGATGGATTAAGTAAAGTTGGTGATATAAAAGTCTCGTTAGTAAGACTTCATAACATATTAGATAAATGTTTATTTCCATTGTTTTTTATGAATTTTTTACGAGCTGACTATATCATTTTGAATGATTTATTTAGTAAGAAATTTTGGATTAAATTTTTAAAATTATCCTTATCAAGGAAATGTATAATTTATTTGCATGGTTCAGAACCAGAGTATTTAGTTAATGATATTAGGTACCGAAAAGATTTTTTGAATTTGTGCTTATATTCTAAAATAGTTATATCTGTATCAGATTATATGAAAATAAAATTTATCGAATCTATACCTGATGACTTTGAAGGTAAAGATAAAATTATAAGTAAAATAGTAATTATTAAAAATGGTATTGATACAGGTATATTTTATAATGATATTAATTTAAAAAGATGTTCAAATAAACTATTAATTACTACGACAAGTAGAATTATTAAAGAAAAAGGTTATATTAGAATGGCTGATATAATTAAAATATATATTTCTAAGTATTCAGAAGAGGTCGAATGGAGTATTGTCGGTGATGGAAAAGATATTGATTTAATTAAAAATTATTGTAAAGAAATAGATATTTATAAATTCACGACTTTTCATGGGGTTCTTAGCCATAAGCTTTTATTTAAATTATATAATAGATCTCACGCCTTTTTATTATTATCAGAATTAAAAGAGTCTTTAGGTTTAGTTTATATGGAAGCTAGTTCATGTGGGGCTTTTTCCCTTGGTTATAATCGATATGGCGTAAAAGAAGCAATTGTAAATAATATTAGTGGTAAGTTGATTAATAATGAATCAAATGATGAGATAGCATTTATATTGAATGATATTTATTGCGAGAATAAAATTTCAAATATTGAGCCTGATTTTTTTTCAAAGGATAATATGTTAATTAAACTGAATAATTATATGAGGCTGCATGAATAGATATAATAATATTATACTTTATATTGCATTTATATCATTACTCCTTACCCCTGCATTTATCTTACCAGGGGGGATTCAGATGGCTCAAAAGGTTTATTTTGTGTTGGAAGGAGGTGTGTTGTTATCTATTTTTATAGTTTATATTAGTATAATAAAAGAATATAAAATACCTAATTGTAATATTTTTTGCATTATGTTTTTGCTTACAACTATAATTATAATTTCAAATTTATTTAATAATGCATTATTAAATGGTTCATCATTATTAGCCACGATAAGATATCCATTATATTTTTTCATTGTGCTTCTTTTTTATAATTTATCAAGAATTGCTGATTATTATAAAATTGAGAAATTATGTGTTTATTTTTTTATAATAACATCAGTGTTTACTATTTTTCAGTGTTTTTCAATATTCGAACCATTTGTTAAATTATATACAGATGGTTATAATAGTTTTTTAGGTTTAAGAGTTAATTCTATATTTAGGTACTCATATCTTTATGCTGTATTTATTAATTTCTTTATTGGGTTTTTCTTTGCTATTTATATAAGAGATAAACAAAAAAGACATCTTTTATATATACTTGTTCTATTTATATTTTTACTTTTAACACAGTCTAAAACAGCATATCTATCATTGTTCTTTACTATTTCTATATTATTATTACTTTATTTGATAAATGAAAATATAGACATATCTAGTAAGCTTTTTGTGTCAACTGCGATTATTATTTTTTCTTGTGTGATAATTTACATACTGTTTGTTTTTTTTAGTGATAAAATTAGCCATGTTTTAAATTTTATTAATTATATCAATGGTACTGCAGGGATTGATGGTTCAACCCAAACTCGATTAACACAATTTAATACTACAAAATATTTAATTGATCAAATGGGATCAGATATATTATTTGGTTTAGGCTCTAATGGTTCTGGTAGCATTATTCTAGAAAATGCATATTTAGATTATGTAGTTAGCTATGGGATTTTAGGGCTATTATGTTACGTGTGTTTAATTTTTTACTTTATTTTTATGGGGGGGGGAGATTTTAGAAAACTATTAACAAGTTATACCTCACCATTTACTATAGGGTTTCTATGTATGTCGGTATCACTTCTAATACTAGCTTTTTCTAGCTCTCCAACTGATGCCTATAGATCTTCCTTTATAATATATGCATTAGTTGGAGTAAGAATTTATATTGGTGTGGAATGCAAAAAATAATATTTATTATAGATAGAATTGAGGGTGGTGGTGCGGAAAAACAAATGCTTAAGGTGATTGAGCTTTATAATATTAATTATGAAATAATAGTTACTTCACTTCATGAGCCATCAGGTGAAATGAAAACACTATTGAGCCAGTCGTCTTGTGAATATATGAGTTTCCGTTTTAATAATTTATCTGATAAACTTCGAATAATTAATTATTTATGTTTTATTTTTAGGATTCGTAATTATATAAAAAAAGAAAAAGTTAGAATCGTTTTTTCTTACTTAGAATGGAGTAATGTCTTAAATATAATTTCAAATTTCAAATTAAAGACTAGAACATTTCTTAATGTTAGAAATCATTTAACAAGTCAGTATAAAGATAAGGGGAAGGGGTACTATAGATTATCGAAAATGATATTGAAGTACTTTTATAATAAAAGTGAATGTATTATTTGTAATTCACAAGCTATCAAGGAAGATTTAAAAGAAAATTATTTCATTAAAAATAAAATAAATGTTTTTTATAATATATATGATTTGGGATACATGACAAATAAAGCAAAAGAATATATGGATTATAAATTTATTGATGAGTGTCATTTAAATGCTGGTAAGGTCTTTTTGACTGTAGGGCGATTAGTTTCTCAAAAAAATTTAGAACAACTTATAATAACATTTTCAGATTTTAATCGTACACAATATGGTGTTAACGACTTGTTGGTTATAGTTGGTTCTGGTCCCTTAGAGTCAAAATTAAAACATCTAGTTAAAGATTTATCTGTGAATGTTATTTTTATTGGTCATATATCAAACCCCTATCCATTATTTATAAAATGTGATTACTTTATACTTAATTCAAAATTTGAGGGCTTTCCAAATGTTTTAAGTGAGGCTATTATTTTAAATTGTTTCCCAATTGTAGTTGATTGTTTTTCAGGCCCAAGAGAAATAATTTCGAATTTTGAAATTATTGATTATAAAACTGAACTTAAGAATGTTGAATGTCTAAAATCAGGCATTCTTTACAAAAAAGATGACTCTTTAGCTAATATTAATTTATTTGAATCATTAGTTTTAGCTAGAGTAAATTTTTATAAAAAAACAGATATAACATCAAAGTTGAAATCTGAAAGCTTCGGTAAGGATCAGTGGTCGTGTCTTTTATAAATGAAAATATTGAAAATAAGATACAATGTAAGAAAAACTTTAAAAAAATCATGTTAAGTGACGAAAGAGCTGTTATTGGTTTTATTAATCCTTTCTCTTATGAAGTTGTAGCAAATGAACAAGATCTAATCAATGGTATAAAATATTGGTTTTGTGATGGTAGTCTATTAGTGTTTTTAACTAATTTGAGAAGAAAAGTAAAAATTGAAAGGGCTAGTTTTGATTATTCATCTGTTGCACATGATGTTTTTGATAATGCAATGTTAAATAACTTAAGAGTATCTTTTATTGGAGCTGATACAAATGAAATAAAAGAAGCTGTTAGAAATATTGAGTTAAAGTATGAAAATATTAAAGTAACATATTATAGAGATGGATACTTTGGAAAGGAATATAAAGAAAATATATTTGATGAAATAATAAAGTCTGATGCGGATTATTTAATTGTTGGAATGGGATCACCATATCAAGAAAAATTCGCAATAGAAGCTCTTGAAAAATGTAAAAACTTATCTAAAGTATTCACGTGTGGTGGCTTTTTGACACAGACAGCTATTAAGAGTGATTATTATCATCCGTTAGTTAAAAAACTAGGTGTTAGATGGTTACAACGGGCTATTATGCATTCTCATGTCAGAAAACGGTTAATAAATAATTATCCTGAATTCGTTTTAAAATATTTATTAAACAGTAAAAGATAGTATTTATATCTTAATTTCTGTCATATAAAAAACTGATTAGAATAAATATTGTATATTTAATAGTTGAGATCTTATGAGTTATCTTAAAATCCCAAGCTTTGTTATTAATGTTTAATGAGGTGTTGTCTAATAAATACAATGTGACTCAAGCTCATATTAAATAATTATAAAGTCCGTGGGTGTTATTAATAATAAATAGCTTACCCATTTATTCTAATATATTATAACGTTTAGTTGGTTTTATGAAAATTACTATTGCTGGTACAGGCTATGTAGGCTTGTCTAATGCTGTGCTGTTAGCTCAGCATAATGAAGTTGTTGCTGTCGATATTATCGAAGAAAAAGTTAATTTACTGAATGATAAAATATCGCCAATTGTTGATACTGAAATTGAAGATTTTCTTCAAAATAAAGATCTTAATTTCACTGCAACATTAGATAAAGAATTAGCTTATAAAAATGCTGATTTTGTTATTATCGCTACGCCAACGGATTATGATTCTGTTAATAACTTTTTTAATACCTCGTCTGTTGAAGCGGTTATTAAAGATGTAATGGAGATTAACCCAGAAGCAGTGATGGTGATTAAATCAACGGTTCCTGTAGGTTATACCAAGCAGATTAAAGAACAGTTTGGTTGTGAGAATATTTTATTTTCGCCAGAGTTCTTACGTGAAGGTCGTGCACTTTACGATAACCTATATCCTTCTCGTATTATTGTGGGTGAGCGTAGTGAACGAGCTAAAGTTTTTGCTAACTTATTAGCCCAAGGCGCGATTAAGCAAGATATTAAAATTTTGTTTACCGATTCAACCGAAGCTGAAGCTGTAAAGCTGTTTTCTAACACTTATTTAGCCATGCGTGTTGCTTACTTTAATGAATTAGATACCTATGCTGCGTCTAATGGCCTAGATACTCGCCAGATTATTGAAGGTGTGGGCTTAGATCCTCGTATTGGTAATCATTATAATAATCCATCATTTGGTTATGGCGGTTATTGTTTACCTAAAGATACTAAACAGCTTCGTGCTAACTATCGCGACGTGCCAAATAATATTATTGGTGCGATTGTAGATGCCAATACGACACGTAAAGATTTTATTGCAGATTCTATTATTGCTAAAAATCCACAACGTGTCGGTATTTACCGTTTAATCATGAAGTCTGGGTCTGATAACTTCCGTGCATCAAGTATTCAAGGGATCATGAAGCGTATAAAAGCAAAAGGTATCGAAGTCGTTATTTACGAACCTGTATTACATGAAAAAGAATTCTTTAATTCATTAGTGATTGACGATTTAAATGAATTTAAAAAAACATGTGATGTCATTGTATCTAACCGCATGGTTGATGAAATTGCTGATGTTGTAGATAAAGTCTATACCCGTGATTTATTTGGTAATGATTAATATTAAAAATAAAACGATATATCATTTCTAACTTTTATTTAATGAGTCTTATATGAAATATTTAGTAACAGGTGTTGCGGGTTTTATTGGTAGTGCAATTACAGAACGTTTAACTGCACTTGGTCATCAGGTTATTGGTGTTGATAACTTAAATGATTATTATGATGTAAATTTAAAATTAGCTCGTTTAAAGCGTATTGAGCATGTTAATTTTGAATTTATTAAATTAGATTTAGCTGATCGTGAAGGAATGGCTGAATTATTTAAAATGCAACAATTTGATCGTGTAATTAACTTAGCCGCACAAGCAGGTGTTCGTTACTCTATTGATAATCCGTTAGCGTATGCTGATAGTAATTTAATTGGGTTTGTTAATGTGCTTGAAGGTTGCCGTCATAATAAGGTTAAGCACCTTATTTATGCATCATCAAGTTCTGTCTATGGCTTAAATGCTAAAACACCATTTGAAACCAGTGATTCAGTTGATCATCCAATTTCATTATATGCTGCGAGTAAAAAAGCCAATGAGTTAATGGCGCATACTTATTCTCATTTATATGGATTGCCAACGACAGGATTACGTTTCTTTACTGTTTATGGTCCTTGGGGCCGTCCTGATATGGCACTGTTTAAATTTACCAAAAAAATCATGAATGACGAAGAAATCGACATTTATAATAATGGTGATATGCAACGCGACTTTACTTATATTGATGATATTGTAGAAGGTATTGTTCGTATTCAAGATGTTGTCCCTGCAAAGCAACCAGATTGGACTGTAGAGACGGGTTCTGCTGCTGATAGTTCTGCCCCTTACCGTATTTATAATATTGGTAACGGTAAATGTGAAAAATTAATGGATTATATTGAAGCTTTAGAAGATAGCTTAGGTATTCAAGCGAAGAAAAACTTTATGCCAATGCAACCTGGTGATGTATATAAAACTTATGCAGATACCAGTGGTTTATTTGAAGCAACAGGTTACAAGCCTGAAACACCGATTAAACAAGGTGTTGAGAATTTTGTGCAGTGGTATCGAGAGTTTTATAATAAATAAGCTATAAATTCATTAAGTACGGATATGAAATGAACAACAAAATAAAAAAAGCAGTCATCCCTGTAGCTGGCCTTGGCACACGCATGTTACCTGCAACCAAAGCTATTCCTAAAGAAATGCTGCCAATCGTTGATAAACCGCTGATTCAATATATCGTTAATGAGTGTGTGAATGCGGGTATTAAAGAAATTGTTTTGGTGACTCACTCATCGAAAAACGCGATTGAAAATCACTTTGATACTTCTTTTGAATTAGAAGCGACTTTAGAAGCGCGTGTTAAGCGTCAGTTGCTTGATGAAGTGAAAGCGATTTGTCCGAAAGACGTAACGATTATGCATGTGCGTCAAGGGCAAGCAAAAGGCTTAGGTCATGCGGTATTGTGTGCTAAACCACTGATTGGTGATCAGCCGTTTGTGGTGGTGTTGCCGGATGTGATTTTAGATGAATACACCGCCGATCAAAAAACAGAAAACCTAGCGGCGATGATTGCACACTTTGAGCAAACAGGGGCTAGCCAAATCATGGTTGAGCCTGTGCCAATGAGTGATGTGTCTAAGTACGGCGTGGTTGACTGTAACGGTGTTGATCTTCAAGCGGGTGACTCTTGCCCTATGACGCGTATGGTTGAAAAGCCTGCGGTTGAGGATGCACCGTCTAACCTTGCTGTTGTGGGTCGTTATGTTTTATCTCACAATATTTGGGATAAGCTTGCGATGACACCACCAGGGGCAGGAGATGAGATCCAACTGACTGATGCTATTGATATGCTGATGAAAGATGAAGTCGTTGAAGCTTTCCATATGACAGGCCGTTCGCATGATTGTGGTGATAAGCTCGGTTATGCCAAAGCCTTTGTTGAATACGCTATGCGCGATAAAGTATTAGGTGAAGCGTTTAGTGCCTATATTCAATCGTTAAATGAAGTATCGTTTACTGAGTCTCTTGATTTAACACCGCTAAAATCAACGATGAAAATTTGATTTTGATTATTGTTAATTAAACGCCCGTATTGGTTCGCTAATATGGGCGTTTTTGTATGTGGTGATCACCAAGACGTTATCGCGTTTAAGTTGAGTCTCATCTGAATGGATACGTATTATTTTGAGGGGGATAAAAGCTTGGCTGCTTTTATCGTTTTCCTTGCTATCTGCTCTCGCTCTTTAACCCACGCCAAAATCCCTTGCACATGATAATCAATAATTTTTTGTCGACCTGTTGGTGACATTAAAATCAAACAACATTCGAGTTCATTATCCATAAAGAAATTCTCAGTTAATACTGCTGCCATACGTGTTTTTCTGAGCATATAAAAGCCGCGCTCTTTATCACTGTCGCCATCGCTATAATCACTTCGAAGGGGTTTATTGGGAAACGCTTGCGTAAAAGCGTGGGCGATATGATCGGCAACCATGTCGCTGCTGGTTTGGCCGCGACTGGTATAAATTTCAAATCCTTTACCACCGCCAGCATTGGCATGGACCGAGATTAATAAGCATTGATGATTCGAGTATTGGGTTGCTAGATGGTTAGCACGATTAACGCGGATGCGAAGGCTGATATCTTCCAGCTCTGGCACAATAATTGTATTTTTAATGCCGTGTGAGGTTAGGGCTTGGCTTATTCCTTGGGTGATCGCGCGATTAAATTCCCCTTCAAATAATTGTTTACCATTAGCCCATAATGGTGAGCGTTTACCTGCGGTTTGGTAAACGCCATCGATAATGCCGCCATGACCGGGATCTAATAATATAAAGGGTTTCATAATGTCACCTTTGGAATGCCATATTTTGCGATAACATCACTCCATAAATAGCCATATGATTTGTGTGAATTTCCTGGATAGTGATTGGTGATGAAATAATCTTGAGGTTTGATGTGATGACGATTAGCAAGGTAGTCATCACTTAAATCATGATCGATACATACGATGTCGGTTTTATCACTGACATTGATCCATTGCTCGGTGACACAATCTGGAGTAGCTAATTTTTTGACACTGGGTTGTTGGGTTATTTTAGGTAAAAAGCCTTTAACACTGGTAAGTCCAAGAGGCGAGCCAAAGGTAAACCATGTGCTAATTTGTGGTGGAGTAGTTTGACGACTCAGTTGATGCAGTACGTTATAAGCGATCACTGTGCCCATTGAGTGGCTGAGTAAAATAATCGGTCGGTGTTGATATTGCTTCAGTAGGTTTATTAATGGTTGCTCGACAGCTTGTTGATAGCTTTTATCATGGAAATAATGATGAATATCAGGCAGCAGTGATTTTAAAAAAGGTTTTGAAATAAAAGAAAAAATACTGAATTTATCTTCAATCCATTCTGCAGTTTTAGTTGCCCAATGTGAGGTGTTAGTGGTCGTTAATCGCAGCTGATTATTATGATTACTATCAGGTGTTAGTAATGGTTTTATGGTGTAAATCTGCGTAATCGCGGTGGTAGTGGCTGCTGATAATACTAACGGTTGTTGGTAAAAGTGATCAGCATAATAGGCCATTTTAAAATCAATTTGAGGGTGTAATTGGGATTGATTATAGCGTTGTAAACCGTGTTTAAGTGCTTGTTGCCAATGTGCACTTAACGTTGTGGTGGGAAGTTTATTTCCTCGGCCATGAATAGCAATAATGATCGGATACATAATGGGAAAGCTCTCTCAAGTTGTTATCTGAGAGCTATTACATTCAATATGTGTGTTATTGTATATCTAAATGCGCTTTTTTGTGAGCCATTAAAGACTCCTTGATGTTTGTTACATTACATTAACATTGTAATCGCGAATGCTTCCTAGTTCTATCTGTTAACATTTTTAACAATATTAATGTGCAGGCACTATAGGTTTCTTATTTAATATAAACAGGAGAAGATAGCAGTGAATATTGTTCATCATGGTGCGAAAACGGGAGTAACGGGATCATGTCATGAGCTTATTATGGGGGATAATAGTTTATTAATTGATTGTGGTTTATTCCAAGGTAAAGAAGCCCGTGATACGTTAGATATTGAATTTGATATTAATAATATTGCTGCATTACTCTTAACTCATAGCCATATTGATCACATTGGACGTTTGCCGTGGTTACTTGCCGCGGGTTTTTCTGGGCCTATTTATGCAACCGAGGCAACAGCAGCGTTAGTCCCCTTAATGCTAGAAGATGGACTTAAAATTCAGTTAGGGCTCAATAAAAAGCAATGTGAAAAAGCATTGGCATTAATACACCAGCGTATTCGTCCGGTACCTTATGATTGCTGGGCACAAATTGTATTATCGACTGGTGAGTTAGTTAAGATTCGTTTTCGTCCTGCCGGGCATATTTTAGGTTCTGCCTATATTGAGATTAAATTACCGACTAATGAAATAGTGGTTTTTAGTGGCGATCTTGGACCTAAAAATACCCCATTATTAACTGATCCTATTGCACCGACAGCTGCACATACTTTAGTTATCGAAAGTACTTATGGTGATAAACCTCACCACCAACTTGAGCATCGTCAACAGGTATTAAAACAGATCATTGAGCGTTCATTGCAAGATGGTGGCGCAATTATTATTCCTGCTTTTAGTGTTGGTCGTACTCAAGAATTATTGTTTGATCTCGAAAATATTATTGCAGAAGTGGATGTTGATCCTAATGAAGATCAAACCATTAAACGGGTTTGGCAAAGTTTACCGATAATATTAGATTCACCATTGGCACAAAAGGTAACAGAACAATATCGTCATTTTCATGAGTTATGGGCCAAAGAAGCCAAGCAACGACGTTATATGGGGCGACATCCATTAGCATTTGAACAATGTATTACCATTGATAACCATGCAGACCATATTGAATTGGTTAATCGTCTTCAACATTCAGGTGAGCCTGCGATCATTGTTGCCGCCAGCGGTATGTGCTCTGGTGGGCGAGTTGTAAACTATTTAAAAGCCTTATTAGCAGATAAACGTACTGATGTGATTTTTGCCGGTTATCAAGCGCAAGGTACGACTGGACGGGCATTAGTCGATGGCGAAAAAGTCATTAAAATTGACGATAAGGTGATTGATGTAGCTGCGCAGATCCATCAATTGTCAGGCTATTCTGCCCATGCTGCACAAGAGGATCTCGTCAGTTTTGTAGCTGATATCGAGCAAGGGCCACAAGTGATTAAAGTCGTGCATGGCGATCTTGAAGCACAAACGGCATTAGCGACTGAATTGCGAAGGGTTAAGCCTGAGGCTGAAATTATCGTAGCTGCAAGTGAGTAAGAGATAGGAAGGGCAGGAACGAGGTTTTTAGGGACGAGGAAAAGCAGGGATGAGGTTGCGAGTTTCGAGATAAAAGCGAGTGAAGTGGTCAGGTATGCCTTAGTAACTCGCCACTCGCCATCTTTAACTTTGCTCCTCCTCGTCTCTGCCTTTGAGTAGCGAGTTGCATCAACTGTAGCAACTTGCTACAGTTAGTGTTAAGAATTTATTTAATAGGAATAGAACAATGGCGACAGCAAGCGTTCGAATTGACCAAGCGCTTTTTGATAAAGCAACAATCATCGCAAAAGCACTTAATCGTACAGCGCCTAAGCAAATTGAGCATTGGGCAAAAATTGGTGAAATGATGGAAGATAATCCAGACTTACCGTACGAGTTTGTAAAGCAAGCTATTATTGCAAAAGCAGAAAAAGAAGCAGGTAAATTAGAGAGTTATAGTTTTGATTAACATTACTCAAATTCTTCAAACTCCCACATTTAAAAAAGCGGTAAAGAAACTACATAAAAATCAAAAAACGGATCTTGATAATGCTATTCGTCAGCTTTTGACAGATCCTTACCTCGGAGAACAGAAAAAAGGTGATCTGTCATTTCTACGTGTTTACAAGTTTAAAATGGTAAAACAATTGACATTACTTGGATATAGCTATGAGGATGGGACGGTTACTTTAGAACTAATAGCGTTAGGATCTCATGAAAACTTTTATCGTGATGTGAAGGTAATCTATTAAGTTGTAATTCTGATGGTGGATAATAGACTGAGTGGATACCAAATCTACCCTATAAGTCTTTGTATTGAGATAACGAGTCTCGGTACTAAATCTATCGACACTCGCTATCTTTAATTTTGCTCTTCCTCTCCCTCTCCCCTAAAAATCTCGTCCCTCGAAACCTTATTACTTCACCTCTTTCCCACGGACTAATTTTCGGACCCACATGCGTCCAGGGTGGAGCGCATCTAGCACTGTGTGTGGTAATGGTAGTGGATCGCCACAAATTTGTGACGCTAATAATTCACCTAGTAAAGGTGCTGAACTTAACCCGCGTGAGCCTAGTCCAACAATGGCAAATAGGTTTTTGTAGACGGGGACATTTTGTGCGTACAGCTGATTATCTTTTAGATCTTGATATTGCTTAATCAAATCATCATAGCGACACACATTGCCAACAAACGGTAAATGATCGCGACTGGCACAACGGACACCAATGCGTGCGCGTGAGGGTTGATCAAATGCGTCAACATCAATCTCACTCGCCCATGAGGCTGTTGCGGGAACACTGTCTAATAAACGCTGTTTGTTTTGTTGTTGGTCTACTTCATTGTAATCAAGATCGCAATTACGACGAGCATAACTGGCGCCAATACAATGACTGTCTGAATGGGTGTTAGCTGGGGTTAAGTAGCCGTCATAACACAATACTGTTTCAAGTTTGGCTAATTGAGTATTCGTTGGTACATGGCTAACTTGGCCGCGTACTGATGAGGTTGGAATCGGCGCTGTTTGTGGATATTGATTAAAGCGATGACCATTAGCCACAACAACGGTGGTGTGATTAACCGTTGTACCATTAGCTAATGTTAGCTGCCATTGGTGGTGACTATTCTCGGTTTCAATTTGCTCAAGTGTCGTAATATCACTATTAAGGTGTAATGTCAGTTTACCCGTTTTAACGGCAGATTCTATTAATGCTTGGGTTAATTGTTGTGGGCATAACCAGCCACCGAGCGGATAATTAACACTGCGACAATCAGTTTCAACACCTGTGATTGCAAGGGTTTGCTCAACAGTCAAACTTTGCACTAATGATGATGGAAAGCCCCCCGCTAACATACAATCTAATTTTTGGGTCTGACGACCAAGTTTTTTATCATTAGTCGTGATTGCGTGTTGTTTTTCTGTTTCAGTGAGATTTTTACCGTTCTCATCCCATGCTAATTGGGTGACGCCACACCAATCATGATCAAATTGGCAGTATTGAGCCGCTTGTTCAACAAATTGACGCGCATAAATAAAGCCTGGCGCAAAAAAACGAGAGAGGGCGTCATGTTTACCATTAAGAAGCGGATATACTGCGCCTTGACGATTGCCTGATGCGCCTTGGGCTAATTCGCTATCAGCACAATATAAGCTGACCGTTTGGCCACGACGAATTAATGCAATAGCGGTTGTTGCTGAAGCGACACCCCCGCCAATAATGGCAATATCGCTTGGCTCTGATTGAGCGGTTTGTTGTGAACTACGTGCAAACCACGGTTTAAAATTCGCTTGCTGGTGGTTTTTAATGACGGTACCCACGGTCATATGACGCTTAACCCCAAAACCTTTGGCTTTTTTAATATCAAAGCCTGCATCACTTAAACCTCGACGAACAAAACCTGCGGCTGTAAATGTGGAAATTGTACATCCAGAGCGTGCCATGTTAGCCATGCCATTAAAGAGGCTTTGACTCCACATTTCAGGGTTTTTCTTTGGCGCAAAACCATCTAAGAACCAAGCATCAACAATGCCGTCATTGCCGACCCAAACTTGAGGCATACATTCTTTAATATCGCCAAACCATAAATCAAGGGTGATCATACCGTCTTCAAGCACAATACGGTGACAATCAGCAACGGCAGGTGGATAATGTTGATCAAGCTTTTGAGTGAACTCGGCTAGTTCAGGCCATACTTGGTGTGCTTTTAGCAGATCTTGTTTAGTGATAGGAGCTTTTTCAAAGCTAATAAAGTGTAATTCTTTGACGGTCGCGTCTGGGTGTTGCTCACGAAAGGCTTTAAATGTTTGCCACAGTGCAAAAAAATTAAGTCCAGTACCAAACCCTGTTTCTGCAACCACAAATCGACGTCGATCAAAATCATGCCAGCGCTCAGGTAAGCCATTTTGTTTGATGAACACATAACGTGTTTCTTCTAGTCCATCGTCATTTGAAAAATAAATATCGTCAAAGTCAGTGGATAATGGGTTACCAACGTCGTTCCAATCAAGGATGGCATTTTCAATCCGGAGTGTAGACTTTGCTGGAGTAGGACGAGACAAAACGAACCTCTTGTTTTAGCTGCTGAGCATTTTGCCACCACTTTATGCATGAAAATGCATCAATTAGGGGTTCTAAATGCGATTGAAGGGCAATTTTGACTAGATTGTACCTGAAATACAGGAAAGCTGACCACTTTTCAGGAGCAAAGCCGTTATAGTTCTCGTACTAAATAATCGTTAACTTTTTTGTTTTTTTTTAAAGAAGAAGATTAAATTAGGCACTATCGGCCCAAACATCTTTAATATCGCGTGTTTTCGTTCGCCATCGCTAACGAAAGAGGGAATGTGAGCGCAGATTTTAAAGCCGTTTGGGACGTATTCTAGTCATTGAAGTGGAACAATCGTTGTTTCATTAAGTGAGTAGGTATTTCCATTAATATCAGTAGGAATTCATCATGAAACGAGCCGTAATTACAGGCATGGGTATTGTATCTAGTATCGGTAACAACGTTGCTGAAGTATTAGAATCCCTAAAAACTGGCAAATCAGGTATTAACTACTCTGAGCAATTCGCTGAAATGAAATTGCGTTCAAATGTTTGGGGTGATCTAAAAATCACACCGTCTGAGCACATTGATCGTAAAAAAATGCGTTTCATGGGTGATGCGGCTGCGTTTGCTTACCTATCTATGGAACAAGCGGTTGCGGATTCTGGTCTAGCGGAAGATCAAGTATCTAACGAGCGTACTGGTTTAGTTGCAGGTTCTGGTGGTGCATCATCATACAACCAATATCATGCAGTCGACACACTACGTGAAAAAGGCGTTAAGCGTGTAGGTCCTTACATGGTGCCACGTACTATGTCTTCAACTGTTTCTGCATGTCTAGCAACACCATTTAAAATTCGCGGTGTTAACTACACCATGAGTTCTGCATGTGCAACATCTGCACACTGTATCGGTCACGCGGTTGAGCTTATTCAACTAGGCAAACAAGATGTTGTTTTTGCTGGTGGCGGTGAAGAACTTGATTGGTCACTAACCATGATGTTTGATGCAATGGGCGCGTTGTCTACTAAGTACAACGATGATCCATCAAAAGCATCACGTACTTACGATGCAGACCGTGACGGTTTTGTTATCTCTGGCGGCGGCGGTATGGTGGTTGTTGAAGAACTTGAGCACGCATTAGCACGTGGCGCAAAAATCTACGGTGAGATCGTAGGTTATGGTGCGACATCTGACGGCTACGATATGGTAGCACCATCAGGTGAAGGCGCAGTGCGTTGTATGAAGATGGCAATGAAAGACCTTGATGCGCCAGTTGACTACATCAACACTCACGGTACATCAACACCTGTTGGCGATCTAAAAGAGCTTGGTGCTATTCAAGAGCTATTTAACGATCATAGCCCTGCTATCTCTGCAACTAAAGCAATGACTGGTCACGCACTAGGTGCGGCTGGTGTTCACGAAGCTATCTACTCAACATTAATGCTTGAGCATGGCTTTGTTGCGCCAAGTATCAACATTGATAACCTAGACGAAGCAGCTAAAGGCCTTGATATTGTGACTGAGAAGCGTGATGTTGAACTTAAAACTGTAATGTCTAACAGCTTTGGTTTCGGTGGCACAAACGCAACGCTAGTGATTAAGAAGTACGAAGCGTAAGAATTAGTTTTCAAGGGGCGAGGTTTCGATCAGCGAGATTTTGTTGTTTGATAATTACAGCGTAAATAAGAAGCGATAGGTGAAAGCCTGTCGCTTTTTTGTATGTGTGAGGTTTGAGGAGCGAGGAAGAGCAGGGACGAGGTTTCGAGAATAAAACAAAATTTAGGTATAAAGGAGAGTAAAAGAAGGTAATACGGTATATATAATAATGCCTCATTATTATTCATGTATATAAAATGCGGACAGTTCTACATTTATTTATTGAGATATGATGTATAAATAGAAGATATATACCCTATTAGTATTGTCTATATGGAAATAGATTGTGGATAGATTAAAACCGTGCCGTAAATGTGGGCAATTTTTATTTACAACAGCAACTCGTTGCCCTAGTTGTTATTTATATCAGCCTGTTAGACGAAATATATATCGTAAAATATGTTATTCTTTTTTATTACTTGGTGGGATATATGCATTGAGCTATGCCACTTTTCTGCTTTATTTTGATCATATTTAATGCTTATTTTATTATGTGTTGTTTTATCGTGATTATTTTGAATATTCGCAATATGAGGATGGCATGTAAAAGATAGATTGGGAATAAACGTTAGACTTGTTCTTTTATTTCTGTAATTTGCCACTTTGCCACTTTGCCACTTTGCCACTTTGCCACTTTGCCACTTTGCCACCTCGTCATCTTCTTTCCCTTGTTCTTCGTTACAGTTAAACTAAGCAATAATAAGTAAGGGATGAATAATCATTACTTACACATTAATAGATTGAGGTTAAGTAATGAAAATTACTGTCGTAGGCACTGGCTATGTTGGTTTATCTAATGCTGTCTTGTTATCACAGCATAACGAAGTTGTAGCGCTTGATATTATTGAAGAGAAAGTTGCACTTATTAATCAAGGTTTATCTCCCATTGTTGATCAGGAGATTGAAGCGTTTTTACAAAAAAAAATGTTAAACCTTGTCGCCACAACTGATGCTGCACATGCTTATGATGGTGCTGAGTTTGTTATTATTGCAACCCCAACAGATTATGACCCCATTTCTAACTATTTTAA
Source organism: uncultured Photobacterium sp. (assembly GCF_947039875.1). Classification (GTDB taxonomy): domain Bacteria; phylum Pseudomonadota; class Gammaproteobacteria; order Enterobacterales; family Vibrionaceae; genus Photobacterium. Next base: position 55,632 of record NZ_CAMRAN010000021.1, read on the forward strand.
TACCAGTTCAGTAGAAGCGGTGATTAAAGATGTTATAGCAAAAAATCCAGCGGCCACAATGGTAATTAAATCAACGGTTCCCGTTGGATATACTGAAAGTATTAAACAACAGTTTGGTATTAATAATATTATGTTCTCACCTGAGTTTTTACGGGAAGGTCGTGCCCTTTACGATAACTTATATCCTTCTCGTATTATTGTGGGTGAGTGTTCTGAACGCGCTGAGAGATTTGCAGATCTTTTAAAGCAAGGCGCGGAAAAACAAGATATTGCGGTGTTATTTACTCAATCAACAGAAGCTGAAGCAGTTAAGTTATTTTCAAATACGTACCTTGCTATGCGGGTCGCTTATTTTAATGAGCTTGATAGTTATGCTGAAGCACTTAACTTAGATAGTCGTCAAATCATTGAAGGTGTTGGTTTAGATCCTAGAATTGGTAATCATTATAATAACCCTTCATTTGGATATGGCGGTTATTGTCTACCTAAAGATACCAAGCAGTTACGCGCAAATTATCGAGATGTACCTAATAATATTATTGGTGCTATTGTTGATGCAAACACTACCCGTAAAGATTTTATTGCTGACTCTATTATATCTAGACAGCCTAAAGTTGTTGGTATTTATCGCTTAATTATGAAATCAGGTTCTGATAATTTTCGCGCATCAAGTATTCAAGGTATTATGAAGCGTATAAAAGCTAAAGGTATTGAAGTGGTCGTGTTTGAACCCGTAGTTGAAGAAGATGAATTTTTTAATTCAAAAGTGATTAAAGATTTCGACATTTTTAAAACAATGTCTGATGTTATTGTGTCTAATCGCATGGCTATCGAACTTGAAGATGTTCAAGATAAAGTATACACCCGAGATTTATTCGGTGCTGATTAAGTAAAGCAGGGAAAGCCTTAATGAAAATCCTTATCGATGAAAACATGCCCTATGCTCAGGAATTATTTAGCCAGTTAGGCGACGTTATTGCAAAACCTGGACGCACATTAACTGCTGATGATTTAGTGGATATTGATGCTTTAATGATCCGTTCTGTCACTAAAGTTAATGCTGATTTGATTGCTAAAGCCGCCAAACTTAAATTTGTGGGTACTGCAACCGCAGGTCAAGATCATGTTGATCATGACTTGTTAGCTGGAAAGGGAATTACATTTACCGCAGCACCTGGCTGTAACAAAGTGGGTGTGGCTGAATATGTGTTAAGTAGCTTGATGGTATTAGGCCAGCAGCAGAATTTTTCTATTTTTGATCGCACGGTTGGCATTATCGGTGCGGGTAATGTAGGAACGTATTTAGCGAAATGTTTGGATGCGCTGGGTATTCGGTATTTATTAAACGATCCCTTAAAACAAGCGGAAGGTGATCAGCGCCAGTTTGATTCTCTAGAAACCTTATTAGCTGAATGTGATGTGATCACCGCTCATACACCGATTACACGTGACGGTGAATATCCAACCCATCATTTAATTGATGCTAATTTTCTAGCGGCAATGCAGCCCAATGCGATTTTAATTAATGCTGCTCGTGGTCCTGTAGTGGATAACCAAGCGTTAAAACAGGCATTACAAGCCTCAGTTGATGGCTGTGGTAAAACATTAACTGCTGTATTAGATGTGTTTGAACAAGAACCGTTAGTTGATTTAGCATTATTGCCGTTATTAGCATTTGCGACTCCACACGTAGCAGGATACGGCCTTGAAGGTAAAGCACGTGGCACCACGATGGTGTTTAACAGTTTTTGTCAGTTTTTAAGTAATGATCACCATGCGTTAGCGAGTGATTTATTGCCGATTGCGCCTGTACCACAGGTACAATTAAGCAGACAATGGGATGAAGCGACGTTATTTAGCTTGATCCAATTAGTTTATGATGTTCGTAAAGACGACGGTATTTTCCGTCGTGAAATGTTAGCTGCTGGCGACGATAACAGCAAAATGGCGACCGCATTTGATCTAATGCGTAAAAATTACTGGGATCGACGTGAATATAGTGCGATTACAGTAGCGGCGAAGGCCGAGTTTGCGGTAGAGTCGCTGGCTAAATTAGGTTTTACAGTAGTAGAGGTCACTCAATGAGTCAGGAATATGATATCGCAATACTCGGCGCAACAGGCGCAGTAGGCGAAGCTATGGTCGAAGTGCTAGAAGCACGTAATTTTCCTGTTCGCAATCTTTACTTGTTGGCAAGTGAGCGTAGCGCAGGTAAAGCGTTACGTTTTAAAGGCAAATCAACCCGCGTTCGTAATGTAGAAGATTTCGACTGGAGCCAAGTGCAAATTGCTTTGTTCTCAGCAGGTGCTGAAGCATCACGCCATTGGGCCCCGATTGCCGCAGAGCAAGGTGTTGTTGTTATCGATAATACCTCTGAATTCCGTTACGAATATGACGTACCGTTAGTGATTCCAGAAGTGAACCCTGAAGCGATTGCGGATTACCGTAACCGTAATATTATTGCTAACCCTAACTGTTCAACGATTCAAATGTTAGTCGCACTGAAGCCGATTCAAGATGCTTACGGTATTGATCGTATTAACGTTGCAACGTACCAATCAGTTTCTGGTTCTGGTCGTAAAGGTATCGATGAACTAGCAGGGCAAACAGCGAAATTGCTTAATGGTTTGCCGATTGAAACTAAAGCTTACGATAAGCAAATTGCATTTAACTGTATTCCTCATATTGATGAGTTTATGGATAACGGCTACACCAAAGAAGAAATGAAAATGGTGTGGGAAACACAAAAGATTTTAGGCGATGCTAGTATTCGTGTGAATCCAACTTGTGTGCGTGTGTCTTCATTCTTTGGTCATGGCGAAGCGGTGCATGTTGAAACACATCAACCAATCGTATTAGAAGAAGCGATTAACTTACTTGAAAATACTGATGGTATCGAAGTCTTCCCTGGCAACGAATACCCAACACAAGTAACGGATGCTGTTGGTAAAGATCATGTAATGATTGGCCGTATTCGTGAAGATATTAGTCACCCATGTGGTCTAAATATGTGGATTGTGGCTGATAACGTGCGTAAAGGTGCGGCAACTAACAGTGTTCAGATTGCTGAAAAATTAATTGCAGACTATTTATAATTAACAGCAATGAAAGTAAGGTCTAGATCGCGTTATTACTGTGTATCAACACGAATAGTGCGAACAAACTTGCTAACACAATAACAAAGCGATGGGTGCAAGCCTGTCGCTTTTTTATTTCGTTAGCTGCTTGCTTTTCTTTTGCTGATAACTTGACATAATATGGCGTTTATTATGATTAAATAGAGCTATTCAAGCTTTATTGATAGTGGTCGTTATTATTAGGTCGTTATCATCAGAAACTATTATTTCGAATTTGTTGTCATGTGGCGATTTCGAGCAATTTTATCTCTGCCAAAGAGGAATGTAGGCAGTGTCTAACATCCCAAGAATACTTAAGCGTATGGTACTACCGGTAGCTTTTGTTACTATTTCTTCTTACTTACCGGTAGTGAATGCCAATACTATACGTATAGTCGGTCCCGAAAATGAAGATAGCTCTTACGCAACTCTAAATCGAGAAGCTACCACGAGCCAATTAAACATACCGACAAAACAGTTTTCAACATCGTCGTCAATGGCGCGTAAGTATGGTCCGACCTATGAAAATGAAACATTATGGGGGATTGCATCACGTCATTTACCCAATAAAAACGTGTCTATTTTTAAAGTTATTGGTGCTATCTATAAGCTAAACCGTGATGCTTTTGAAAATAATAATATTCACTCGTTGCTACCTGGGAGTTATTTAAAACTGCCGACAATAGATCAAATTCGGCAACAACGTGTGAGTTCAGTCAGCCGTAAATTAGCGGCAGATCAATTACGTGCGCCTTATGCGACGGAATTAGGAAAAAGACGTTTAGCTGAGAGGAAAGCTGCTGTAGCTAAACCCCCTCAAGCCATTAAGTTATCACCTAAACCATCGTTAACGCCGACTAATATTGCCGCTAAAACAAGGCCTGAAACCGATACTGATTCAAAAGCGATATCGATTAAAGCAGAAGGTGTTGCCACGACGACACCCACAGCGAAAGATGCAGTATTAACAGATGTTGTGACGAGTGAGGTTAATGACAAGATTAACGGAGATAACATAGCCGTTATTCCATCAACACCACAAGTTGATGTTGCTGATGTTGCTGATGTTAAAATGAATGCGCTAGTAGAAAGTAACCATGCATTACGGTTACGGTTATCTGCTATGCAGCAAGATATGGATGCATTGAAAGAGCAAATCACTGAAAGTGACAGTATTCGCCAAAAAATGGTGTCGTTTTTAGAGCAACAGCAACTTCAACAATCAGAGGCGCCAGTTGCGACAACATGGCTTGATCGCTTCACCAACAATCCATGGGCATTGGCAGCTGCTGGTATTATTCCTGGCGGTTTGATTGCAGCATTACTGGCTTTATTGTTATTTCGCCGTAAGAAAAATGATCCTGAACCGCAATCGTTACTTGCTCCTATTGCAGATAATGATAATAGCACCGCTGTTGTAGCGCCGATTAATTTAGTCGATATCGATCGTAACGACGATCTTGATGATTTATTTGCAGATGATGATTTATTTGCTGATATAGAGCTTAACAAGCCAGCGAAGAAACAAGAGAGTGTTATTGCAGAGATAGCAGAGGTTGTTAACGGATCAGAAAATGAAGCACCTCAAGCCGTTAGTTCGACAACGGATACCGACTTCGATGATAACGTATTTGATAACAGCTTTGGTTCTATTTCGGTCTCTAACGATAATGCTATTGGTCTGGAAGATATGTCGCGTGCACTCGATGAGCTTGATGCCAAGCCAGAGCCGAGCGCAGATGAAGCATTAGCTGCGTTGTGGGAAAAATCGCTGAGCGAAGAAGATAATGCTAATTTTGATTTGTCTGAATATGACGAAACAACACTATCAACAGCATTAGTAGCGGTAGAAGAGAGTGATACCGAGGAGCAATTATCTGATCAAGCGTTATTAGATGAGATTTTGCAACAAGCGCAAGCATCAAGCCCTGATTCTGAGAACTCAGAAGCTGAGTTAGAGGGAACTACCGTTGTTTCTCAAGATGAATTGGATGCGTTATTTACTCAGTTTAATCATGATTTACCTGATATTACTTCAACAACGACTCAAACAGAAACTAACGACAGCGACTCATTATTTGCTGAAAATAGCACTGAATTATTAGATGATTTAGTCGCAGAAGATGACGTAAAGTCACTGGATAGCGAGATTGAGTTACCTGAAAACAGTACTGAGCTGCTAGATGAATTATTAGCAGATGAAAGTGATACTCAAGCAGTAACATCTGATATTAAGTTTGATGAAAATAGTACGGATTTATTAGATGAACTGTTAGCGGCAGATCCAGCAACAACGGCATTTAATTTAGATGATCTACCTGAGTTTGATGAGCAAGCCGCGTTTGAGCATTATGATGATCAAATGCCAGCTTTACCTGCGGCCGATGCAGTACATAACACACCGTTAAGCCTTGATGACTTACCTGAATTTGATGAAAACGCTGCTTTTGATGATCCGCAAGCATCGCCATTAGAACAAATGGATGATCGCTCTGAGATTGATGAGCAAGTTGCAATCGATAATGTTACGCGTCAATTACAGCAAGCCGCACAAGCCGCTGAACAACGTCAACAATCGTTCACAGAGGCGAGTACGACTAATGCAGGAGCTGAATACTCTCCGTTTGATACTGCTCGTAATTTGGAATATGCGTTTGATAATATTGACGCAAGTAGCTTGCCTGAATTTGATGAACATGAAGCATTATTCGCATCATTTGAAGAGCAACATGAATTAGAACAATACGCACTTGAACGTGGGTTTAAATCACAATCAGGATCTAATGATGTAACTTCTGAGGTTGATCATTCTCCTGAAGCTGAACAAGATCGTGCTTATTCTGCTGGCTTAGATATGGATGCATTGTTGTTTGATGATGCTGACGCGACAGAGGTTATATCGCAGCGTGGACTTAATAACGATGAACGTGATCAGCTATTGGCCCCTACGGTTAATAGCGCTATTGCCGATAACGAAGATGTTTTAGCAGAAGATGAAGCCGCAGTTTGGAAAGGTGTGACGACAGATCCTGAACTTGCGAGTGAAGATTGGTCTAAGCAGCCTGATCTTGTACCTGCGGATATTAAAGCGGTGACGTCACCTCATTATATTAGTATTGATGAGTTGCTAGCTGGTGATCCTAATTATCATCAAGAAAATCCTGATGAAAAGCCGTTAAACCTTGATGTGGGTTTAAATGATTTTACTGATATGTTCGCTAATATCCGTCAATTTGATGTTGATAGTACTGGTGAATATGCAGGTCAATTGGATCTTGCGAAAGCATATCTAGAAATGAACGATATTGGTGGCGCAGTTGATTTGCTACAAGACATCGTTTTAAAAGGTGACGGCGAGACAAAAGCAGAAGCAAACGCCTTGCTAGATAAGTTTAAGACGAAGAAGTAGGCGTATTTAGGGGCGAGGAACAGCAGGACGAGGTTTCGAGTTTCGAGATAAAAAGCGATGGGTGAAAGCCTGTCGCTTTTTTTGTGCCTAAACCCTCGTGATTTTTTACAATGAATGTCCGTCCCAACCCAGTCATTCCCTACAGCGAATGCCCGCGAGGGCGATAGGGAATCTACTGTTCGCGCGTTGTGGAGCTAGTGTTTGTTGTGGATTTTTAGCATGTTTTCATTGGTTTCTTTAAGGCTCAATAACGCGGTGAGTAGATCCCGGATAGTTTCGTGCCTCAACTTCCGGGATGACGGAAAATCCCCCCGTCATTCCCTACAGCGAATGCCCGCGAGGGTGATAGGGAATCTATTGTTAGCGCGTTGTGGAGTCATTGAATTCACTGGTATCTTTAAGGCTCAAGCACGCGGTGAGTAGATCCCGGATAGTTTCGTGCCTCAACTTCCGGGATCACGTATATTGGGCTGTCTCGACATTAATAATCTCTAAACTCGATATCTTTAGCTCTTCCTCGTCCCTACTTTCCTCACCCCTCGAAATCCCCTATACTTCACCCTCTGTTTTGAACAGGCGCTTAAATAACATCGCCTGTGTGTTTATGTTGAATTAAGTCGAAGTGAGATTATGCGAATAGCGTTAGGTATAGAATACGATGGTGCTAAATATTGTGGTTGGCAGCGTCAAGTCGATGTGGATAGTGTTCAAGAGCGTTTAGAAAAAGCGTTGTCACACATTGCTAATCAGCCGATTGCTGTTTTTTGTGCAGGGCGTACCGATACTGGTGTTCACGGTACTGGACAAGTGGTTCACTTCGATGTTGATATTGAACGTAAAATGGCCGCGTGGACCATGGGCGTTAATGCATACCTTCCTAAAGATATTGCTGTTCGTTGGGCACATGAAGTAAATGAAGATTTTCATGCACGTTTCTCTGCTACCGCTCGTCGCTACCGTTATGTGATTTACAATCATTCAGTGCGTCCGGCTATTTTCCAACACGGTGTTAGCCATTACCATGGTCATCTTGATGAAGCAAAAATGCATGAAGCCGCGCAATATTTAATTGGTGAACATGACTATACTTCATTTCGTGCCAGCCAATGTCAGTCACGCAGTCCGTGGCGTCGATTAGAGCATTTGACCGTAACCCGTAAAGGTGACTTTATCGTTATCGACATTAAAGCCAATGCGTTTGTGCACCACATGGTGCGTAATATCGCAGGTAGCTTAATTAAAGTGGGTAAAGGTGAGAAGCAACCTGATTGGATCAAGTGGGTACTTGAACAAAAAGATCGTCGAATTGCGGGGCCAACAGCAAAATCAGCAGGTTTGTATTTAGTCGATGTTGATTATCCTGCAGAATATAATTTGCCGCGTTCGGCTTTAGGTCCATTATTTTTGTAAGTGATGCTGTTAATACAGACGAAATAGTTGGTGCACAATTTACCGTGTTATGACTGTTTTTAACGATTATTGATGTTTTTATTCTAAAATGTCATAGTGGCTTATAAAAGGTAGTACCAGTTTTTTATCTACAGATTAATAAGATTATGTTTTAATCGTAGATAATATTTAATGAATTTGTCTCTTCGGTCATTATTGGCGGAAGAATAAAAAAGAAAGGTCATTCATGAGCTGGCTTGAAAAGATTCTAACGAAAAGTAACATCGTATCTTCGCGTAAGGTATCAATTCCTGAAGGTGTCTGGACGAAATGTACGTCTTGTGATCAGGTTCTGTATCACGCAGATCTCGAGCGCAATCTTGAAGTTTGCCCTAAATGTGACCATCACATGCGTATGAAAGCACGTCACCGTCTTGAAACATTTCTTGATGCTGATACACAAGTGGAAATCGCAGCAGAATTAGAGCCACAAGATAAGCTTAAATTTCGCGACTCTAAAAAATACAAAGATCGTTTATATGCAGCCCAAAAAGCAACGGGTGAGAAAGATGCTCTAGTTGCGATGAACGGTGAGCTACTTGGTCTACCTATTGTTGCCTGTGCCTTTGAATTCTCTTTTATGGGCGGCTCAATGGGTTCGGTTGTTGGCGCTAAGTTTGTGCGTGCAGTTGATTCTGCCATTGAAAAGAACTGTCCATTGGTGTGTTTCTCTGCCAGTGGTGGTGCGCGTATGCAAGAAGCCTTAATGTCATTAATGCAAATGGCAAAAACCAGTGCTGCGTTAGAACGCCTATCTGCAAAAGGTTTACCGTTCTTCTCTGTATTAACAGATCCAACAATGGGCGGTGTTTCAGCTTCTCTTGCAATGCTTGGTGATATTAATATTGGTGAGCCAAAAGCACTGATTGGTTTTGCTGGTCAACGTGTTATTGAGCAAACAGTACGTGAAAAACTACCAGAAGGCTTTCAGCGTAGTGAGTTTCTGCTTGAGCATGGTGCGATTGATATGATTGTTGATCGCCGTGAAATGCGCCAACGTATTGCGGGCTTAATGGCTAAAATGACTAACCAAGCATCACCGTTAGTTGTGTCTGTTGATAGTAAGCCAGAGCCACAACCTGTTGTAGAAGATGCAGAACAAGAAGACTGATAATATTATCTTTAATTGAGTGTGTTTACCGTTGGTAATCACCACGATTAATGTCCAATAAATGCCACCCTAATTGATTTTTATTAGTGTGGCATTTTTTTCTAGGTAGAATTTGCAATTTATTCCCCTCTGGTGATTAAGTTCTTTGGCTTTCAGTGGTAAATTAATAATTCAGTTCGTTACTACAAGTGAATGATTTCAATGTCAGGATTGACTCCTCCTCAAGCGACAGCCGCGCTTTCAACATGGCTAAAATATCTTGAACAGCTTCATACTAGTGCAATTGATCTAGGACTCGACCGAGTTAGATTAGTTGCACAACACGCTAATCTTATCAAGCCTGCGCCGTGTGTGATCACCGTTGCAGGAACTAATGGTAAAGGCTCAACCTGTGCCATGCTTGAAGCCATTCTTTTAGCTGCGGGTTATAAAGTGGGGGTTTATAGTTCACCTCATTTAGTTCGTTATAACGAACGCGTACGGATTAATAACCAAGAGCTTGATGATAGTGAGCATTGCCAAGCATTTGCTAATGTGGAAGCTGTACGTGGTGAAACCAGTTTAAGTTTGTTTGAATTTGGTACGTTATCTGCGCTGACATTATTTAAGCAGCATCAAGTTGATGTTGTGATATTAGAAGTGGGTTTAGGTGGCCGTTTAGATGCGACTAATATTGTTGATCATGATGTATGTGTGATCACTAGCTTAGCGATTGATCACGTTGATTGGCTTGGCGATAACATTGACGTTATTGGTTATGAAAAAGCGGGCATCTTTCGAGGTGGTAAGCCAGCGATTTGTGGGCAGCCACATCCTCCAGCGACAGTACCCGCACACGCTGATGATATCGGAGCTGAGTTTTATCAAGTCGGGTATCAGTTTGATTATCACGTTAAAGGTGATTGTTGGCATTGGCAAGTGGGGGCATTTTCACTGACAGATTTACCTTTACCACAACTACCTTTACCCAATGCTGCGACAGCGTTAATGGCATTGTCAGTCACTGAGCTCGATATCAGCGATCAGAATATCGTTGATGGTTTGCGTAATGCACGTTTACCCGGGCGGATGCAGCGGGTAAGTGAACAACCATTAATTATTATGGATGTGGCACATAATCCACATTCGGCACAATATTTTGCGACCCAACTGGCGATTATCAAAGCACAAGAAGGTAAAAACAAAGTCCATGCTGTTGTTGCTATGCTGCATGACAAAGACATTGCCGCTACCGTTGCTGCTATGCGTGATTGTGTTGATTGTTGGTATCCAGCGTCATTAAAAGGACCTCGTGCCGCTGTTGCTGATGATATTTTGCAGTATTTACCGACAGGTTGTCGTGGATTTGATAATCCAGAATTAGCATTTGACCAAGCATTAACACAAGCAGGGGCAGACGATGTGGTAATCGTGTTTGGCTCGTTTTACACTGTCGGTCAAATAACCACTCATTTAAAGTTGTAGAACGTGAAGAGAGCACATTGTGATTGTGCAGTGTTTTCGTTTTAGATACCAACAGGAGTCATTGTGGCGAGTCAATTTCAAAATCGACTAATTGGAACCATTATTCTAGTCGCGGTAGGCGTTATTTTTCTACCCGATTTTTTTGATGGTAAGAAAGAACATTATAAAGAAGAATTGGCAAGTATCCCATTGCAACCAAAAATGGGAGGACAAAGTGAAGTCAAAACGATTCCTGAGCCTGAAGATGCAAATGTTGTGTTGCCGCAAGAGCCAGTAGTTGCGACCACTGATACACAAGCTTCAACCTCATCTGGCGATGAAACCTATACTATTGAATCGGATGAGCAACCGTCAGCAGAGCCACAACCAGAGGTTGAAAAGACAGTCGCGGTGAAGCCGGTAGTGAAGCCGGTAGTGAAGCCGGTAGTGAAGCCGGTAGTGAAGCCGGTAGTGAAGC
>NZ_CAMRAN010000022.1 GCF_947039875.1 uncultured Photobacterium sp.
ACTTTCAATGCCTTGGCGTTGAACGCTTCAGCAAGTCAGGCTGCGTATAATACGCACTATCAAAATAAAGTCAAGAAGAAATTTTACATCAAAACCTCTTATTGACTTCCTTTTCGCTGTGGAAAGCAAAAAGACAATGATTTATCAAAAGTTTGAACTTGATCGGCTGTTTAGTCGTATCATCTTTCGATGGAGCCGCATTATAGAGACTTTGATCACTCTGACAAGCCTTTTTGAAAAAAAATAATGTAATTGCTGATTATTTCATCTAATGTGGGCTATGTGTTTGTAATAAACTCATGCGAGTATATTTATACTCAATAATTATGAATTACAGGCCATTAAAATTGGCATCATCATAAGCTTGATGTTAAAACACCCATTAACGCATTCTTCTCTTTCCCTTTTGAGATGTACTTTAAATATGAAATCAAATAACCAAACCACAATAACAGTGATTGCTATCGCTATCATTGGCGCCTTAATCTTTAGTATGTTCAGTAGTACTCCACCAGCCATTAGTTTTGCGCTTGGTGCGATGCTAACAGGATTGGCGTTGCACTTTATGCAAGAAAATAAAAATCCTATCCTCGATGAATTAGATCCTTCTCAAAGTAGCAAAACCCTTTATGTTGGCAACCTTCCTTATCGTGCTAATGAGAGCGACGTAAAAAACCTTTTTGCAGAGCATGGCGATGTTTTTGCTGTGCGTCTAATGAAGGATAAACGCACAGGTAAACGTAGAGGCTTTGGTTTTGTTGTTATGAATAGTCAAGACGCAGAACATGCCATTGATCAACTCAACAACCAAGAATATGGCCAACGTACCCTAAAAGTACGTGAAGCTAACGAACCTAAAAATGCGGATAGTTTAGATCTTGAATAATATCTAATTGCATTTCATTTAAGCTTTTATTCAGCGCCGCAGCATCTGATGTTGTGGCGCTGCTATATGTAACGTTCTTTACCTGCGGCATTATAGATGGCATTACTTCAGTTGGTAACGCTAATAGTAATGCCACTCGCTTAGCGATCGCTTTACCTGAATCGATAACATTTACTCGATGGTTTAGTGCCAATAAAATTTCTTGTTTTATTAACGGAAAGTGAGTACAGCCTAAAACAATACTATCCACGCAATCTTGCCATGGTGCTAGAATTTCAGCTAATTCACCTATATCAACCGGTTTACCGCGTAGCTTTTGCTCTGCCATCTCCACCAATCGGGTAGAACCAATCATCTTAACTTCACAGCCATTAGCAAATTGTTGTACTAATTGATGAGTGTAAACTCGATTAACGGTTGCAGGTGTTGCCAATAAACCAATCGATTTTGTTTGGCTAATCAACGCGGCAGGTTTTATTGCTGGAACAACGCCAACGACGGGTATTGTTAACTGCTGACGTAACGAAGGCAAAACGATAGTACTGGCCGTATTGCAGGCGATAACTACCAAATCAGCCTGATACTGATTAGCTAATAACGTCACAATATAATTAGTACGCTTTATTAATGTTGCGTCATCTAATTCACCATAGGGGAAAGCAGCATTATCGAAAGCGTAAATAAATTGTACTTGAGGTAGTAAAGCATGGATCTCTTGATACACCGATAAACCGCCCACCCCTGAATCAAAAATGACAACTTTTTTCACTACCACTTACCTTATTACGATATCGAGTCGTTATGATACTGCGATGAGTCAGTCTCTACCAGTGTATAGCGTTGATAACAAAACCGTGAATCAGTTTCACATCCTAACCATTTCAGGTTAAGTGGTTGCTGATAAAAAGGACCATCGACGACTAACGAATGAAATTCTCCATTTTCACCACAGAGATCAGTGGCCGGTGCTAATTCAGTTAATAATTGATAATCAAACCAACGCCCACAAAACTTAATATCTAATTGGGTACTATCGACTGTGACTAATTTTGTTTGCATGCCACATTCAATAATTTCATTGGCTAACTGAAGGCTTGATTGCCCTAATAAGGGAAAAACACACTCCCAACCTGCTGGTTTAATGTATTGACGCCGATAATCTGCAATACCATTGCAAAACAAATCACCAAAAGCGACACTATCAAACTGTAACTCACAATTTTTCAACCCATCAACAATTGCCTGTTGATAGACATCATTAGCGGGAAACACATCTGGTAGTGTAATCAGCACTAACGGTAAACCAATCAGCTGCGCCTGTCGTTTAACAATATCAATTGGCGTTGCTTGAAACGGCACCTCGCTACCAACATACGTCGTATAAAGCCCAATAACCTCATAATTAGGATCGTTCATTAACCGCCATAACGTTAATGCTGAATCCTTACCTGATGACCAACTAATAATCACGCTTTGTTTCATATTTATCACCATCAAAAAGGCCGCACAATGGCGGCCTTGATCTATAAAAAATCACACATTAAAACTGATAATTAATGCTGGTATAGTAAGTTCTACTCGGCATTACGTAACCACCAGCTGTTTCGTAGTCTTCATTTAAAAGGTTCGCTACTCGCCCTTTTAAAGCAAGCTTGGGTTGTAGCCAGTATGTTAAGGCAATATCCCACGTATCATATGCTGATAGCTCAGTATCTGAAATATCTGGTCGTTTACCATGATACTGGTACGTCACTGCGGTATCTAGATCACCATAACTTGCCGTACCTACCCATTTAAATGAGAATTTTTCACGACGTATAAGCTGTTGGCCTTCACTATCTCGAGGATCTTTAAAATCAAAGTTTAGCTGGTGAGTAACAATACCCGTATCAAAGTCAGCTTCGACTTCAACACCTTTAATTTTACTTTCCCCTTTAACGTTGTCATACGATGGCGTGCCGCCGACATAAGCAATTAAATCATCAATGCGCATTTGGTAAGCCGTAACAGCAACGCTCGCAATATCGTAATCAGCATGCAGCGAAACATCGATATTTTTTGAGGTTTCCGGATTTAAATTAGGGTTACCCGTTGACCAAGCACTTTTAACGTAAAGTTGGTAAAGATTAGGGGCTTTAAATGCTGTGCCGTACGAACCACGTAACTGAATATTGTCATTTAAATACCAGCCACCAGCAATATTGTACGTTGAATGGGTACCATACTGCTGATTATCATCCAGACGAACACTGGTTTCGATACTAACTGGAGAGTAATCCCATAAGCCAATCGCATAATAACCAGTATTATCGCGTTCTTTATTACCCGCAAAACCCGTTAAATCATTCCATTGCTCTTGGCGCCAATCAATACCACCACTCACTGACAATGTTGATAATAATTGGTATTGGTTATGCCATTGAACATTACGTTGGTGATATTGGTCCTTGCGATTAACAACATTGGTTTTATCGATCAAATCAAGGTTGTCTTGTTTTTGATAATCAAAAATCAGTGATGACTTATAGCTATCCTGCGCATATTTTAAACCCGCAGAATAATCATTAAATTCGGTTTCCGATCTCACATACTGATGACCAGAATACACACTTGAGCCGTCATATTGGGAATGATTTTTATACCAACGAGTAGCGACAAAGCCCGAAATTTGATCGGTAAATTGATGATGCAGTGCTAATGATGCATTACGGCTATCAAAACCATGTTTATCGCCATCATTCAATCCTGATTGAGGATGAACATTATAGCCTTTATCGTTTTCATAACCGGCTGCAACTTGTAATACGCTGTTATCACCGATTTTATACGCACCAGAAACATTCGCCTCTTGATAATTATGGCTACCAATACCCAGATCTAATTTCGTTTTTGATGGCGTATCTGTTCCTGTCAGGGTAATGATATTGATCACACCACCAATAGCTTCAGAGCCATAAATTGCCGCGCGAGCACCACGAGTAAATTCAATCCGCTGTACTTGAGTTAATGGAATTTGATTGAAATCTACATTACCCGCCACAGAGCGAGCCATACGAATACCATCAACCAAAACTAAAACTTGATCCGAGTTTGCACCACGAACAAAGATACTAGAACTTTGCCCACGCCCACCATTTTGAGTGATCTGTACCCCAGGTAATAAACTCAACACTTCAGTGAGTGTTTTAGCTTGTACTTTATCGATGTCTTGACGAGTCACAACATTAAAAGGAGCTAATACTGAGGTTATAGGTTGCTCAAAGCGGTTAGCGGTTACCACCATTACATCATCAGATGTAGTGTCTGCTGCAAATGAAGCAAAAGAAGGGAGACACAACGACGCTACCGTCGCTGCTAAAAGGGATTTTTTCATTACAATTGTCCTAAGTCGCGTTTATAACAAAGCAATATGCTTGTCTTGCTGGTTGGTATTCGGACTTAAGAGCATGACCATCAGGTCGCCTAGGCAACAACTTCCCATTGCCACTATACTAAATAATACTGTGATTATTTGTAGGGAGCATCAACAGTGTTTGGATTACATCCATGTGCGTTCGTTCTCTATTACCGCTGCGCGTCAGTTACGGATTCACACCGTATTCCCGAGCCTTCCAAGGCTTAACCAGCACAGCGCGAATGCTAGTGTTGTATTGCTTTTATGTCTAGTTTTGTTTGGTATTAGTTATGAATTTTTGGATACATGAATATTTTAATTTGGATCAACACTGGACATCAGTGTGCAATACAATAAAATCTGCGGTCTTATTTTGAGCAGTCGAGGCACACACTATGACATCCACCGTCCTTAATATCGCTGATTACCAGCCCCAGTTGGATGAAAAAGCAGCGCGTATTCAAGATCTACTTAGTGATTTTGAAACGCCTGAATTAGAGGTGTTTGCCTCTCCTGCAGAGCATTACCGTATGCGTGCAGAGTTTCGTGTTTGGCACGAAGGCGAAGAGCTGTATTACATCATGTTTAATCAACACACCCGTGAAAAATACCGAGTTGATCAATTCCCGGCTGCAAGCCGTTTAATTAATGATGTAATGCCAATGTTGCTTGAAGCAATCAAGCCAATAAAAACCCTGCGTCACAAACTGTTCCAAGTAGATTTCTTATCTACGTTAAGTGGTGAAATTTTAGTTTCGATGTTGTATCACCGTCAACTTGATGATGAATGGACAGTCACTGCCAAACAACTAAAGCAACGCTTAAATGATGAAGGGTTTAAACTAAACCTTATCGGTCGTGCGCGTAAGATGAAAATCGTCTTAGATCAAGATTACGTTATTGAACAATTAAAGGTTCACGATAAAGCACTGACTTACAAGCAAGTTGAAAATAGCTTTACCCAACCTAACGGTGAAGTTGCACAGAAGATGCTGGAATGGGCCGTTGATTGTACTCAAGACAGTGTAGGTGATTTACTGGAATTGTATTGTGGTAATGGTAATTTCTCATTAGCACTTGCGCCAAACTTTGAGCGAGTACTGGCAACTGAACTAGCAAAACCATCGGTTGATTCAGCACAATACAATATTGCGGTAAACAATATTGAAAACGTACAAATTATTCGTATGTCTGCGGAAGACTTTACTGATGCAATGGCGGGTAAACGTGAATTCCGTCGTCTAAAAGATCAGAATGTTGATTTACAAAGCTATAACTGCAACACCATTTTTGTCGATCCACCACGTTCAGGTATGGATGATGGAACTTGCCGCATGGTACAAGGCTACGACAACATCATGTATATCTCATGTAACCCAGAGACATTACGTGACAATTTAACCATCTTAACTGAAACCCACAATATTACTCGATTTGCCTTATTTGACCAATTCCCTTACACCCACCATATGGAAGCCGGTGTATTACTAGCGCGTAAATAAGCAGTGATCCTCAAAAGATAAAAATAAAAAAGGCGCTATCAGCGCCTTTTCCTTTTTCAAATAACAGCCAATATAACTTACACTGTTTTTTGGTCTTTCTTATCCATTACACCCATTTTATACGATACCCAAAATAACAACGCCAATGTAATCATTAATGGAATGAAATTTGACCCCATATCTGGGTATTCAGCGCGAAGTAATGCCGCATAACCAAATACCCCAACGAAGAAACATGCACTAGCAAGCGTAGGAACGCCTTCAGCCATAGGTTTACGCATGTATTCTTGGTATAAACAGTACACGGCCATGGCAAAAGCCAAAACAGGGAAAATAGAGAATGTTACATAACTTGAAAACAATACCGCCAAAGTACCATAACCACAAATACCTGCTATTACAGATAAAATAAGTGTCTTACGCTCAGCTTTAAGTTGTTGCTTTTCCATATATAATTCACCAAAATCAAAATAAGATTATAGTTTCTGCCTGAGCTCTCGACGCTCACGCTCTTTACGGTACCAATAAGCACCTTTTGCAATCATTCTAAGTTGCATAATCAGTCTTTCTGCATGCTCAGCGCGAGCATGACAATCTAGATCAAGAGCTTCTGCTCCTGAACTAAAGACCAATGTTACTGACGCTTCAGCTTGTGTATAAGCTTCTTCATGAGTTACCCCAGTTTTCGCTTTAAGATACTCAGCCAGTTCCGCCACAAAATGTTGTATTTCTCGCACAACCGCAGCACGAAAAGCTGTTGATGTACCAGAACGCTCACGAAGCAGTAAGCGGAATACGTTAGGACTACTTTCTATAAATTCCATAAAAGTCTCTACTGAGGTACGGATCACGCTGCCTTCAGTAGCAATACGCTGTCGAGCTTGACGCATTAATTGACGAAGAATTAAACCGCCCTCATCAACCATGGTTAATCCCAATTCATCCATATCTTTAAAATGACGGTAGAATGATGTTGGAGCAATACCCGCTTCACGCGCAACTTCACGTAGACTTAAATTAGAAAAACTTCGCTCGGCACTTAACTGGCTAAAAGCGGCATCAATCAATGAACGCCGAGTTTTTTCTTTTTGCTGAGCCCTAATTCCCATCAATTATCTGCTTCTCTGTGATTTTATTACAATGATACTCTGTTTCATCTGCGCCATAGCAATGACATGAGACTCTCACATAGTAAAGCGAGAGCGCGACTGACGCAAAGCCAGATTGAGATCAATTACTATTTTTCGTCACAAAACGTGGCGCTGGTTTAATAACCAATCTAGAACTATACCGATTGATTAATAATAAAAACTTCGTGACCCGCTTCGAGACACATCATTCCCTTATGCATCGTTATCTGGTAAATCGTTATCATAATGTTAATGTAAGACGGAAAAACATAATCAAGGGATGACTTTTATGACAAATAACCTACCTGCTTCTCAAAACCATTTTGATGTTATCATTATTGGTAGTGGTCCTGGAGGTGAAGGCGCGGCAATGGGGCTAGCGAAAGCTGGATTTAAGGTGGCAATTATCGAACGCGAAGACAGTGTCGGTGGCGGTTGCACCCACTGGGGAACCATTCCGTCAAAATCATTACGTCATGCCGTCAGCCGTATTATCGAATTTAACCAAAATCCGCTTTACTGTAATGACACCTCAACCCTCCACCGTACCTTTAGTCAGATCTTGCACCATGCTACCGAAGTCGTTAGTAAACAAACCCGCATGCGACAAGGGTTTTATGATCGCAATCATTGCCAAATCATTCACGGTGAAGCGCAATTTATTGACTCACATAGTGTCAGTGTTATCACCCATGATGGCAGTATTGATCATCTCAGTGCAGAGCGGTTTATCATTGCCACAGGCTCTCGTCCCTACCAGCCCACCACTGTTGATTTCAATCATCCCCGTATTTATGACAGCGATTCGATTTTACAATTAGCCCATGATCCTCGACATATTTTAATTTATGGCGCAGGGGTTATTGGCTGTGAATATGCGTCTATTTTTAGAGGACTTGGGGTTAAAGTTAATTTAATTAATACTCGCCAACGACTATTAGAATTCCTTGATAATGAGATGTCTGATTCGTTGTCTTATCACCTTAGTAATACGGGTACTATGATTCGTAACGATGAGGTTTTTGAAACCATTGAAGGGACCGATGACGGGGTTATTCTGCACTTGCAATCTGGCAAGAAAATGCGAGCAGACTGTTTACTGTATGCCAATGGCCGTACCGGTAATACTGACAAATTAGCCCTTGAGATGGTCGGATTAGAGGCAGATTCTCGAGGACAACTACAGGTGAATAATAACTATCAAACAACCGTAGATCATATCTATGCCGTGGGTGATGTCATAGGTTACCCTAGCCTCGCAAGTGCCGCCTATGATCAAGGGCGTTTTGTTGCGCAAGCGATCAGTACCGGCAAAGCTCAAGGGCAATTAATTGCGAATATTCCAACCGGGATTTATACCCTGCCAGAAATCAGTTCTGTCGGTCAAACAGAGCAACAACTAACCGCAGCAAAAATTCCTTATGAAGTGGGTCGATCTCAATTTAAACATTTGGCTCGAGCTCAGATCGCAGGAACAGAAGTCGGTAGTTTGAAAATATTATTTCATCGTGAAACCAAAGCTATTTTAGGTATTCATTGCTTTGGTGAACGAGCGGCTGAAATTATTCATATTGGCCAAGCTATCATGGAGCAAAAAGGGGAAGGCAATACCATTGAATATTTTGCCAATACCACCTTTAATTATCCCACCATGGCGGAAGCATTTCGTGTTGCGGCATTAAATGGCCTTAACCGTTTGTTCTAAAAATACCACCGATGATCCCTTATTAGTCATCCATATAATAACCAATACAAAAACAGAGCCATTAAGGCTCCGTTTTTGTATGTGGCCGATGAACTATTCTGCGCCCATTAAGCGATCATCTGCCGTTAGAATCGATACCCACGGTAATTGCTCATCACCCAGCACAATGAAGTTTGGATTCTCTAAAGTCTGACGCTGGTTATAAGATAATGGCGTTATATGGGTATTAAAAATACGTCCACCCGCTTCTTCAACAATACATTGAGTTGCGGCAGTATCCCACTCACCTGTTGGCCCTAATCGTAGGTAGCAATCAGCGCCCCCTTCTGCGACTAAACACGCTTTTAGAGAAGCAGAGCCTAATGCAACAAGATCATAGCTATATTGGCTATCAAACCGAGCCTTGGTGGTATCAATATCCTGACGACGACTAATAGCGATGGTTAACCCACGCAATGGTAACTGATGTTTAGTCGTTGAGATCGTACTAGTTTCACCGTCCGCAGTTATTTTATGTGCCCCTTGACCTTGCGCCGCATAATATGTCACGCCAGATACAGGCGCATACACCACCCCCATAACCGGCTTATTATTATCAATTAACGCAATAATTGTCGCGAAATCACCACTACCCGCAATAAACTCTTGAGTACCATCTAAGGGATCGATTAACCAATAGCGAGGCCACTGACTGCGTTCTGCTAATGATATTGCGGTATCTTCCTCTGACAGTATAGGAATGTCAGGGGTTAATTGTGATAACCGCTCAATCACTAATTTATTGGCCGCTAAATCAGCACTGGTTACTGGTGTATTATCTGATTTGATTTGCTGCTCAAACTGTCCTTGTTGATAAATACCTAAGATCAACCGACCTGATTCTTGGGCAATATCGATAACATCGGTAATAAGATGGTTTAATGTCATTGGTTATTCCTCGCAAGCTAAATACTTCAGCGCTAAAAATAAGGCGCTGATACTACGCGCTTCGGCGAAATCTAGGTGATTAAGTAGCTCTTTTGCTTGGGCTAACGGCCATCGTACAATTTCTAGAGGCTCTGGTTCATCACCTTCTAAACGCTCAGGATATAAATCTTGTCCCACAAACAGTGTCATTCGACTTGAAAAATACGATGGCGCTAAAATCACTTCTTTTAGCGGATGCAATCGCTGTGCACCAAAGCCTATTTCTTCTTTTAACTCACGGTTTGCCGCTTCTAATGCACTTTCACCAGCATCAATTAATCCTTTCGGAAAACCTAATTCATAACGCTCAGTACCGGCAGAATATTCACGAATCAATAATAAATCACCATCAGCAGTGACTGGTACGATTAATACCGCATGACGACCACTTGGCTGCATACGTTCATAAGTACGCTCGACACCATTAGAAAAACGTAAATCCAATGATTCAATTTTAAAGAGTCGTGATTGTGCTACAACCTCGGCTGCTAAGATTTGGGGTTTATCTTTGCTGAACGCCATTTATAAGGCCCTGTTTAATGAAAAGCACTACCAGAATAAGAAAAGCTTACACGAATTAAAAGCAAATAATCATCAGAAATAACAAGGCAGCCGTAATCGACTGCCTATTATTAATAAATTGATGATTAAAACGGTAACCAACGCTACAAACGTCCTGAATAATTCAGTGGATACTCTCCCTTGGTGTTAGGGTCACCTAACCATTTTAATTGTGCCGCTAACTTATCAGGGAATGTTGCCCCGGGCTTAAACCAGCCATTAAGTTTATAATGACGATTAGTGGCTAAATTGGCATGCCAATCACTACTCACATCCGTCGAGGTTTGCTTAACTTTAGCGACAATCGCACCTTTTTCACAACTAAGATCAGCAAAAACAGGTCCAGGTTTAATAGTCCCCATTGGTGTTTCCGCCGCACCTTGCACCCAAGCTAATGTCGCATCCAAGGTTTTACAATAAGGGGCTGCATAATGATAATTTTTAACCGTCAGTTCTAAATTACCATCGATAGATACTGGGACAGGAAGCTGCGCTTGTGATACGGCTTGCGCCGCTGGCATCGATAACAAAAGTTTTTCAGCAAATGGGCCAGACAAGCTGTAACCCACTAAACCTTGCCCTTGTAACTGCCATTCACTGCCTTTACCAAAGCGAACATTAAACGCCAATTCACCTTGCAATAATCGACCTAACTGCATATTCCATTGCAACCGCCCAAAAGGTTGATTTTGCCAACGTATATTGGCAGCCGATCCTTGCCATGGTGTACCCGACATCCCTTCTATAGCGAGACCTTGTATTTTAGGCGCATACTGCCATAACCAACTGGCGGGAATATGAGTGACTAAACTTGCTATAAATACCGCACCGAAACTGGCACCAACCGCTAATTTAAATTTCACGCTTATCCTCGTCCTAACTGCAAACGGTTAACTTCAACCATACCGTTTTTATCGGTTTTTGAGAGATCAATAAACTGTGGGTTAATACCAAAACTCTGCTGCAAATACACTAACCAATTAACAAGCGTATCAAATGGTAGTGGTTGCACCCACACTTGTAGCGCATCATTACGTGGCTGCATTCGAATCAAATCAATTTTAAATCGCGTCGTGGTTTCATTAATAACTTGGTTAAGCCCCTCATCACTAACATTTACCGTTCCACCTGCACGTTTAAGTGCCGTAATTTGATTAGCTTTGTGTTCAACCCAAGTTAATAATTGTCGCTGCTGATTAATTTTATTCTGAGCATTAACTGCACGTTGATTTAATGGTTGCCATACTCCCCAATAAAGAATCGCAATCACTAACGCACCACCAGCCCCAAGCAATGAATGTTGCTCCCGTTGACTGAGGGCTTTCCACCATGACTTTATCTCTGCCATTAAGCTTTCCTCCTCAACACAACAGCACCACTAACTAAATTATCTTGTTTGGTTAACTGGCCCTGATCGACCACAAACTGAGTCGCTAATGCACTGCGTAATTGTTCAAAATCTTGAAAGCCCGTCGCGGTTGCTTGCAAGCGTAATTCGCCTCGAGTTTGATCATATTTAAGGCTAACAATCTTGATTGTTGGCACTTTCGTTAATGCGGGCTTTAATTCGTTTAACCACATTAGCATGCCATCTTGTTCACCATGGCCACCTAAACTCTTCAATGCCGCATTCATTTGATTTTTCAAATAACTCTGCGAAGGAATTCGTTTAAACTGTGGCAGAACTTGACGAAAAATACGTTCACTTTCAGCTCGATACGCATTTGCTTGTTGTTCTAAACGCTGCATAGTTAGTACTTGCTCACCAATAAGTACAACTAATACCACTGCTGCCGTGATTGCCACTTTGCGCCATGGTTGTAAATGCTTACACCATGCTGCTTGTGGTTTATACGGCCCAGATAATAAAGAAGCTTTAGACTCTGCAGCCCCTATAGCCAACAGCTGCATCACCAATTCCGGCGCTTGTGGTTGCCAATGACCCGGGGTGTTTGCTGGTGCTGGCGTATAGTGATGAATCGTCACTTGCGCCAAACTCTCCGTCGCCGCAACAATCGATTCGACTTCTTCAGCTAATAGTTCAGCTTCAACCTCGACGGCAGTATCATCATTGTCATCGTCAGCAGTATCGACAGGGGTTTCAATGATTATGGGTGCTTTTTGAGCGGTGATCCATGCCCCTAACCAACTAGAGTCAGCACACACACCCATTGCTTCTGATTGTCGAATTAACCACTGTCCATCCATTTCAGCGGCACTGTAACCATCATTAAAGAGGGGTAAACATAAACAGTCTGGAATTAGTTTTTTAAGCTCAATACCACATTCATTAAATATTGCTAACCATGCTGCTATTTTTTGGTGTTCAATAATTGCAACCGTTGCAATATCATTATCACGTTTCAGTAATTGCACATGCAAACTATCAACATCTTGCGCCAGCTCTTCTTCAAGCAGGTACGGTAATACCGCCGCTAATTGACGGCTACTGCCGGCAGGGATCGCGACTTGTGTTAACAGCATCTCACTGGTTGGTACTAAACCATAAACAGGACGAGTAACAGCATATTCAGTTAATTCACCTAGTTGGTTAATATCAGCTAACTGACCCGAGGCTATCACTTCATTTTGCAGTGGCGACCAGACTAGCCATTGCACCGGCATTTCCGGCCGACTACTTAGCCTTATCGTCAGAAATTCGCTCACGGATTCCTCCATACTGGCGACGAACGACCGTCACCTTGTTCTTATCATCTCGATTAAATAATGCCACGACTCGCACTCGGGCACGGTCTACTTTTATTTCAGCATCTAACGAAAAATAATGACTGGTAACAGCTAAATATTTTTCCATTTCAGTTGCCGTCTTATCTTTTCCTGAATCGGCACTATCCGCTGGCGGTTGTGGCACTAACTTCATAAAATCAGCCACACTCTCCCATACAGTATGTTTTTTATCACGCTCACGAATGATTTTTTTTGCATCATCTAATGATAACGATGGCGCAAATAAGGCTGATAACAACACCGCGTTTTTTTCAGTAATGGTATTCACATTAAGCAACATCTCATCGCTCGGTAACGCACAGATTAAACCTTTAACCTGCTGATAAATTTTATCCGATACCCCGTTAATCGCTCTAAACTCACTGCCATCAGCCAACCAATCATTGGCGGTTACATAAGGGGGCTGAAAGCTTTCATAAGTACTGTCTTCCACGCCATACGCTGACTCTATAGTGGTGTTATCATCCACAAATTCCCAACTTGAATCTGCGATCACTTCAGCTTCGTAGTCATCAACACCTGATTCTATAAGAATATTTTGTAAATAGGTCACTAAAAATGGTTGCTTACTGCTACCAGTGCTGGCTTTAATATTTTTAAAAGCATTAAGATTAAAGCAGGCCTGACTATCAGTTAAATTACCGCTGATTACCGCATTACTGTCTAGAGGATAACTTTGCTCCCCCACAGCCCAAGCTTGGGTTAAGTTTACGGTTTTGCTGTCTTTAAAACTTTGTTTTAATGCTTGTGATGCTAATGCTTCTATTCCTAAGCTATACCAATAACTTTGCTGATGCTCTACTTGGTTCTGAACACGATGAAAATTGAGTTGCAACCGTTCAGTCATTTGCACTGCTAATAAACTCATCAAGGCAACGAGTAATAACACCACGATCAGTGCAACCCCACGTTGCTTTATCATTCCTCTTGCTCCTGGTTATTTGTTAGCAAAGAAGTAGGTAATAAATAAATACGCTCAATCTTGCCCAGTTTTTTTAAGGTCATGACCACTTTAATACCTGCGGGCAAACTCTTAGCTTTATCCCATTTTTTATGCCATTGCTTATCATAATAAAATTCAAACTTTAAATCGGTGACGCCCGTTAATAACACGCGTACCAACGGCTTAGCCCCCATCACAGTATCAGGGTAACGAAACCATACTCGCTCTAAGTTATCATCGATAATACGATAACCGACACGCGTAACATCACCACGAGGAAACATTGATTGCGGATTTTGCCAACCACCACGAACAAAAGTGATCCCTTCACTACTTGAATCTAATAAATACTCACTCGCCTGTAGAATATTATCCGTTGATTTTTCAGTATCAGATCTAAATTTACGTGCCACAATCTGCCGAAAATCATTATCCATCATAATCATGGTCCGTTGAATGGCTTGTAAGCGTTGATTATGATCTTTAGATTGTGCATCACTGCGTAATACATTGGTTAACACTTGATTGGCAGATAAGCTCAACATCGCAAATACTGCAATCGCCACCAAAACTTCCAATAACGTAAAACCTTGTTGGTGACGATGATTAATTGCTGACATAGGTCTTTACCGTAATAACTGAATGTTTACGCTGCGAATCGGTAGCCACCGAAACTTCAATTAGGCGTAATAGTTTTTGTTGGGTTTTGGTGCTGGTGACCGTCCAATACCACTCTTGATCAGCTAAGCTTGATTTACCCCGTTTTACTGAACTTGGGTACTCACCACTTAAATGCAGCTGCGCTAATTCATTATCTGCCACCATCGACGCGAGAGTTTTCTGTTCTAAATAACCTAAGCTATTTAAGTTTTGACTTACTGCCCGCACTACACTTAATGCTGCGATAGCAAAAATAGCCAACGCCACTAACACTTCTAATAATGTGAACCCTTGTGAACGTTTCATTACGATCGTTCCTGCGCTGATAACGCTTGTTCGGAGAGATATTGCTCCAATGTTTGCCCAGGAGCTAATAACACTAAATTTCCCACTTCATCCGCAACGACTTGCCAAAATTGATGTTGTTTATCAACCTCAAAACTGACTGTAAATGGAGTGTATTCACCACTGGCCATCACCACAATTTGTGGCGGTAGTTGTTTCTGTTCCTGATCAGACTTTTTAAATATGTCGTCATTTTTAAACATTGAATCAGATTTAAAAAGTCGGTCCTTATCTTTCCATGCTCCGCCAATAGCCACTGTTGTCGTAATACCGGCCTCAAGTTTGACATTAGTAAAAAATTTAACGTCTTCTAGTGGTTGCCAACCATTTTGAGTTAACCTTAAAAAATGATATTGATGGGGTTCGATACGAATACCATAATCGACCCCATTTAACATTGCATCTTCACCCAAGAGTTGAGCCAAATGATGAAAACGTAGTGCCTGTTCTTTGACCTCATCACGTTTATTATTGGGTAACGTCGATATCACGGCAACCGCACTGGTTGCTAATAACACTAGCACCAACATAATTTCAATTAGAGTAAAACCTGCATTTCGTTTCATCATGATTTTAGCTTTATTTCTTGTAATTCAACATATTCCAGTTACCGATATCTGTATTGATATCGTCACCGCCTTCTTGACCATCCGCACCAAGACTAAAGATATCAACCGCACCATGTTCACCAGGCATAACGTATTGATATTCATAACCCCATGGATCTTTTGGTAAACGCTTAATGTAACCATCATCACGATAGTTACGTGGTTCAGGTGATGATGAAGGCTTAGTAACTAAAGCTTCTAGCCCTTGATCTGTGGTTGGAAAGACACTGTTATCCAACTTATACATTTCCAATGATTGTTCTAACGAACTAATATCAGTTACCGCTTTTTGTTGATCGGCTTTTTCTTTATTTCCTAATAGATTTGGCACCACTAAACTTGCCAATACCCCTAGAATCACAATAACGACCATTACTTCTAACAGCGTAAAACCACGTTGTTTTTGTTGCATTATTTACCCTCCAAAAGAAAAATTACATTCCAACCATATTGTTTAATTCAATAATCGGCATCAAGGTCGCAATAACGATAAACATCACCACCCCTGCCATGGCGACAATCAATAACGGCTCAAAAACCCCTAACGCCATATTCACTAATGATTCAAAATCACGATCTTGGTTATCCGCCGCACGAGTCAGCATTTGCTCAAGCTCACCACTGCGTTCACCACTGGCAATCATATGTAACATCATCGGTGGAAACAGTGCCGTTTTTTCCAACGAAACCCGTAAGCTTGCTCCTTCACGCACTCGATCTGCCGCGTCTAAAATTTTCTTATTAACATAGGTGTTAGTCATCACATCAGATGCGACTTTCATACCATCTAATAAAGGGATCGCACTTGAAGTACAAATAGAGAGTGTTCGAGCAAAACGAGAGGTGTTCAATCCACGTGCAACTTTACCAATCACAGGCAGACGCAAGATGGTACGATCCCACTTCATACGAAAGGCGGGTTTTTTCAGGGCTGTTTTGATTAAAACAATTAAAGCCACAATCGCAATCACCACCAGCAATCCCCAATGTTGAACGAAATTACTGGCAGCCAATAACACTTCAGTAATTGCAGGCAAGCCTTGGTTCATTTGCACAAATTGATCAACAATTTTCGGCACCACAGTCGCCAACAAGAATGCCACTACCGATACCGCCACCAACGTCAGCATAAGTGGGTAAATCATCGCTTGTTGAAGCTTACTACGCATTTGTTGACGATTTTCGCTGTAATCAGCTAAGCGATTTAAAATGGTATCTAAATGCCCTGATTTTTCACCCGCTGCCACCATAGCGCGAAACAATTGATCGAACACATGCGGGTATTCCGCCATACTGTCAGCCAAGGTGTAACCTTCAACCACCCGCGAACGCACCGCCAGTAGAATATTTTTCAAACGCGGCTTTTCATTTTGCTCTGCCACCGCCTTAATACATTCTTCCAATGGCATTGAGGCTTGTACCAAGGTCGCTAACTGACGGGTAATCAACGCTAGTTCATTGGTACTAATACCCCGTCGAAACGTTAACTTACTCGGTGCCGCTGCCGTTTTTTTACCTTGACCAGAAGTTTGATTAACCTCAATTGGCACTAACCCTTTTTCGCGCAACTGCTGCCTAACCTGACGCGATGTATCGCCTTCTAGCACACCTTTTTTGTGGCGGCCTTTGGCATCTAATGCTTTATATTCAAATGCCGCCATTAGCTCTCCTTGGTCACGCGCATCACTTCTTCAAGTGTGGTGATTCCTTGGCGTACTTTATCCAAACCATCATCTCGAATACTTGGAGTGCTCTGGCGAACATATTTTTCAATCGCTTGTTCGCCAGCTTCCGCATGAATTAACTCTTGTACGTGCTCATCTACTTGTAAAAGCTCATGAATACCCGTACGGCCTCGATAGCCTTTAAAATTACATTTGTCACACCCGCAAGAACGATACAATGTCAAACTATCGGTCGCTGTTAACTTAAACAGTTTCTTCTGTTCGGTATCGGCATCATAAGGTTGGCGACATTCAACACATAAAGTACGGACTAAGCGTTGAGCTAACACCCCCAGTAGAGATGATGACACCAAGAAGGGTTCAATTCCCATATCGCGTAAACGAGTGATTGCGCCTACCGCAGTATTGGTGTGCAGGGTTGATAACACCATATGACCCGTTAATGATGCTTGAACGGCAATTGCTGCCGTTTCTAAATCACGTATTTCACCAATCATGACCACATCGGGATCTTGACGTAAAATGGCCCGCAAACCACGCGCAAATGTCATATCAACTTTACTGTTTACCTGCGTTTGACCAATACCATCGATATCAAATTCAATCGGATCTTCAACCGTAAGAATATTACGTTCAGCACTATTGAGCTCTTGCAGACCAGCATACAAAGTAGTTGATTTACCTGAACCAGTAGGACCGGTAACTAAAATAATCCCATGCGGGCGATCAATGATCTTTCTAAACGCTTCATGGTTAGCAGCGGTCATACCAAGGCTGTGTAAATCAAGCCGAGTGGCATTTTTATCTAATAAACGCAATACCACCCGCTCGCCATGCGATGACGGCATGGTTGATACCCGCACATCCACCGCCCGGCCACCGATACGTAATGAAATACGGCCATCTTGTGGAATCCGTTTTTCTGCGATGTCTAATTTCGCCATGACTTTAATACGAGAGACTAGCAACGGTGCTAACTTACGGCTTGGTTGTAATACTTCACGTAACATGCCATCGACACGAAAACGAATCGACAATATTTTTTCAAAGGTTTCGATATGAATATCAGACGCCCCTTCTTTGATGGCTTCTGCGAGCATCGCATTGATCAATTTAATGATTGGCGCATCATCTTCCGACTCAAGTAAATCTTCCGTTTCAGGAAGATCTTCAGCTAACGAGAAAAAATCATCACTGTCAGAACCTAAGTCTTCCATTAACTGGCGTGCTTCTGACGAATCACGTTGATATGCATCCGTTAGCTTTTGCTCAAACTGTGATTCTGATAATTCAACCGGATAAAAACCCTCTCCAACAACACGGCGCACTTCCGCTAATACGATGGCTGATAGCTGACCGCAATAGTATAACTGCCATCCTTGTTGATTCGCTTCAATCACCACATGATGGCGCTTAGCAAAAGAAAACGGCAATCGAAATAAAACTGCGGTTTCTAACGCCAAAGACTCATCTGCCATTAGTGTTTCTCCAACTGCGATACAAACGCCCGCACTTCTGCTGGCAATGCCATGTCATCACCATATTTTGGAATAACAGGTATTTCAGCATCCATTAAACGCATCCCTTTATCCGCTTGGTATAACTGCTTGGCACGAATATAGTTATATTTACGTTGCGTCATACCATCAGCACTCATGTCATCACGTAAAATCGTTGGACGAATGAAAATCATCAAGTTGGTTTTTTCGGTTTGATTATTGGTCGAACGGAATAACGCCCCCAATACCGGAATATCACCTAAGATCGGCACTTTTTGCTCAGACTCAAGGGTTTTCTCTTGCATCAAACCACCCAATGCAATCATGTTGCCATCTTTAACTAATACTGATGTTGTTAATTCACGCTTATCAAATCGAATATCAACCGCACCATTTGCATCAGCAACTTGCGATACCACTTGTTCGATCTTCATTTGTACTGAGTCACCCTCGTTAATTTGCGGGGTCACTTTCAGTTGAATACCAACATCTTTACGTTCTACTGTAGTAAATGGGTTATCGTTATTTGATCCCGTTTGCGAACCAGTCGTCACAGGCACTTCTTGACCAACCGATAAATTCGCTTCTTGGTTATCCAAGACCGTAACGTTCGGGGTTGAAAGTACATTTACATTTCGGTTAGATTGCACTGCAGTGACTAATGCCGTCCAATCACCCAATGCAATTGCAGCCGCGGCACCTTTAACACCACCAAGGAAGGTAGCCATTGGTGCTAAATCACCACTTTCGGTAGTTTGATACGTATAAGGTACGCCGTCAGAATCGTAACGCGTTTCAGTGGTGGTAGTATCTTTACCCGCTTCTTGGGCTGATAATAATCCACCAATCGGTGCACTGCTGTTACCAAATTGAACCACACCACCATCTTCAGAGCCCCACTGAACACCAAAGTCGACCCCTTCACCTTCCTGTACTTCAACAATCATCGCTTCAATGTGAACTTGCGCGCGACGGATATCGAGTTGTGAAATAATCGATTCTAAACGTTTCATTACATCCGCAGGCGCTGAAATAATTAATGAATTCGTTGATACATGAGCGGAGATCATTACATCATCTTTATTTGAGCCCTGACCTTGACTAGCATTACCTTTGGTTGATGCTTTCACATTTTCAGATACCCCTTTAAGAACATCGACTAAATCTTCTGCTTTGGCATATTTAAGATAAAACACACGACTGTTGCCACTTACCGCCATCTCTTTATCTAATCGGTGAATCAGATTTTTTAGGTACTCACGTGCTTTAGGGTCGCCAGAAATCAACACCGAGTTAGTCCGTTCATCAGCAACAGCTTTAGGGATAAGAAAACCTGGAGTTGATGATTCAGTACTTTTATTCAATGAATCAATAATACGTACCATTTCTGATGCTGATGCATTATTAAGTGATACCACGGTAACGTCTTTATTACCGGCACGGTCAACTCGCTCAATGATTTCAGCTAAGCGGTTAACAACCGCAGCACGACCAGTGATCATAATGATATTGGCAGGATCATAATGGACAACATTACCCGCACCAGCATTATCATTTAGCTGGCGTAATAATGGCGAGAGCTCACGCACTGAAACATTCTTCACCGCAATAACACGCGTCACAACCGCATCACCAGGAATGTTTTTATCATTCGCGCCAACCACTGGAATCGCAGCTGTTTTAGCATCTTTATCACGAATAACTTTCATGACACCATCTTCCGTAGTTACAACAGCATAACCATAGACATCAAGCACATTCAGGAAGAAACGGTAATATTGTTCTTCGTTCAATAAATCATAGCTACGCACATTCACTTGCCCGCGCACAGCTGGATCAATAATGATCGTTTTATGTAAGGTGCGGCCAACTATATTGATAAATTCTTGAATGTCAGTCCCTTTAAAGTTGGCACTTAATTCATCAGCCATCGCTTGACTACACAACAAGCCACTCGCTAACAATAGGGCACTTTTTCCCATCCATTTTTTCACAAAAAACTCCTGCATAATCGCATATTCATTTCAAGCTAAGCACTAAGTTGTTATTGCAGCTCTATGTGGATATCATGTAACTGACCGTTGCGTTCAACCGTCAGTGTAAAATCAGAGGCTGAAGACAACTCACCCCAAAGTTTGGTCATAATTGTAGAATCGATCAGACTATTACCGTTAATTTTCACTGCAAGGTCATTAGCTTTAAGACCGACCTGATCAAATAAAATTCTATTTTTTCCTGGATTAACGCGATAGCCTTCAATTTGGCCATCTTTTTTTACCAAAGATAAACGAATGTAGCGAAATAAGCTTTGTGGCTCAGATAAAATTTCTTGTTTTATTTTGGCAAGTTCAGCGCTATTGCTGCTATTTTTCTTTGGCGCCACAATGTCCGTCGTCGAAGGCTTGATAAATTTCAATCCTTCTAGCATTAATGTTTCATCACGACCGTTATTTCGAATAATCACCCGATCGTTATAAACCGCAATTAGAGTTGCACGTGTGTTATCGATCACTTCATTGATACCATACGTATTTTGTTTACCGTTATTGGTCACCACAGCTAATGCTTTTGACGGGGTTGAACTAGCAACCACCCCCACTAACGTTAATCGCAATTGTGTTTGAGGGGCATCTTGTTTAATCGCCGTTTTCGTAACAGCATCGGCTTGATAGCGACCAAACAAATTTAAGCTTAATAATTCATTGACGGGTATTTGTTGTTGGGCGGTATCAACGGTTACCACAAGAGGTTGCCAGCGAGCAACAGCAGGAGCGGGTTCGACAATAGACCACACTAAACGACCTGTAACCCAAGCCAATATCACAACCAAAATACAAGTTAAAATACGCGTGGCAGATTGTAATGATAACGGACATTTGGTTGTTGCAGCAGTAAACCACTTTGAAGTAAGCATAGTGAAATCCATTGTTAAAATACCAACTACCATTAAACAGATAAGTGAAGTGCCGTTGCACTATAAAATTGAACTGACAATGATCGCCTGTTAATGACTGAAATACTATCTAATAATCCACACAAAACACCATAGTATCTAAGAATTTACTGATTTTTTGTAATAAATTCTTACTCAGTGATTGAAATCCTCGGCTAATATCACCATTTATACTAAATAGTCACATTACTGCGGTTATCTGTAGAATGTGATAATTTATCGTTTCAGCAAATAAAGGCACCGTAATGAAGCAAAACACCTCGAATCTTAAGCAGGTTCGTCTTGATAAATGGTTATGGGCTGCCCGCTTTTACAAAACACGTTCAATTGCTCGCACTATGATCGATGGCGGTAAAGTGCAGTACAATGGTCAGCGTTCAAAACCAAGTAAAATTATTGAACTTGGCGCAACGGTAAAATTACGTCAGAGTAACGATGATAAAATAATCATCATTGAACAAATTTCTGACTGCCGCCGTGGCGCACCAGAAGCACAACTGCTCTATCGAGAAACGGCAGAAAGCATTACAGCCCGTGAACAGACGGCAAAAATGCGTAAACTCAATGCTTATGACAA
Source organism: uncultured Photobacterium sp. (assembly GCF_947039875.1). Classification (GTDB taxonomy): domain Bacteria; phylum Pseudomonadota; class Gammaproteobacteria; order Enterobacterales; family Vibrionaceae; genus Photobacterium. Next base: position 22,163 of record NZ_CAMRAN010000022.1, read on the forward strand.
TCCAAGTCCAGAAAAACGACCGGATAAAAAGCAACGCCGCGACATTATGCGATTCAAAAATATTAACTCATCTGAATAAATAACTCAGTGCCACCCTATTAAATTATAATTTCAACAATGAGTGCTTTATTGCAACGGTTTAACCGCCTTGGTTGCGGCGTTGACCATAAAGTAATTACTGTTCATTTTATCCCTTTATTGGGTTGGCTCTATAGTTGGAGAATACATACTCATGACAAACGATAGTTTAAACCGTTACCTTTTCGATGGCGCAGCCGTTCGCGGTGAATTGGTACAAGTAAGTCAAACTTACCAACAAATTATTGCGGATAAAAACTACCCAGCACCAATAGCGACATTATTGGGTGAATTATTAGTAGCAACCAGTCTATTAACCGCAACCTTAAAATTTGAAGGTTCAATTACCGTTCAAATTCAAGGTGATGGTCCTGTCAGCCTAGCGGTAATCAACGGTGATCATAACCAACAATTACGTGGGGTAGCGCGTTGGAATGGCGACCTAGAAGCTGGAACTATCCATGACTTAATGGGTAAAGGTCATATGGTGATCACCATTGCCCCAACCAGAGGTGAGCGCTACCAAGGTGTTGTGGGTCTTGATGGCGATACATTAGCTGAATGTCTTGAAAGTTACTTCAAAAATTCAGAGCAATTAAAAACCCGTATTTGGTTACGTACCGGTGAAATTGACGGCCAAGTAAAAGCGGCGGGAATGTTATTACAAATCATGCCTGATGGTACAGGTAAAGAAGGCGACTTTGAACATTTAGAAGCGCTAACTGAAACCGTTAAAGATGACGAGCTATTTACGCTTGAAGCACAAGATGTGTTATATCGTCTTTACCACCAAGAGCAAGTGCAATTATTTGAACCACAACCAGTAAGCTTTGAATGTGGTTGTTCTCGTGAGCGTAGTGCCGCTGCCATCATGAGTGTTCAACCAACAGAAATTGATAAAATCATTGCTGAAGATGGCAAAGTATCATTGCATTGTGACTATTGCGGCACGAGCTATGATTTCGATAGTATTGATGTAGCAGCACTACGTGACAATAGTGCTAACGCTGCTGATAGTGATCAAATTCACTAATTCAAACGTATATCATTTTGTTATTTAAAGCCGACAATCATGTCGGCTTTTTTTATCTTATTTTTAAATCCCATCATAGCCACACCGTATACAAGTTTACATTTCAACTTTATTTGTGCTTTTTTTGCAATCACGCAGAGTAAAAATTGACCACTATCACAACAAATAAAATTTAACATTTTCGCAAAATAAAACTCTTCACGATCTTGATGTTTTTACCTAAAATTAACAAAATGATGGTCATTTTTTTGATGACCGTCCCTGATTTAGCGATTTAGGGTTGCTAGCATGATTGACAGTTAAACAACATCTTACCCTAGGAGCACCAATGATCACTACTTGTGTCGATAATAAGGTTGCAAACAACATGGATTTATCCCAATACGGTATTACTAATGTTACAGATGTTATTCGTAACCCATCCTACGAAGTTCTTTTCAATGAAGAAACAAAACCAGAACTTGAAGGTTACGAGCGCGGTATAGTTACTGAACTGGGTGCTGTATCTGTTGATACAGGCATTTTTACAGGTCGTTCACCACAAGATAAATTTATTGTGCGTGATAACACAACCAAAGATACATTGTGGTGGTCAGATCAAGGTAAGAATGACAATAAAGCCCTCACTCAAACAGCATGGCTAGATCTTAAAGAATTAGTCACCAACCAACTATCGAACAAGCGCCTTTTTGTTGTTGATGGTTATTGTGGTGCTAACCCTGATACTCGTCTTTGTATTCGCGTAATCACGGAAGTCGCATGGCAAGCACATTTTGTGAAAAACATGTTCATTCGTCCAACAAACGCTGAACTTGAAAATTTTGAACCTGATTTTGTGATCATGAATGGTTCAAAGTGCACTAACCCTAAGTGGAAAGAGCACGGCATGAACTCTGAAAACTTCACTGTTTTCAACCTTAGCGAAAAAATGCAGTTGATTGGTGGTACATGGTACGGCGGTGAGATGAAGAAAGGTATGTTCGCGATGATGAACTACTTTTTACCACTGCAAGGCATTGCATCAATGCACTGTTCAGCCAACATGAGCCAAGAAGGCGATGTGGCCGTATTCTTTGGTCTTTCAGGCACAGGTAAAACAACCCTATCAACCGATCCTAAGCGCGCATTAATTGGTGATGATGAACATGGTTGGGATGACCACGGCGTATTTAACTTTGAAGGTGGTTGCTACGCAAAAACGATCAACCTATCAAAAGAAGCAGAACCTGATATCTACAATGCCATTCGTCGTGATGCCTTGTTAGAGAACGTTACTGTTCGTGGTAATGGTTCAATTGATTTTGACGATAACTCAAAAACTGAAAACACCCGTGTTTCGTACCCAATTTACCATATCGAAAATATTGTTAAGCCAGTATCAAAAGGCGGCCATGCTAATAAAGTGATCTTCTTATCAGCAGATGCTTTTGGTGTATTACCTCCCGTTTCGAAGTTAACCCCAGAGCAAACTAAGTACCATTTCCTTTCTGGCTTTACTGCTAAATTAGCGGGCACTGAACGTGGTATTACAGAACCAACACCAACGTTCTCTGCATGTTTTGGTAATGCATTCCTAACCTTGCACCCAACTCAATATGCAGAAGTATTAGTTAAGCGTATGGAAGCTGCGGGCGCTGAAGCTTACTTGGTAAACACAGGCTGGAACGGCACTGGTAAGCGTATTTCAATTCAAGATACACGTGCAATCATTGATGCAATCCTTGATGGCTCAATTGATGAAGCAAATACCAAGCAAATTCCAATCTTTAATCTAACGGTGCCAACATCATTACCTGGTGTTGATCCAACGATTCTTGATCCGCGTGATACTTACACTGATCCACTTCAGTGGCAAAGCAAAGCTGAAGATTTGGCTGATCGCTTTATTACTAACTTTGATAAGTACACCGATACTCAAGAAGGCCAACAATTAGTCACAGCAGGCCCACAACTCGGTTAATTTGAGTCCTCATTGAATTATCCATTAACAGCCTCTTTTATTAGGGGCTGTTTTTTATCACCATATTTCACATTAATACACCAGCCAAAGCACTTGCTAAAAAATGGTTTTTCGCCCACCCTCAACAAGCCTTTATATTGATTTGATGCCTTCCGCTTACAAGGAAAAATTATGCGACTGTTGAGCAAAGTAGTGCTTATTTTTATATTAATCGTCGTTGTGAGTCTGACCGCTCTAATTGGGTTATTACATACTCGTTATAATACGCCATTATTAAATTTTGCCCTCACACACCTATCACCTTACCAAGTGTTCGCTAAAAAGATTGATTACGATATTCGAACGCCTTATCAAATCACATTAGAACAGGCAGAAATCACCCAGCACCAACAGGTATTGCTTAACGCTGATAGCATTACATTATGGTTATCCAAACCTAGCTTTACAGACCACAAACTGGAGTTTGACGGTGTTCAGATTAATAATATTACCGCAGTAAACATGCCACTATTAAATCAATCGTCACCCGTAACGGTTAAGCGCTTAATACTCAATAACACCAATATAGACACCCCTGAATTTACAATGAAACACGGGGTAATTGAAATGGATAATTGGCAAACACCTCAACCAAATACGCCCTGGTGGCAGAGCTTTAACGGCAGCTTTAAAATGAGCGCCCCCAGCATCAAGTGGCACCAATTACAACTACAACAACTGCTACTCAATGCTGAAAAACACGATCAACAATGGCAATTTAATGGTATTTCAGGCCTGTGGCACCAAGCGACGATCACCGCCCAAGCTCAGCTCGATAATCACAGTCACAATTTAACGATCGACCAACTCACCATTAGTCGCTTTCACCTACAAGACCAACAGTTATTTGATACTTGGCGACAGCAATTTAGCCCCCCCATCACAGGCTTAAAAACCATTACATTTAACCGTATCGATGTGGTCAACAGTAGTATTGAGTTGCCACAGTGGGGAGCTGATGATATTAATTTATCGTTGGAAAATTGGCAGTGGCCACTCACTTACTGGCAGCAAAAAGACAGTCGCTTATCGTTCAGTGCTGGCCATGCCCAATGGCAACAACTTAATTTTGAGCAACCATTAGCTGAATTACAATTTATGCCTCAGCAAGTAATCAGCCACGGTATGTCAGCCCATATTATGCAAGGTTTTGTTCGTGTTGATGGCTGGATCGATCCACAGCAACTATTTATTAATGATCTAAAAGCCAGTGGTATTAAATGGTTTGTAGATAAAAATTGGTATCAGAAATGGCAACAATGGCAGCAGCAATACACCGATGTGATAGCAAAAAAAATCAACATTAATAATAGTCAGATCACCTCTTCAGCAACAACTATTCCGTTTCAATTAGCGGGCATTGATATTGATGCGCAAGACACGGTACTGAAACAAAATAATCAGTGGGGATTATGGCAAGGTTCTATTGAGGCTAACTTAGGCTTTGGTAGTATCAATCAAATAGTGATGAACCAAGCCATCGCGACCATGCACAGTAATGCTGGCCAATGGCAACTGGATAAGTTAGTGCTGCCATTTAAGGATGGAATGTTAAAAGCACGGGCAAGAATATTACTTGAAACCCTATACAAACCATGGCGATTAACCATGATGGGCGATACCATGCCCGCTCAAATATTATACCGCTGGTTAGGATTACCACTGCCACTTACGGGGGCGATCGACACCCAAATAAAACTAAAGGGTCATGCGAGCAACTGGACCGAGGTTAAAACCCATTTAACAGGTAGTGCTAATATTGCCTTGCGTCAATTGGCATTAGATAACATCACCCCTCAACAATTATTAACCCAATGGCAGCAATCGAATATTACCGTCAAGAGTCAATCAACAACAATGCCTACTATCGCATCACCGCTACAACTCACCACACCACCACAGACACTAACGGCACAAGATGGCACCATCCAGTTATCCCCATCAACCATTACGGGTGATGATTTTAAATTAAATATGGCTGGTCGATGGAGCTTAGGTGATGCCCAACAACAGCAATTTCAACTGACATTAACCACAGCCTGCCAACAATTAATCCGTTCATGGCATCACGGCGTTTCAACCTCAACTATTGATTCATTGTGTACAGGCAACACTAAATACGTCCCTGTAAAAGTGGATGAAACCGTTTTGCCACATTGAACATTAACATCAACCGTAATCCGTCCTTTTCGCTGTTGAGTAATACGATCAAAGTCCCCGCGTAAATGTTCAAGGGTGGTAACGGCGATTGGACGCTCGGTGACTGGAGCTGAATAACGAATGTGGCTATCAACTAAAATAATATTACCTTGTAAGCCACGCTCTTTAAGCAACAACCAAATAAAGCCCCAGCCCGCTAAGGTCGCCATCGTAAAAATACTGCCCGCAAACATAAATTCATTGGGATTAATATTGGCATTGAACAATGCGCTAACTTCAAATCGATAGCCGGTATATTGGTTAATTTTGATCCCCATTTTATCACTAATCGGAATCTGGCTTTGCCATAATGATTGTAGTTCCTGACACCATTGAGGCTGACGAGCAACATCTGTCAAAGGCGACAGTAATTTCACCATTTGCTGATGACGTATAGGGCCACTCTCATCACTTAACTCGCCACGACTTTCAAAGCCATTTTTAATATAAAAGGGAATAGCCGCTTCACGGGCATTACACACTAACCGTTTTGCACCGTCATAACGTGCTAACGATTCCAGTGCCATTAACACCATTCCACCTAGCCCGTGGTGTTGCGCTGCCGTATCAACCGCCATATAACGCACTTGACCTTCATTATCTGGCGTAATATACAAACGTCCAATTGCCACCACATTGTCATCATTATCAACCAACATTCGATGCGCGCTGACATCATCATAAGCATCACGCTCCGATCCTAACGGCATTTGCCATGGCTGACGTAACATTCGCCAGCGAAAATGATAATAACGTGCAAACTGTTGTTCGGTTTGCGGAGTGACTAATCGAAACATGCATTCCCTCTCTTTTTCATCGACCGCTATTAAGTGCCCAAATTAAAAATCTAATACTTAGACTTGCAACCAAAATGTCACCGGACCATCATTAACTAATGCTACTTTCATGTCTGCACCAAAGACTCCAGTTTCAGTAACAATTGGTTGCGCTTTACATTGTTCGACAAAATATTGGTACAAGCGTTCAGCTTCAATCGGCTCAGCTCCTGTCGAAAATCCAGGACGCATGCCTTTTTTAGTATCTGCCGCTAACGTAAATTGTGATACCACCAACACACTACCTTGTGCCTGTTGAACATTAAGGTTCATTTTATCGTCAGCATCACTGAAGATACGATAACCCAACACTTTATCCCGTAGTTTTTTGGCTTTGGTTTCATCATCACCTTTTTCAACCCCTAATAGCACCAACAAACCAGAGCCAATGGCACCCGTTACTGTACCATCGACAACAACAGACGCTTCACTTACCCGCTGAATTAACGCAATCATTGCTGTTCCTTAATCTTCATTATAATCATGGTCGCTATTGGTCACTGCGGTCGTTGGCAGTAATTGTGCTTGAGTAACATCCCAAAAACCACGTTCACCTAAACTTGCAGTGATCTCTGCTCCCAATAATACGATACACCAACACAAATACACCCATACAAACAAAATAGGGATCACTGACAATGCGCCATAGATCAGTTGGTAAGAATGAAAATGTGCTAAATAAATCACAAACCCTTTTTTACTCAACTCAAACAAAACACTGCTACATAACGCCCCTAACAACGCATGTTTAAATAACACCTTACAATTAGGCACTAGCGCATAAAGCAATAAAAAAGCCAAACCAGACATCATCGAAGGAAGCCATTGTAATGACTGCTGCACCGCGCCATGTAATACTTGATGCTCAAACAAAACCAATGAACCGACATAGGAACTCAATGCAATACTTGAGCCCAAAAGAATAGGACCTAAAGTGAGGATCATCCAATAGACCGCCAATGATATAATCCAACGCCGCTTTTTCTTCACTCGCCAAATATAATTTAATGACTTATCAATTGAAGAAATCAGCATCATGGCGACCACAAATAATGCCCCAATACCGACAATAGTCATTTTGCCTGCATTAACAATAAATTCATTAAGGTAAGTTGTTACTACCTCACTGGTGGCTGGTACAAAATACGTAAGAACAAATTGTTGTACTTGATTACCAACACCAGCAAAAGCGGGCACCACCGACAATGCCGCAATTATTACGGTTAATAACGGTACTAATGATAATAAAGTCACATAAGCCATTGATCCTGCAGTTACAGTTAAGCGGTCATGGTTTACGCGCTGGATTAAATACCCAAAATATTCCATTATTCGTAGCAATCGCTGCCACAATACAAATTTCACAGGTTTTTTTTTGTCAGCCATAATAGAGAATTCTACCTATACGTTATCAAATACAGCCATGCTATCGTTACACGCTGTAACTGTAGTTTATCTATTGAAATCGTTGCGTTAGCACTCTGTGATAATATGACTTTTTGTTATTTCTCATCTCTCACCAAGGAGCAAAATATGCCCTATTTTATTGCACTTTTTCTAAGTGTTAGCTTACTTTCTGGCTGTCAAACAGCCTACTACTCAGCCATGGAAAAAGTCGGGGTTTATAAACGCGATATCATGGTTGATCGGGTTGAAGATGCCAATCAAGCGCAACAAAACGCTCAAAAACAATTTACTAGCGCCCTTGATGGTCTAAAAGCACTTAATCAATTTAATGGTGGCGATCTTGAATCGGCTTATCAAGATATTGATAGCCAATATCAAAGCAGTGAAGCCGCGGTTAAAAATGTCAATGATCGTATTGCCGCTATTGAAGATGTCGCCAACGCCATGTTTGAAGAATGGCAGCAAGAACTATCATTGTATAAAAGTGCTAACCTTAAACGTGATAGCCAACGTAAATTACAAACGACAAAAGTATCTTACAATAAAATGCTATCTGCAATGAAACGCGCTGAAAAGAAAATGGAGCCTGTTTTAGACACTTTACGTGATAACACCCTATATCTTAAGCATAACCTCAATGCGGCAGCAATAGGCTCACTTCAAGGGCAGTTTAATGCATTACAAACCGAAATCTCTGGTGCTATTCGTGATATGAACAACGCCATTGCTGAATCAAATCGCTTTATTGGTCACTTAAAAAAGTAATCTGCACTATTGCCATACTATAACCATAAAAAAGAGCTAACCATGTTAGCTCTTTTTTTGTCTCAAGATTTTTTGCCTCAAGAATATTTCCATACTCCAGATACAACAATCCCCCGCTTGTTGCCAAGCGAGGGATTGTATTAGTAATCGTTCAGACTAGCGGTAATTACTTACCACGACCTGCGCGCTTACGATCGTTTTCAGTAAGAAGTTTCTTACGGATACGAATGCTTTCTGGTGTTACTTCTACTAGTTCATCATCATCGATGAATTCTAGTGCTTGCTCAAGTGTGTACTTAATAGCAGGAGAAAGCGTTTGTGCTTCATCTGTACCAGATGCACGAACGTTTGTTAGCTGCTTACCACGTAGACAGTTGATAGTTAGATCGTTTGCACGGTTATGAATACCGATGATCTGACCTTCATATACTTCGTCACCGTGCTCAGAGAACAGACGGCCACGCTCTTGTAGGTTGAATAGCGAGTAAGTTACCGCTTTACCTGTACCATTAGAGATCAATACGCCGTTAGCACGTTGACCGATAGTACCGCCCTTGTGAGGACCGTAATGATCAAACGTATGGTAGATAAGACCAGAACCAGAAGTCATTGTTAGGAATTCTGTTTGGAAACCGATAAGACCACGAGAAGGCATCATGAAGTCCATGCGAACACGGCCTTTACCATCTGGTGCCATATCTTTTAGCTCACCCTTACGGATACCGATTTTCTCCATTACACTACCTTGATGCTCTTCAACCACATCGATAGTTACAACTTCAAACGGTTCCATTAGCTTACCATCTTCTTCTTTGATGATAACTTCTGGGCGAGATACTGCTAGCTCGTAACCTTCACGACGCATGTTTTCAATCAGGATAGATAGGTGAAGTTCACCACGGCCTGAAACACGGAAGCGGTCTGGGCTATCAGTCTCTTCAACGCGCAATGCTACGTTGTGTACTAATTCTTTTTGTAGACGCTCAAGGATGTTACGTGAAGTAACAAACTTACCTTCTTTACCAGCAAACGGAGAAGTGTTTACTTGGAAAGTCATGGTTACAGTTGGTTCATCAACAGACAATGCTGGTAATGCTTCAACAGTGTTTACGTCACAGATAGTGTCAGAAATCTTAAGCTCGCCAAGACCTGTGATTGCAACGATATCGCCCGCTTTCGCTTCAGCAACTTCGTGACGCTCAAGACCTAGGTAACCTAGAACTGTACCTACTTTACCGTTACGCTTAGCACCGTCAGCACCAATGATAGTTACTTGTTGGTTTGCAGCAACAGAACCACGAGCAATACGAGCAACACCGATAACACCAACGTAAGAGCTGTAATCTAGTTGAGAGATTTGCATCTGTAGTGGGCCATCAACGTCAACACATGGAGCTGCAACGTTATCAACGATAGCTTGGAACAATGGTTCCATGTCTTCGCCAGTTACACCTTCTTCCATTGTTGCCCAACCGTTTAACGCAGAAGCGTAAACTGTTGTGAAGTCTAGTTGCTCGTCAGTTGCGCCTAGGTTGTCAAATAGGTCAAAGATTTGATCCATAACCCACTCAGGACGTGCACCTGGACGGTCAATCTTGTTGATTACAACGATTGGCTTAAGACCGTATGCAAACGCTTTTTGCGTTACGAAACGTGTTTGAGGCATTGGGCCATCAACCGCGTCAACGATCAGTAATACAGAGTCAACCATAGACATGATACGCTCAACTTCACCACCGAAGTCTGCGTGTCCAGGGGTGTCTACGATATTGATGCGGTAGTCATTCCAATTAATTGCTGTGTTCTTAGCAAGAATGGTAATGCCACGCTCTTTTTCGATATCGTTAGAATCCATCACACGTTCTTCGGCTTCGCCGCGACCCTCTAACGTGCCAGATTGCTGTAGAAGTTTATCAACCAGGGTAGTTTTACCGTGGTCAACGTGAGCAATAATTGCGATATTTCTTAAGTTATCGATCAGTTGATTAGACATTAGTTTCACATTCACTCAGAACATGCAGCGTCTTAATAGAGGCTACTTGATTAAAAAAACGGCTCATAATTTAACAGATTTTACTCCAAAACCCACGAAATATGTGATTTATATCACCAGCTTTTTTCGCAACTTGCTCTAGAGCCGCATTTTTACTCACTTTTTCGGCTGTTTTTATTTTTCTTAACCCTCATATTGATACGATAAATTAGTCTAAAACCCACCAAATTTGCGATATTGATCACCTTTTGGTTACAGCTTAATGACGATTATTTAGCAATAAAAATACCTAATTATCTCTGGCAGATTGACAATATTTAACCTCATCACCATAGTAGTGGAACTATTAAATGGTGACGTATATTGGTCAATATTGTATCACTTTCAATATGCACCATAGTTGCACCAAATCAGTGCGCACACTCACCATAATAGTGCAAAACAGGAGAGGAAAAAGTCATCTAATTACCTTAAACACGCATTATTAGAGACTTTTAAAAGTTGGCATGGTTTTCGCTTTAATACTTTCAGATTCGCTCACCACAGTATGAGCATAAAGTTTGCGGCCATCGCCCTAAATAACACCGGAGGTTACTCAAGATGTCAGTTGAAAACGTACTCGCGCTGATCCAAGAAAATGAAGTTAAGTTTATTGACCTACGTTTTACCGATACCAAAGGTAAAGAGCAGCACATTTCTATTCCATCTCATCAAATCGATGCTGATTTTTTTGAAGAAGGTAAAATGTTTGATGGCTCTTCTGTAGCTGGTTGGAAAGGCATCAATGAATCAGACATGGTAATGATGCCTGATGCAGCAAGTGCGGTACTTGACCCATTTACGGAAGACGCAACTCTAAATATTCGTTGTGATATTCTTGAGCCAGCAACAATGCAAGGTTACGATCGTGACCCTCGCTCAATTGCTAAACGTGCTGAAGAGTTTATGCGTTCAGCAGGTTTTGCTGACAATGTATTAGTTGGCCCTGAGCCAGAGTTCTTCCTATTTGATGACGTTCGATTCAATACTGATATGTCAGGTTCATTCTTTAAGATTGATGACATTGAAGCAGCATGGAATAGCGGCACCAAAATTGAAGGCGGTAACAAAGGTCACCGTCCTGGCGTTAAAGGCGGTTATTTCCCCGTTGCTCCTGTTGATTCATCACAAGACATTCGTTCTGCAATGTGTTTAATCATGGAAGAAATGGGACTCGTTGTTGAAGCTCACCACCATGAAGTAGCAACTGCAGGTCAAAACGAAATTGCAACCCGTTTCAATACGTTAACTAATAAAGCTGATGAAATTCAGATTTATAAGTATGTTGTTCATAACGTGGCACACGCGTTTGGTAAAACAGCTACCTTTATGCCTAAACCACTGGTTGGTGATAATGGCTCAGGTATGCACGTTCACATGTCACTGGCAAAAGATGGTGTTAACCTGTTCTCAGGTGATAAGTACGGCGGCCTATCAGAAATGGCACTGTTCTACATCGGTGGTATCATCAAACACGCACGTGCAATCAATGCGTTTGCTAACCCAGCAACTAACTCATACAAGCGTCTAGTCCCTGGCTACGAAGCACCTGTTATGCTGGCTTACTCAGCGCGTAACCGCTCTGCATCAATCCGTATTCCAGTCGTACCAAGTCCAAAAGCACGTCGTATCGAAGTACGCTTTGGTGATCCAGCAGCCAACCCATACCTCGCGTTTGCTGCAATGCTAATGGCTGGCCTCGATGGTATCGCTAATAAGATCCACCCAGGCGAAGCGATGGATAAAGATCTATACGACCTACCAGCAGAAGAAGCGGCAGAGATTCCAAAAGTAGCTGAGTCACTACAAGGTGCACTACAAGCGCTTGACGAAGACCGTGAATTCTTAACCTCTGGTGGCGTATTCTCTAACGACTTTATTGATTCTTACATCACCCTAAAAGAGCAAGATGTAGAGAAAATCAATATGGCTGTACACCCGTTAGAGTTTGAACTTTACTACTCTGTTTAAGTAATACATTTAAACTGAACAATGAAGATTTAGGCCTGCCTCACACGCAGGTCTTTTTGATCTTGCTCCCCCCAAAAAAGCGGCAACAATAAAGGACTTATTGACCATCAAGGTCTTGCTGGAGAGTTAACGGATGAAACTCATTAATCTGGTCTCAATGCTGTTATTTACAACAGCAGCGAGCACCGCCATAGCTACAACAATTTATTCTTGGACTGATGATAATGGTGTAGTCCATTTTAGTGATACTCCCGGAACTCCCCAAGCTAGTACGGTTGAACTTTCCGTCACTGAAGTACAACCCAGCATGCAATCGACATCAATCACTATTGATCAACCAGATAATGTTGAGCTTATATCAATCACCACTGATGCTGAACCGCCACTTCCTGCCGCTACCATCAGCCTATTAGCCCCTGTACATCAACAAACTATTCGCAGTAATGACGGTGATATTAAAGTACGAGCAGTCAGTAACCGTAAGCTGAATAAAAACCTGCAAGCACAGCTAGTGATAGATGGTAAAGCGTATGGTAAAACTCAAACCGACTTAATTTGGATGTTGACCAATATCGATCGTGGCAGTCATCAAATTCAAATCCAATTACTTAAAAATGGCAAGATCCTTGCCTCATCTGAAAGTATTACGGTTTATTTACATCGCGAATCACAGGCGCGTCCTAAAAATAGTCCAATTCAACCCCGTTAACGCCTATTTACAATAAATCCTGCCTGTTCGCTATTAAACCGAGTACACTGACATGCACCATTTTGGTGCATCAGCTAACGGCGACGGGTGTGCATCTGCACCAACGATCTTTTGCTTAGCTATCGATAAGGATAATGATTGTGAATACCAGCTTTACACCCATAATTCTCGACAATTTAGTCACCGCCATTGTGCTACTTGATGAAGCGTTAGTGATTCGTTACGTCAATCCTGCAGCTGAACAATTATTATCGTCCAGTAAGCGCCGCTTAATCGATTCACCATTAGCTAAATTATTGCAATACAGCTCACTCGATCTTGAGCAAGTCAAAGCAACCCTTCACAGCGGTCAAGGACTCGCAGATAGCGATGTTACGTTTGTGATAGATGGTCAACGGCACTTATTGGGAGCAAATGCCAGTCCCATCTCATGGCAAAAACAGCTGCTGATTCTCTTAGAATTAAAACCGATTGATCAACAACGTCGTATTAGCCAAGAGTTAAATCAACATGCGCAACAACAAGCGGCTAAAGAATTAGTGCGAGGCTTGGCCCATGAAATAAAAAATCCGCTCGGGGGTTTACGTGGGGCTGCACAATTACTTGAAAAAACCTTACCCGATAAAAGCTATCACGAATATACCCAAATGATCATTGAGCAAGCGGATCGGTTACGCAATTTAGTCGATCGCTTGTTAGGCCCGCAACGACCGGGAATTCGCAAAACCGACAATATTCATTTAGTGCTAGAAAAAGTGCGTCAACTCGTCAATCTCGAAACTGATGACACGATCAATATTGAACGTGATTACGACCCCAGTTTACCCGACATCAATATGGATGCTGAACAACTGGAACAAGCATTATTAAATATTGTTAGTAACGCAGCATTAGCGTTGAAAGGTCAAAGGGGCGGTACCATTAAATTAAAAACCCGCACTGCGCATCAAAGTTTAATTCAAGGGGTACGCCACCGTGTTACCGCCACCATTGAAATCATCGACAATGGCCCAGGTATTCCCGCCGATATTCAAGACACCTTATTTTATCCCATGGTGACTGGCCGCGAAGGTGGAACGGGGTTAGGTCTATCCATCGCTCGAAATTTGATCGATCAGCATCAAGGAAAAATTGAAGTCTTTAGCTGGCCGGGGCATACAAATTTCACTATTCATTTACCGATTAAGTCATAACACTGACAACCATAGGAATTTTATTATGAGCAAAGGATTAATCTGGGTTGTTGATGATGACAGCTCCATTCGTTGGGTATTAGAACGCACCCTCATCAATGCCGGTATGAAATGCGAAACGTTTGCTGATGCTGATAGCGTATTGGCCGCATTAGAGCGCAGTGTACCCGACGTATTAGTGTCTGATATTAAAATGCCTGGCACTGATGGATTTACATTACTCAAACAACTCCAGCAAGATTACGTCACTCTCCCAGTGATTATTATGACGGCACATTCTGATCTTGATGCCGCAGTTAATGCTTATCAACGCGGTGCGTTTGAGTACCTGCCCAAACCATTTGATATTGATGAAGCCGTCACCTTAGTTGAGCGCGCCCTCAGCCATAGCCAAGAGCAAAAACGTCAGCACCAGCCAACGATAGAACCAAAACAGGTTCCCGAAATCATTGGTGAAGCACCTGCGATGCAAGAGGTGTTTCGTGCGATAGGACGCTTATCTCGCTCATCCATTTCAGTGCTCATTAATGGCGAATCTGGCACAGGTAAAGAATTAGTTGCCCATGCATTGCATCGTCACAGCCCACGCAGTAATAACGCATTTATTGCGCTCAATATGGCTGCGATACCTAAAGACTTAATCGAATCAGAACTGTTTGGTCACGAAAAAGGGGCTTTTACCGGCGCCAATAGTGTTCGCCAAGGTCGGTTTGAACAAGCCAATGACGGCACTTTGTTTCTCGATGAAATTGGTGATATGCCATTGGACATTCAAACACGATTACTCCGTGTATTAGCTGATGGGCAATTTTATCGCGTTGGTGGACATGCACCAATTAAGGTCAATGTACGTATTATTGCGGCCACACACCAACATCTAGAACAACTGGTTGCCGCTGGTGATTTTCGTGAAGACCTCTTTCACCGTCTAAATGTGATTCGAGTTCATTTGCCATCACTCAAAGATCGTCGCCAAGATATTCCTCAACTGGCACACCACTTTTTACAACGTGCCGCTGATGAACTCAGCGTCGAAGTAAAATCACTGCACCCACAAACCGCAGAAAAGCTAACCCAACTACCATGGCCGGGTAATGTGCGTCAATTAGAAAACATCTGTCGTTGGCTCACTGTCATGGCCAGTAGTAATGAAATATTGCCATCAGATTTACCGCTAGAAATCACCGAGACAACAGTTACCACCAGTGCCAATACAGAACCTCAACACTGGCATCAAGGCTTAGAACGATGGGCGCAACATGCTTTGCAGCAAGGCGAAACTGACTTATTAGCAGAAGCACTGCCACAGTTTGAAAAAATTCTGCTGGAAACAGCCTTACAGCACACTCATGGTCATAAACAAGAAGCGGCAAAATTACTCGGTTGGGGCCGAAATACCCTCACCCGCAAACTGAAAGAATTACACATTCATGATTAAAATTTATGATAACAGTACGATCTGACGGTGGTATCAATTTGCACCAATGCACATTTATCTGCAACAGTGGTGAATGTCATTTAGTGATTGCGTATACTTAGGTCACCATTATCTTTGGAAAGTATAATAATCATGATAAACAAAGATCTTCCACTAACGGATATTCACCGCCACCTTGATGGCAATATTCGTCCCCAAACTATCTTAGAACTTGGTCAGCAATTTAATATTACCCTGCCAGCAACAGAAATTGAAGCCTTGCGCCCACACGTGCAAATTGTTGAAGCGGAACCAAGTTTAGTTGCCTTCTTAAGTAAATTAGATTGGGGTGTTGCGGTATTAGGTGATTTAGAGGCATGTCGTCGTGTTGCTTACGAGAACGTTGAAGACGCACTTAATGCTCAAATTGATTACGCTGAATTACGTTTCTCACCGTACTATATGGCGATGAAACACAACCTGCCGATTGCTGGTGTTGTAGCAGCTGTTGCGGATGGTGTTGCCGCAGGTTGCCGTGACTTTGGTATTAAAGCTAACTTGATTGGTATCATGAGCCGTACTTTTGGTACTCAAGCTTGCCAACAAGAACTTGATGCACTGCTTAGCCACAAAGACCAATTAGTCGCGATTGACCTTGCTGGTGATGAACTTGGCCAACCCGGCACTCAGTTTATCTCGCACTTTAAACAAGTACGTGATGCAGGATTACAAATCACGGTGCATGCGGGTGAAGCAGCAGGGCCTGAAAGTATGTGGCAAGCAATCAATGAGCTTGGCGCAGTCCGTATTGGTCACGGTGTCAAAGCGGTTAACGATCCTAAATTAATGGATTACCTTGCTGAACATCGCATTGGTATTGAATCTTGCATTACTTCTAATATTCAAACCAGTACTGTAGCAGACATTACTCAACACCCTATTAAAGCTTTCCTTGAGCACGGTATTTTAGCTTGCTTAAATACCGATGATCCTGCGGTTGAAGGCATTGAATTACCATATGAATATGAAGTTGCTGCGCCAAAAGTTGGCTTAAGCGGCGCTCAAATTCGTCAAGCGCAAATCAATGGACTAGAGCTAGCATTCTTATCTGCGGTAGAAAAGCAGGCGCTACGTGATATCGCCAGCAAACGTGGCTAATCATAACAAGTGATAGTACGCTAACGACTAATGATACACATAACAAAACGCCTCTGTTTCACGTGAAACCGAGGCGTTTTTTATAACACAATGAGTAAGACTTAAATCACACGAGAGAATTGCTGTTGACGAGCGCGAACACGTAAATATTTATCAAAACACATACAAATATTACGAATCAATAAACGGCCTTTTAACTCAACATAAATAATATTGTCACCTACAGTCACTAATTCATCATTAATGAATGTCTGCAATAATTGTAAGTCTTCGCTAAAGTAGCTATCAAAATCAATATTGAATTCAGTTTCAATCGCACGCTTATCTAGCTGGAAATTACAAATTAGCGCTTTGATCACTTCACGACGTAACAAGTCATCCGCGTCTAAGGTTACCCCTTTCCACAATGCCGTTTGTTGTTCTGCCATTTGGCTATAATACAATTTCAATTCTTTTTGGTTTTGCGCATAACAATCACCAATCATTGAAATAGCAGAAACGCCCATACCTAATAAATCACAATCACCTTGAGTGGTGTAGCCTTGGAAGTTACGGTGCAAAATACCATCACGCTGCGCAACAGCTAACTCATCATTTGGTAGTGCAAAGTGATCCATGCCAATGAACTGATACCCTGCCCCCGTTAACGTCGCAATCGTATCTTGTAAAATCGCTAATTTTTCTGTCGCTGACGGTAACTGATCTTCATGAATTTTACGTTGGGCTGCAAACAAAGTCGGCATATGAGCATAGTTAAACACCGATAATCGCCCAGGTTTCATGGTTAACACTTGCTGCAATGTCTCGGCAAATAATGCTTGAGTTTGTAATGGTAAGCCATAAATTAAATCAAGGTTAGTAGAGCGATAACCTAATTCACGTGCTCGCTCTACCATCGCAAAAATAAAATCTTCATCTTGCTCACGGTTAACTAACTTCTGCACCTCTTTATTAAAGTCTTGTACCCCGATACTTAAACGGTTGAAGCCTTCACTGCGAAGGTGATCAAGAATACTCAATTCAATTTCACGAGGGTCAACTTCAATACTGATTTCAGCATCAGCATCAAAATTAAATGCACTGCGTAGTGCTGTCATTAACCGAGTAATTTGAGTTGCTGTTAAAAATGTCGGCGTACCACCACCAAAATGTAACTGGCTAACATGACGATCGCCAAGCAAAGTCGCACGTTGCTTAATTTCTTGCTCAAGCACATCTAAATATTGATCGGCTTTGTGCTGATGGCGAGTAATAATTTTATTACAGCCACAGTAATAACAAAGCTTATGACAAAAGGGAATATGGATATAAAGCGATAGTTTACGATCAGGATATTGCTGACATGCCATCTCAAATTCAGTAGAAGTAAATGCTTGATTAAATTCTAGTGCGGTCGGGTAAGAAGTATAACGCGGGCCTGAATAATTATATTTTTCAATCAGGGCCTGATCCCAAATAATCTGCTCATTTGACATGACATTGTTCCAATGTGTGAATGTAGAATAACTAGAGTGTGTCACCATTTGGTGAAAAGTAAAACCCATCCCTTCCCTGCTGCTCAATTTACACTCTGAACAAAAACAAACACCGCCAATAAATGGCGGTGTTAATAATAACGATGACGAGTTAAACCTTAGTTGACAGGATGGCATCCAATTCAAGTTTAATCTCAGCTTGTAGACGGGACTCCGCTTTCATGCGTTCAAGATCGAGTCGCATTCGGCTTTGTTTTTCTAGTAGCTGACGCGCATCGCCTCGCGGCATATCTTTAACCACTTGGTACAAGTCGGTTAAGGCCGGATACGTTGCGGCAAAATCAACTTGTTTATCTGCTTGCAACACTTCCATTAATTTATATAACCGAATCGCGGCTTCAGACATATCACATTGTTCTTGTTTACATGCCATTGCGATAATAAAGACGCTTTCTAATATATTGTCGTTTCTAGCTTTGATTGCTTCAGCTTGTTGCTCAGCAGCACGTGCCAAAAATAATTTATGCCGTTGTTGCTGTTTATAAAGCTTAGCTAATAACAATCCAGCGTAAAGTGCTAATCCAGCAACAATGACGCCACCAATAACAAATAGAAGTGTGATTCCCTGCAACGGTTACTCCTTATCGAAATTATCAAAATCCATATTTTCAAATTGTGCTAATAAATCATCATCTGAACGAGGTTTAGATTTAGCACTTTTTGCAACAGGCGCTGATGCTTCTTCTTCAACATCATCTAATAAACCAAGTTGCTTCATTAGACGTTCAATACGGTCTAACTTAAGATCAACTTGTTTTTGTAGGCCAGAACCTAATTTTTCACCAGCATCAATTCGATCGAGTAATACCATCAATTGTGCATCATTTTCTAGCATTGCAAGTTCTTGCTCAGCAGATAAACGACGTTGCTGTTTTGTTTGGGGCTTTTTAGGCTCAACAATTAGCGGAACTAATTTTTTACTACCTAAACGTGGATCTTTTTTCTGACCACCATTACGCTGTTTATTATCTTCAACAGCAGAATGACGACTTCCTGATTTTAAGCCTTTACGTTTTTTCGCTTTTTGGCGTTCACGTGTCTCAACATCAACTTTACTATTTGATTTCTCACGGTATACAGCAGGGCCTTCTGAACCTACGGTGCGCGCTCTTTTCTTACGGGTCATTACTGGGGTTTCCTCAGCAAAATCACATCATTTCCAACAAACTCAACTTCAAGACCATCTCGTTGCGCTAAAAAGCAAAACGTATCATGACTAAAAAAGCTAACATGGGTTGGGTCGTTCTTATAGTACCAATGCCCAAAGGCATCAGTGTCGGTTACTAGTTTGGTCATGATCCCAAGCCAACCGCCGGGTTTGACTAAACGTAGCAACAGCCCCCATTCCTTCGCAGGCTGATAAAAATGCTCGATTGCTTCTGTGCAAGTAACAAAATCATACTGACCCTCTAATGCCGCTGGTTGTGCCGCAAAATAGGGATCGTAGATTGTCATAGTATACCCCATTTCAGCCAACATCACTGACAAGGTCGGCCCTGGACCGCTACCAAAATCCAACCCCAATAACGGTGGTGATGGTAATCGAGTCACAAGTGGCGTTGCTAATCGCCCTAAAAATTGTCGATAATTCGCATCATCAGGGTTATTTCGATGTTGATCATAAACAGATTTTTCTTGGAAAGATCTTAAATGAGTTGTCGGATCGGCATAAATTAATGCACAGTGTAAACAACGAAAATAATCACGTTTAGTGTCAGCCACCAACCAGTGATTATCTTTACTCTTACAAAGTGGACATCTATCCATTGTCTTCTCCACAACGACTGAATGTTGACGAACAGCAGCAGCGGTGCAAAATCGAGCGGGCTATTCTATACCCAATTGCGGTTAAGATGTAGTTCTGCTGACAAATTGTTCAATTTATTCAGCTATTTTATCGAACCTAAAAGTAAAATATCACATCTAAATCATAATAATAACCATCACTTACCACGAAATTTAGACGAAAAAAAAAGCGATAGGTCTACACCTATCGCTCTATGGGGTAAGCTATGAGCTTATAATTCTGTCTAGTCTTTCCATAACCAGCAAGCAACGTCCCGGTTTAACAAATATCCATTTATTATAATTGCTATCCATGCCAATATCGTTCGTCACTATCCTAGTGATTTTTCATGTCCATTTTACCCATCCATGGCTTCACAGCTCATCCTAAGCTGGCAATCCCTATCGCAATGTTACGCTCCGATAACTATGCCACCATCCTTATGCGATACATCATCCTGATGTATCTGAGCTATATTACTATAGCTACTCTCTTTCCTTGAGTGTCTACCCTGACAATCCTACGCATCCCGCGCCGCCTACCCTAGTCTCTTGACCAGACATCCTGTGATTCCTTTAAGCGTCACTGCTTAAGCTATCCTAGCGCTTCCTTCCTGTGCCGCACTCCTTGTCACAGGGAGTAATTTACCTGAAGCCATCATTAAAACAATGTATCAAGATCACACTTTTTAATTTGCAATTATCGCCAACAAACAAGTCCATGTTCTATAAAACAAAAAAATAATCGGCTACAAATCAAATCATTATAACTTCCCTCATCAATGGTCGATCTCTTACAACATCACTGGCAAAACCACCGTTGCTAAAATATTAACAAACAGTAACACTCAGCAACGTTTGTCATCATAAGGATCATTTTACTTCTAATGCAAGCCACCAACGTAAGCGGAGAGTGCTGAAATTTCATCATCACTGAGTTTAGCAGCCACCGAGCGCATCATGGCATTGAGGTCATTATTACGTGCACTGGAGCGAAATGCTTGTAACTGTAATTGAGTATATTGTGCATTTTGACCAGATATTTTAGGGAAACCAGATAAACGGGTACCATTACCGCGTGGGCCATGACAACTGATGCACGCGGCAATACCCCGCTCAGGATCACCAAAACGGTATAAAGGCTCAGCTATCGCAATGACATTTTTAGGGGTGGTATTGCCAGAAAGAGGCAGAGAGGAAAAATAAGCACTAAGATCAGCCATATCGGTAGCGGAGAGTGCAGCAGCCATACCCGCCATAACCGCATTACTACGACCTTGAGCGCCACTGCTGGTCACTGCTAATTTATAATCAGCAAGTTGCTTCGCTAAATAATCAGCATGTTGACCTGCTAACTTAGGGTATTGACCTATTGTTGCATTACCGTCACTACCATGGCATGCAACACAGGTGGTAGCTTTTAATTTACCCGCATCGACATCACCTTGTGCCCAAGCAGAATAACTTGCCACAAGGGTAAATATTAAAACTAATTTTTTCATGACATTCCATTTATAATTATAGAGCTTCCGTACCACAAGTAATGCTCAGTGACATGGTATACAATACGACCATAAACCAAACACGGTTTAATATATCTTAGACAATTTCACAAAAAAGCGCTTTTTTTACAACATAAGCGCTTGACGGAGTTAACAGTGAATCAACCTCTCAACTATAGAAATACCAGTTTTATCACAAGTGCACCGGATATTCGTCACTTGCCACAAGATGCCGGCGTTGAGATCGCATTTGCTGGTCGCTCCAATGCGGGTAAATCAAGTGCACTAAATCGCCTAACCGATCAAAAAGGTTTGGCTCGTACTTCCAAAACCCCTGGCCGTACTCAATTAATCAACATGTTTGAAGTCATTGGCGGCTGTAACTTGATTGACTTACCTGGCTACGGTTTTGCTCAAGTACCACTTGAACTCAAACTGAAATGGCAAAAAGCATTAGGTGAATACCTACAACGCCGTGAATGTTTACAAGGTTTAGTGGTTCTGATGGATATTCGTCACCCAATGAAAGATCTTGATCAGCAAATGATTAATTGGGCGATTGAAAGCAGTTTGCCAGTCTTAGTATTGCTAACTAAAGCTGACAAATTAAAAAGCGGTGCGCGTAAAGCACAAGTATTAAAAATCCGTGAAATGTCGAAAGAATTTGGCGGTAACGTTCAGGTTGAAGCTTTCTCTTCATTGAAAGGGATTGGCGTTGATCAAGTTCGTCGTAAACTTGATGAATGGTATGCACCAGAACTAGAACGTCAACGTGTACTGGCCGCTGACGATAGTGATGTTTTTAATCTACCCTCTGCAGAATAAAACCATTACACAATGCAATAAATAACATCTAGCCCCATCATTTTTGGTGGGGTTAATGGTGAACATTTCACTCGATAAAACTCATGATCACCACTTGCAGTACATCATCTTAAAAGACATCTATCGTCGTACTCCTAACGCTCCCCCGATTAAATTCTGCTAATCCAATTGATGACAACACATTATTTTAGACAAAAAACAAGTTTGCTAATTGTTAATAATTTAATCTTTTTGTGGAATAAAATTACATCATTGGTTGTTTAAAAAAAAACCAAAAAAAAAGCCATTCTCAATGTCGAGAATGGCTATTCCATGTCTTTGTTTGTCGGCTAGTGATCATCACTAACCCACAAAACCAAATATGAACAAGAAGCTGTGACTATTATAGCCTGCCCATTTTAAATTTAAAGTATTTGCTCTAAAAAATGCGCTAACAAATACAAATCAGCCTCAAAGATAGATCAACCAACCAAAAATAAGTGAGGCTTATCATA
Organism: uncultured Photobacterium sp.; assembly: GCF_947039875.1. GTDB lineage: Bacteria > Pseudomonadota > Gammaproteobacteria > Enterobacterales > Vibrionaceae > Photobacterium. The sequence goes on from NZ_CAMRAN010000022.1 coordinate 45,101, forward strand.
AAAAATCAGCAATCTTGTCACTTTAGTGTGAAAAACAAACACAAATAAGCCGCGATAAACATCGAGATAGAAATAATAAAACAGGAAATTAATGCGAGAATATCGTTATAACGCAGATAAATTTGATGTTGGCACCATAAAAAACGCCCCAGTCCAATAAATAGACTGGGGCAGCTGAATCAGCCAAATCCAATAACGTGAAACAAAAGGTCTGAAAGATAGAACATCTTACCTCTGTACCCTACGTCATCAACTGTATATCAATTGCTCAGTTTTTGGAAGTCTTTGTTGTAGTTTTTTTTCATAATATTGTAAGTAATTTTTACATAAGTGTTGTTAATTTTAACAAAAAAATAGCCAATCTTACGATCAGCTATAATTTTATAATCAAGATACAACCTGATTAATTAGTGAGCTTGATCCCAGTTATCGCCACAACCTGCATCGGCAATTAATGGTACGGCTAAGGTTGCCGCTTGCTCCATTAACTCGCGTACTTTAGCGGTAACGCTGTCTAATACTGAGGCTTCTACTTCAAACACCAATTCATCGTGTACTTGCATTAACAAACTAACTTGCCCTTGTGGTTGCTGTTGTACCCATTCATCAACCGCAATCATGGCTAATTTAATAATATCAGCCGCAGTACCTTGCATTGGGGCGTTAATCGCTGCGCGTTCAGCAGCTTTACGACGTAAGCCATTACGCGCTTTAATATCAGGAAGATACAAACGACGACCAAATAGAGTTTCAACATAACCTAACTCAGCCGCACTATTACGGGTACTTTCCATGTATTCTAAAACGCCAGGGTAGCGTTCAAAATACACATTCATATAATCTTGTGCTTCATTACGACCCATATCAAGTTGCTTGGCTAAACCAAATGCACTCATGCCGTAAATCAGTCCGAAGTTGATCGCTTTTGCACGTCGACGTTGTTCGGTACTCACATCATCAATCGCTAATCCTAAAATTTCCGCCGCCGTTGCTGCGTGAATATCTTTACCATGACGGAATGCATCCAATAACGCTGGATCACCAGAAAGATGCGCCATAATACGCAATTCAATTTGAGAGTAGTCGACAGCAAGAATTTTATAGCCCGGTTTGGCAACAAACGCTTGACGAATACGACGTCCTTCTTGATTACGAACCGGAATATTTTGCAGGTTCGGCTCACTTGAAGACAAGCGTCCCGTTACGGTTCCAGATTGGTGATAAGACGTGTGAACTCGACCTGTTGCTACATTCACCATTTTGGGCAATTTATCAGTATAAGTGGATTTTAGTTTTGCTAAGCCACGGTATTCTAATAATAATTTTGGTAATGGGTAATCTAAAGCAAGTTCTTGTAGCACTTCTTCATTGGTCGATGGTGTGCCTGATGGAGTTTTTTTAATAACTGGTAAAGCCATTTTCTCAAACAAGATTGCTTGTAATTGCTTAGGAGAACTTAAATTAAATTCTTCACCTGCTAATTCGTAAGCCAGTTTTTCAATTTCATCTAACCTTTGTGCCAACTCGATAGATTGCGCGCCTAACAAAGCACTATCAATATAAACACCAGTACGTTCCATACGAGATAAAACAGGGACTAACGGCATTTCAATCGTTTCAAACACTTTATTCAGCTTTTCATCAGCGGCAACTTTTGGATATAACGCATGGTGAAGGCGTAACGTAATATCAGCATCTTCAGCAGCATAAGGACCCGCCTGCTCAAGATCGATTTGGTTAAAGGTCAATTGCTTTTTACCTTTACCCGCAATCTCTTCAAAACTGATATTTTTATGCTCAAGATAACGCAGCGCAAGGCTGTCCATATCATGGCGACCGACAACGCTGTTATAAACATAAGATTCAAGCATGGTATCAAATTTAATACCCTGCATATCAATGCCATATCGCGCAACAATGCTGGCATCAAATTTTAAATTCTGACCGACTTTAGCTAAAGTCTTATCTTCTAATAATGGTTTTAATTGTGCTAACACCCAATCACGATCAAGTTGCGCTGGCGCATCTAAATAATCGTGAGCCACAGGGACATAAGCCGCTTTACCTTCTTCTACCGCAAATGAAACCCCAATTAAATTGGCTGTCATGTAATCAAGACCATCGGTTTCAGTATCAAACGCAAATACGTCGGCATTTTTTAACTGGGCTACCCAGTTATTAAAACTTACTTCATCAAGTACGGTTTCATAACCACTACGATCAATGGTTGGTGCAACAACTTTTGGCTCAGTTGTGGTGGTTGCGGCACTTTCATCAGCAACAATGCGACCATCACTGCCATCCAACATTTCAGTTAGCCAGCGACGGAACTGTAATTTACCAAATAATTCAGTCAGTGCGTCAGTGTCTGGTACGCCTTTGCATAATTGTTCAGGGGCAAGTTCTAATTCAACATCCAGCTTAATAGTCGCTAATTTATACGACATGTAAGCCGCTTCTTTATTATCAAGCAGCTTTTTAGCCATGGTTTTTGAGCCACGAAAGCCTAGCGGCGCAATATCATCAAGATTGGCATACAAAGTATCTAAGCCACCAAGACCTTGCAATAATGCTGTCGCCGTTTTTTCACCGACACCAGGAACGCCAGGAATATTATCAACCTTATCCCCCATTAACGCTAAGTAATCGATAATCAGCTCAGGGCCAATACCAAATTTGTCCTTAACGCCAGCGGCATCCATCACTACATCCGTCATGGTATTGATCAAAGTAACATGTTGATCAACCAGTTGCGCCATGTCTTTATCACCAGTACTGATCAATACCGGCATTCCCTGTTTAGAAGCCTGAGTTGCCAACGTACCGATCACATCATCCGCTTCAACGCCAGAGATCGCGATCAACGGCAATCCCATCGCCTTGATCACTGCATGTAATGGTTCAATCTGACCGCGAAGATCATCCGGCATCGGTGGGCGATTAGCTTTATATTCAGGGTATATATCATCACGGAATGTCTTACCTTTAGCATCAAAGATAACCGCAATACGATCAGTTGAAAACTGACGTAACATGCTGCGTAACATATTAACCACACCATAAATTGCACCTGTTGGTTCACCGTCTGAATTAGTGAAATTGGGTGCGGCATGGTAAGCGCGATAAAGGTAAGAGGATCCATCAATAAGGATCAATGGATTTTCAGGAATCGTAGCCATAGGGTTATTCTTATATCCGAGCGAAAGTAGTTCAGGTTAGGTCTATTATCGACCAATTTTATCCCTACACCACAGAAAAAATGCAATATTTACTAGAATGCCATGCTCAACCGCAACTGTTAACTGCTGTTTTGTGTTATTCGTCCATTTTCTGTGGATAACTTTGTTAGTATTTAATTTACTCCAGTTGATCGTTTTTTATCTGAAAATAAAAATTACTCATGATTGTATTTATTTTCATATACTTAATAAGAAAGCTTAAATTAGATCCTCGATCCCATATTGATCATTGATTGTGGACAACCTTAGCTAGATAATCTTAACCAAGCCAATAATAACAATAATATAAGTCTATTTGATTAGTTAGGATGCCATTATGAAGAAAATTGCGGTAATTTTAAGCGGTTCTGGTGTATTTGATGGAACCGAGATCCATGAAGCGGTATTAGCTTTATTGGCGATTGAGCAACAAGGAGCAAGCTGGCACTGCTTTGCTCCTAACATCGATCAACACCAAGTCATTAATCACCTTAACGGTCAGGTGAGTCATGAAACTCGTAATGTTTTAATCGAATCAGCACGAATTGCACGTGGCAATATTTCAAATGTCACTCAATTAAACATTAATGACTACGATGCACTACTGGTTCCTGGCGGATTTGGTGTTGCTAACAATTTATCTGATTTTGCCCTTCATGGCAGTGCATGTCAGATCAATGAAGACGTTAAACTGGCCTGCCAAGCTTTTGCTCAAGCCAATAAGCCTGCAGGCTATTTATGTATTGCACCAACATTGATCCCACAGATCTATGGCCCAGGCGCAAAGGCTACGATCGGTGATGATCCTGACACCGCAGCCGCATTTAACGCCATGGGGGGTGAGCATATTCAGTGCCCTGTTGATGATTTTGTATTGGATCAGAAACGACGTCTATTAACTACGCCGGCTTATATGTTGGCAACCAATATCAGTGAAGCGGCAACAGGGATTAATAAACTGGTACGAGAGTTAATAAAATTAGCCTAAGCGACATAATAAAAACTAACCACTTAAAAAAGAAAAAGCGACGCACTGTGTGATGCGTCGCTCAGCAGAAGTAGTAATCGGTTTTTAGCCCTACACTAAGCACCATTACCAAGCTGAAGTACACTGAAAGCAATGTGAGCAATGTCGTGCCCAAGCAACAGAAAAAGGGGTTTCTCTGTTGTTTGAAAGCCCGTTAATAATAACCATTCTCAACTAAGTTGCAATACTTAATTGAGAATAGTTTTCATTTGGAATAAAAACTGTTAGTTAACCTTCTTGGTAAAACATAATCGATAATCACATAATTGCCCTTTCTTTTCCATATTTTCAATAGCATAGCCATTTCTAAACAATAGCCGTAACATCGCTGGAAAACAGTTACGTGATTTAACGTTAATCACCGTATATTGTGATTGTGCCACTACCCATGCTTCTTGGGCTTCTAATAATTTTTGAGCAATACCCAGTCCACGTCCACAGGCTAATACACCCCCAAGCCAGCTATAAAAAACGTGATCAGATAAAGCATAACCAATTTTCACACCAACTAATTGTTGTTGATATTCAGCCACCAAAATCAACGCTGGCTGATGAGAAAATCGTTGCCGTATCGTCGTAGCATCAACACCAGAGCTTAATTCATTAATCCCTGCCAATACGGTAACCGCTTCATCTACCGTTCCAATCCGCACCACTATTTCAGTCATTATTAGCATCCCTTTATTGACTTAAAAAACGTAAAAAAAATCGGCCGCAGCCGATTTATTCTTTATTCTACAAATCAATCATCGCTATTTAATCACGCTTGCCGTATTCGGCAGTGATGATTGTTTTAATGTGGTTAGCTTATTAATTAAATAATTAAGCAGTACCCCATATAAAGGTACAAATAACCCCAAACTAATAATTAATTTAAAGCTGTAATCCACCAGCGCAATTTCAGTCCAATTTTGAGCCATAAATGCATCTGGGCTGTGATAAAACGCAATACTGAAAAAAGCGAGTGTATCAAGCGCATTACCTATAATGGTCGACGCTGTCGGTGCGATCCACCATTGTTTCATTTGGCGCAGGCGATTAAACACCGACACATCCAATATTTGCCCTAATAGGTACGCCATAAAACTCGCGATCGCAATACGGGCAACAAAAAGATTGAATTCGGCCAAATGAGCAAAGCCTTGATATTGGCCTTGAAAAAAAAGCACAGATAACACATACGACACAATTAGTGCTGGCGCCATTACCCGCCAAATAATTTTTCGTGCCATACCAGCACCAAAAATGCGTACCGTCAGGTCAGTCGCGAGAAAAATAAACGGAAAGGTAAACGCACCCCAAGTGGTGTGATAACCAAAAATAGTAAACGGTAATTGGACTAAATAATTACTGGAGGCGATCACTAACAAATGAAACGCAACCAAATATGATAATGCCTTGTGCTGTTGAGCTGCAGAAAAAACAGTTGTTGTTACATTAGATGTTATTGCGTTGGATTTGGATAAAGCAGTCATGGAAGACCTTTTTGTCATTGGGGGGAGGGAACCCAAACATTTTCATTGCCAGTGGTAACCACTAGCAACACCAGGGCGGCGATTATACAGCACAGCATTTATTTGCCTAGTAGTGAGACAATAACTGTTGAATAAAAATTAAATGCTCAATGTCATTTAAGGTCAGTAACTCCAACCACATCGATGCACTGTAATATTCAGCTTTAAGTAATAACTGGCAGCCTTCAACATCAATTAGCCATTGTTGAAGGTCGGCACTTGGCTCTTGCTCTATTAATATTGCATCTAGGCGCTGCAACAATACCTTAGCGACCGCTGGAAAATTATCAAACTCAAACAAAGGAAGCGTTATCGCTAACGTGCCTTGCTCAATATTTATTTCCGTTTGACTAAAATCATAATCCATTATTAGCTTCCATTAGTTATGTTCATCGACCGCCATTAAATGATCACCAATCAATTGTAAAAATACGATGCCAAATTTTTCTAACTTACGCTGGCCAACCCCATTAATAGCTAAAAATTCACCTTTTGAACTGGGTAATCGTTCTGCCATTTCCATTAAACTGGCATCATTAAAGACCACATAAGGTGGAATATCTTCCTCATCAGCAATGGCTTTGCGTAACTTACGTAACTTGGCAAATAATTTTTTGTCATACTGACGATTGGCCATTCGATCTACTTTACTGCTACGAACCGCAGTATCAAGCCGTGGCACCGCCAATGATAACGCCATTTCAGCACGTAATAATGGTCGCGCTTGCTCGGTGAGTTGTAACACCGAATTGCGGCTAATATTTTGAGTTAAAAACCCGCGATGAATTAATTGGCGTAAAATACTCACCCAATATTCATGGCTATAGTCACGTCCAATACCATAAGTGGTTAATTTATCATGGCCATATTCACGAATACGTTGATTTTGCATACCTCGTAAAACATCAATAACATAGGTAATACCAAAATTCTGATTCACACGGTATACACAGGATAAGGCTTTTTGAGCGGCTTCAACGGCATCAAATTGTTGCGGGGGATCAAGGCACACATCGCAGTTCCCACAAGGCTGACGTTGATCTTCACCAAAATAATGTAATAACACTTGGCGACGACAACTTTGCGCTTGAGCAAAAGCTCCCATCGCATGTAATTTATGTAATTCCACCTCACGCTGTGCATCATGAGGTTTTTCATCAACACAACGGCGTAACCACGCTAAATCGGCTGGATCATAAAGCAGCAGCGCTTCAGCAGGTAAACCATCGCGCCCTGCTCGTCCTGTTTCTTGATAATACGATTCAATGTTGCGCGGAATATCAAAATGGACCACAAACCGCACATTGGGTTTATTAATTCCCATCCCAAATGCGACCGTCGCCACAACCACGTGAATATCATCTCGCTGAAAAGCCTCTTGAACAGCGCTGCGTTGTTGATACTCCATGCCAGCATGATACGCCGCGGCACGAATGCCACTTTCACACAATTTTTCGCTAATCTGTTCCACTTTCTTGCGGCTATTACAATAAATAATCCCGCACTGACCGCGCACCGTCGCCAAATAGCGGCTTAATTGCGTTAACGGTTTATGTTTTTCCCAGAGGGTATAGCGAATATTAGGTCGATCAAAACTGCCTAAATAACAATGAGGATCGGTTAACCCCAAGCGACTAATAATGTCTTGTCGTGTTGCGTCATCAGCCGTCGCCGTTAACGCCATCACGGGCAACGGTGAAAATTGCTGTTTTAATAGCCCTAATGCTGCATATTCTGGTCGAAAATCATGTCCCCATTGAGAAACACAGTGGGCCTCATCCACTGCCACCATCGTTAAATCCAGTTGCTGCAACCGTTCAATAAAATCCCGCATTAACACCCGTTCAGGTGAAGCATAAACTAATTGCAACTCGCCATTTTGCATCGCATCAAACGTCGCTTGAATCTCTTCACGCGACATTGCTGAGTGAATACAGCCAGCACTGACACCATTGGCATTCAATTGGTCGACTTGATCTTTCATTAACGAAATTAGCGGTGAGATCACCAAGGTTAATCCCGACAGCATTAACGCCGGAATTTGATAGCACAGAGATTTACCGCCACCAGTGGGCATAATCACCAAACAGTCATTACCCGCAGTGATCGCTTCAATCACTGCTTGTTGGCCTTGCCTAAATTCTTGATAGCCAAACACATCCTGCAAAATTTCTTGGCTAGATAATAATGATGGCGTCACGGGCAAAGGAACAACAACAGACATAGTAAGACTCTTCGCTAAACAGGGCTGCCATTCTATACCTAAATGAGTAGTAGATGCGAGTTAGCCCCTCGCTTTGCTGATCACACTCTCATACTAAAAACACATATTCAGCGAGAGCCCAACTATATAACCACACCGAAAACAGCAGCACACTAACCGTTATCAATACCCTTTTCGGCCTCAATCCTTAGTTGCTGCTAATTTTATCCATTTTAGCGTATTCTCTTGTTCTACTTTTTCGACTACCGCTATCAATATATTAATTAACTAGATAATTAATAAGAAAATAAAACCATCACTATTTACTCATTTACTTATTTGTCATCGGTCAGTTATTCAACAACGGTTACATTAACCTCAACATTTAACGGTTTATTACTTAAGTTATCTTGGGTATTTATTTAGTTACAGTCATAACAACGGCTGTAATTCATTAAAACCGACATCTTTAATTAAAATATCACTAATAATTTTTAAAAATAATGAGATATACGGGGGTTTTTCTGCCATCATTAATCACATTAAAAGACTACATAGCGTCCCCCCTCTTTTGCGTTGCTGATTACAAGGATCTGTTATGCTCAAAATCACGTCAACACTATTACGTTTTGCCACCATGTGCAGTTGCGCAGTTCCGATCTTTACCGTTTCTGCGCAACAGCTGAGTGATAACATCATTCCTGAAACCAGCGTCGCTCAACAGCCATCACAATTAGTCCAAGGTAAACAATGGATGATTGCTAGTGCGAATCACTATGCCAGTGAAGCTGGAGCGGCAATGTTGCGTCGAGGAGGGAATGCCATTGATGCGATGGTTGCCACCCAATTAGTTTTAGGCTTGGTTGAACCACAATCATCCGGTATTGGTGGCGGTGGTTTTTTAGTGTATTGGGATAACGACAACCACCAAATGACGACCTTTGATGGTCGTGAAACCGCACCGTTTGCGGTCACGCCACGCTTATTTCAGGACAAAAATGGGCAGCCCTTAGCATTTTATGACGCGGTTGTCGGGGGCCGATCTGTCGGTACACCTGGTACGATAAAATTATTGTGGAATAGTCATCACCAATACGGAAAATTAAAGTGGAAACAACTGTTTCAACCGGCCATCAAACTGGCTAAAAATGGCTTTATTGTTAGCCCTCGTTTAGCTGCATTAGTCGCGAAAGATGCCACACACTTGCAACGCTGGCCTGTCACTAAAAATTATTTTTTTGATCCCCAAGGTCAACCGATTCAAGCGGGCCAAAAATTAATTAATCAACCTTATGCCGATACCCTGCGTAAAATTGCTGATTATGGCCCAAAAGCATTTTATCAAGGCGACATTGCACGCGAAATTGTTAATACCGTCCAAAATTCCGTTGGTAATCCCGGTGTCCTCAGTAGCATTGATTTAGCCAGTTATAAGGTTAAACAACGGGCACCAATCTGCGCGCCTTATCACCAATATCAAATTTGTGGTATGGGACCACCCAGTTCTGGCGCATTAACGCTTGGCCAAATAATGGCGATGCTCAATCATTACCCATTAGCTAAAATGGGCGCTAAGGATATTAATAGTTGGCGCTTAATTGGTGATGCATCTCGATTAGCGTTTGCTGATCGCGGCCGTTATATGGCCGACAGTGATTATGTACCGATGCCAACCAAAGGCTTACTTGATGCGGCTTACATTCATCAGCGGGCACAATTGTTAGCCACTAATAAAAAATTAACCACCGTCGATGCAGGATCACCACCATGGGATCATGCCAACCTTCAAACGACCGATGAAGCCATTGAATTACCGTCAACCACCCATTTTGCGATTGTAGATCGCCAAGGAAATGTGGTCTCTATGACCTCAACCATTGAAAACAGTTTTGGTTCACGGTTAATGGTCGGTGGCTTCTTACTCAATAATGAATTAACCGACTTTTCATTTCGCAGCCACATTGATGGCCAACCGATAGCAAATCGAATTGAACCGGGCAAAAGACCACGCTCGTCAATGGCACCGACAATTGTGATGCATAATAATCAACCGGTGTTAGCCATTGGCTCACCTGGCGGCAGTCAAATTATTGGTTATATTGCTAAAACCTTGGTAGCTTACATTGATTGGGGAATGGATTTACAGCAAGCGATTAACTTACCAAATATCAATAATCGCTTTGGTCCCTTTGAGCTTGAGCAAAATACCTCAGCCGCAGCATGGGCGCCTAAGTTTGAACAATTAGGTTATAAAACCGCAGTCAAAGATCTTAACTCGGGTATTCAAGCGATCAGTATTGCGCCAAAACAGTTAATTGGTGCCGCTGATCCGCGTCGCGAAGGTAAGGTTATCGCTCAATAGCAACCTCAACACATAAAAAAAGCCCACCAATGATTAACCATATAGGTCATCACTGGCGGGCTTATTTATTCTAAAGATATTATAGGGCGGTTAACTTCGCGTATTGGGTCACTAGCCACTTAATCCCTTCACCATTAAAGGCGACTTGCACTCGACTTTGGGCGCCACTACCTTCAAAGTTAATGATTGTGCCTTCACCAAATTTAGCATGCTGCACCCGCTGCCCTAAACTAAAACCGGTCTCATTGAAATTATTATTCACTTGAGTTTGGCTAAAACGGCCACTGCTCACCGGACGTGATACCTGCGCCTTCATTCGTACTTCCTCAACATATTGCTCAGGAATTTCACGAATAAAACGCGACGGTTTATGGAAATTATCTTTACCATATAAGCGGCGCATTTCAGCATAAATGATATACAGTTTCTTCATTGCTCGTGTCATGCCGACATAACACAAGCGACGTTCTTCTTCTAACCGATCCGCTTCTTCAATGGTACGTGAGCTTGGGAACATCCCTTCTTCAACCCCCACCATAAAGACAATCGGAAATTCTAGACCTTTAGCACTGTGCATGGTCATCAATTGCACCGCATCTTCAAAGGCATCCGCTTGACCGTCACCCGCTTCTAAAGCCGCATGGGCTAAGAAAGCAGATAATGGACTCATTTCAGCGGCTTCTTCTGGAATTTCAAACTGACGGGTTGCAGTGACTAATTCTTCTAAGTTCTCAATTCGTGCTTGCGCTTTTTCGCCTTTTTCTTGCTCATACATTGCCCGCAAACCAGAGTGACGAATGACATCATCCGTCTGTTGGTACATTGGCAATTCAGCGGTATCGTCTTCTAAGGCATTAATTAATTCGATAAAACGCTGTAATGCATTTGCCGCGCGTCCCGCTAGCACTTTTTCATCTAATAGCGCTAGACTTGATTGCCACATGGTTAAACCGCGATCACGTGCTGCTAAACGAATCGTCTCTAAAGTGCGATCACCCAAACCACGCGTCGGTGTATTAACTACCCGCTCAAACGAAGCATCGTCGTTACGGTTGCTGATCAAACGCAAATAAGACAGTGCATCTTTAATTTCTTGGCGCTCAAAGAAACGCATGCCGCCATAAATACGATATGGCATGCCCGCTTGAATTAAGGCTTCTTCTAATACTCGCGATTGCGCATTACTGCGGTATAAGAAGGCGGTATCACTGAGGCTTCCCCCTTGTTCACGCCACTCTTTAATTTTACCCACAGCAAAGCGGGCTTCATCGAGTTCATTAAAAGCAGAATACAAAGAAATTGGCTCGCCATCGCCATCTTCAGTCCATAAATTCTTACCCATACGAGCAGTATTATTGGCAATTAATTCATTGGCAGCATTAAGAATATTGGCAGTCGAGCGGTAGTTCTGTTCTAAAAATATCGAGGATGCGTTATTAAAATCATTTAAAAAACGCTGAATATTTTCAACTTGTGCGCCACGCCACCCATAAATAGATTGGTCATCATCACCGACGATCATCACATGACAATCAGGACCCGCCATTAACCGTAGCCATGCAAATTGAATATTGTTGGTGTCTTGAAACTCATCCACCAAAATATGTTTAAAGCGTGCTTGGTAATGCTCTCGAATATGTTTGTTATCGCGTAATAACTCAAACGAGCGCAGTAATAACTCGGCAAAATCAACCATCCCCGCACGATCACAGGCTTCTTGGTAAGCGGTATAGATACGTAACCACGTTTGCTCAACCGGATCATTATAGGTTTCAACGTGCTGCGGGCGTAAGCCTTCATCTTTCTTGCTGTTGATATACCACGCACCTTGACGGGCAGGCCAATGCTTTTCATCTAAATTCTGCGCTTTAATCAAGCGGCGTAATAACCGCATCTGATCATCAGAATCAAGAATATTAAAATCTTCAGGTAGGCGCGCATCCAAATAGTGGGCGCGTAACATGCGATGACATAAACCATGGAAGGTGCCATTCCACATACCTGCACTTGAGCCGTGCATTAATTCATTAATTCGACCCCGCATTTCTGCGGCCGCTTTATTGGTAAACGTAACCGACATAATCGAGTACGGTGATGCTTGTTCAACCGCCAACAACCAAGCAATGCGATGCACTAGCACACGGGTTTTACCGCTACCTGCTCCCGCCAATACTAGGTGATTACCCAACGGCGCAGCCACCGCCTCGCGTTGTTTGTCATTGAGGCCATCTAATAGAAGTGAAACGTCCATCGCTATCTACTGGTTATTTATACAATGGTGACGATTATACCAGCCCCGATAAAGATTGCTTCGATATCTTTGTATCGATTTTCGCAAAAACCAGAAACACAAAAACAACATCAACACTAAAATAATTAACATTCCAGTGTAATAAATATGGTGGTTACCCTGTCTATTATTCTGAAGGCGCATTAACGCCATTAAAAAAATACCAACGCGTAGCAAACCAACACTCAATCATAATCAAGGAACTATCATGAAAAAGACCAATATAGCCTTAGCATCAGCAATGACTGGATTAATTGCGTTAGCAGGAACATTAGCTTCAACAACCGCCGTCGCTGACGAAATGGGCAAAAAAATGGCTAAAGAAAAATGTTATGGCGTCAGTAAAGCGGGTAAAAATGACTGCGCTACTAAAACCAGCTCTTGCGCAGGCTCGGCTAAAGAAGATGCTCAGAAAGATGCGTTTGTGGTCGTTCCAAAAGGGTTATGTGATCGCCTCCATGGCGGATCAACTGAGGAAGCATAACTTGGTGGACTTTTCATCCCAGCAATCAATTGGGGTGGGCTTACGCTCACCTCATATTATTGAAATGATCACTCAACGGCCACAACTGGGCTGGCTGGAAATCCACAGTGAAAACTATTTCAACCCCCATTCATTAGCACGCCAACAACTACGCCAATTACAGCCTCATTATCCGATTAGCTGTCATGGTATTGGGCTGTCATTAGGATCCGCCGATCCACTTAATGTTCAGCATTTACAACAACTCAAACAATTAGTTACTGAAACAGAGCCGTTCTTAATTTCAGATCATCTCAGTTGGAGTTCAGTTGATGGTCACTATTTTAATGATCTCTTACCATTACCTTATACCGAAGAAGCCCTCAATAATTTTTGCGATAAAGTGATTCAAGTTCAAGATGTACTTCAACGGCCAATGTTAATTGAAAACCCATCAAGCTATTTACAGTTTCAACACTCAACCATTCCGGAGTGGGAATTTTTAATGGCCGTGCAACAACGAACAGACTGTGGGTTGTTATTAGATTTAAACAATATTTATGTCAGCAGTTTTAACCATGGTTTTGATTGCCAAACTTATTTAGCGGCTATTAATCCTGCAGTAGTGCAAGAGGTACATCTTGCGGGCTTTATTCGTAAACAACTGCCTCAAGGTGAAATCTGGATTGATACGCATAGCCAACCCGTCAGTGATGAAGTGTGGCTCTTATATCAACAGTGGGTTCACTGTCATGGTAGTGAGACGCCAACATTAATTGAATGGGATGCAGATATTCCACCCTTGGCAATATTATTGGCTGAAGCCGATAAGGCTCAAGCCATTATCGATAAGGAGTTAGCCAATGCCATCATCTGCAACCACGCCTAATTTGCAGCAATTACAACATCAGTTTGCGGCGGCATTGCATTATCAACCGCATGATTTAACCACCACTATCGTCAATGACCATTTCAGTGCAGAGCAACGACTACAACTGTACTGTAATAATTTTATTATTGGCTTAACCGATGTTCTGGCAGCTGTCTATGCTACCGTTAGCGCCATGGTTGGTGATGATTGTTTCAACCACCTCGCGCGACAGCACATACTTAATCATCCGTTATCACAAGGGGATGTCACTATTTATGGTGCTCACTTTAGCGATACTATCGCCGCTCAACCAACATTGGTTTCCACTCTGCCTTATTTAGTTGATCTCGCACGGCTAGAATGGCAACGCGATTGTGTCAGCCGTTTAGCTTGCCACGCTGGCAACTTACCACTGCAAAAATTACGTCAACTTGAACATCAAGCCAATTCTATTACTTCACAGCAATATTATTTTCATATTCCAACCTCAACCGACACCTTTAGCAGCCAATATGCGGTGGTGTCACTGTGGGAAATCGTTAACCATCCGCATTCAGATCAACACCAATTATTAGCAACGCTGGATATTAATCAGCCGCAAACCGCCCTGATACAACATTACCAATGGCAAATTTGGCAGCAGCATGTCACGCCAGAATTAGTCACTTTAGTCACTGATTGTCAGCAGCAACGTCCAATTGCTGCGTTAACAACAACGCAATTAGATCTACTGCCACAGTTATTACACCACCACTTAATTGACGATATTCGTAAGGTTAATAGTGATGATTAATTTTATTCGTACCATCGACACTTTTTTTCAACAACTCGTACAACCGCTGCAACCATTACTGTTACTTTTTAGTCGCGTTTGGGTTGCCATTGCGTTCTTTAAATCAGGACTGATCAAATATGGTAGTTGGGATAGCACTCTGTATTTATTTGAATACGAATATCAGGTGCCTGTCTTACCTTGGCAATGGGCGGCCTATAGTGGAACAACGATTGAATTAATAGTGCCGATTTTTTTAGTGCTTGGACTATTCGCACGGCCGATGGCCATACTATTATTTGGCTTTAATATTATTGCGGTAGTGTCATACCCCGCTTTATGGCCGCAAGGGTTTTATGATCACCAATTATGGGGAATGATGTTATTAGTTACTATATTCTGGGGCGCAGGTAAACTCTCAGTCGATCACTGGATAAGCCAGCATTATCGAAATAGCAATATCATACCGTAAACGGCTAAGCACCCAACAAGGCTAATCGCACTGGGTGCTAAATCGTGGACATTTACTCTGTCGTTAAGCCGACTAATGGTAATAATTCAGCAAGCGCACTAATTTCAATATCAGGTAAACAATTACTCGGGGTCGACGTTAATACTCGCGACTGGTCGTTATACCAACAAGCTTGTAAACCCTGTTGTTTGGCACCAAAAACATCTGTATGTAAATGATCACCAACATGCAAAATTTGCTCAGCCGGAATATTTAAATGATTAATCGCACAGGTAAATAAATCAGCTTTCGGCTTAGCTAACCCATCGCGTCCTGCTTGGTAAATAGCACTAAAATAATCGGCCAAACCAATCTGTTGCGGATCGACATTACCATTAGTGATCCCGACCAACGGAACTTTAGCACTCAACAATGCCAACACACGGTGAGTTTCAGCGGGAACATCAACTTTGTTGCGCTCAACTAGCACCAAATCTAACCCTTGGCGGGCCGCTAATTCAGCATCTTTAAGCCGCCATCCCAACTGCATAAAGTTAATTTTTAACGCTTCATAACGCCACGCACTGACATCATGACTCAAACTAGAATCAACCGCAGCAAGTTGTTGTTTTAAGCGTTGCCAATCATCACGGCTGATCACCATTGACGCGGGTAATAGCTGTGCTAACCAATCAAACATCGCTTGTTCTGCACGCACGATCACCGGATGGTTATCATACAAGGTGTCATCAAGATCAAAAGTAAGGGCGTTAATCTGGCCTAACTGACGATAAAACTGCATGGGAGTTCCTGAGAGTGAACACGCGATAAAACACTAACGGCGTTTCGCGCGTGGGTGAGCAGCATCATAGACTTTGGCTAAATGCTGAAAATCAAGATGGGTATAAATTTGAGTGGTGGTCAAGTTTGCATGACCCAATAACTCTTGTACAGCACGTAAATCACCACTAGATTCCAACATGTGGGTTGCAAAACTATGCCGTAATTTATGCGGATTAATATGACTGGATACGGCCTGTTTCTGGCCCCATTCTGCCATTCTTTTTTGTACATTACGGTTTGAAATGCGATGGCCGAGTTTAGACACAAATAACCCTGTTTCATCAGCGTGGGCAATATTGTCACGCAACTTGAGCCAATTCGCTACCCACTCACGCGCCAAACCTGAAAAAGGCACAACCCGTTCTTTATCGCCTTTACCAATAACCCGCAAATCACCTTTAGTTAAGCTAATATCACGGACATTCAAATTAACCAATTCCGATAAACGTAATCCGGCACCATACATTAATTCCATCATCGCGCGATCACGAATCGCTAATGGATCGTCATCCTTAACCTCAAGTAATTGATTCATTTCATCAACATCAAGGTTTTTGGGTAACGGACGTGCTTTGCGTGGTGCAGCCACGCCTTTAGCTGGGTTGGCCGGCAATAGTTGCTGATGCACCATATAATCAAAAAAACTGCGTAAAGCTGACAACCGCATTGCTAAACTACTGGCTTTAAGACCACTACGCATACCTTTACTGGCTATTTGGCGCACCCAGCCCGCATCAACTTGCTGCCAGTTTTCAACCCCTAGCTCTAGCAATTGTTCTGCAATACAAGTTAATTGACGTTTATAGTTCTGTTGCGTGTGCAAACTCAGTTCACGTTCACTACGCAAATATTCATAAAAACGAGCCAGAGGTTGTTCAAAACTTGGGGGAAGCGTATTCACATAAACCTCGATCATGAGTGTCATTGATAACAATGACCCTCGTTAAAGATCATTATTGAATAAATTGGCCATCAAACACATGGGCAACGGGACCGGTCATAAATAACGGTTTGCCTTCACCTGCCCAGCGAATATATAAATCACCACCCGGTAAGCAGACTTTAACATTTTCATCGAGTAAACCTTGGCTACGACCAACAGCAACAGCGGCACAAGCACCACTGCCACAAGCCTGAGTTTCACCCGCACCACGTTCATAAACACGTAATTTCACGGTGCCGCGATCAATCACTTCCATGAAACCTGCGTTCACTCGCTCAGGGAAACGTTCATGAGATTCCAGTAATGGCCCCAGCTTTTCAACCGCAGCTGTCGCCACACTATCGACAATCGTGACACAGTGTGGGTTACCCATGCTGACAGCACCACAAAATAACGTTTGTTCACCAACACGCAATAAATAGGTTTTTTCTGCCTGTTTCGCTCGCATCGGAATTTTAGCGGGTTCAAAATTAGGGGCGCCCATGTTAACCGTAACTTGGCCGTCACTTTCCAACTTCAATATCATTTTTCCTGCTTTAGTACTCACGGAAATATGGTATTTGTTGGTTAAACCTTTCATTGAAACAAAGCGAGCAAAACAACGGGCGCCATTGCCACATTGTTCGACTTCACTACCATCAGCATTAAAAATACGGTAATGAAAGTCCGTTTCAGGATCATAAGGCGGTTCAACCACCAATAATTGGTCAAAACCGATCCCACGATGACGATCCGCTAAACGGCGAATCGCATCCGGTGAAAAAAATACATTTTGTGTTACACAATCTACAACAACAAAGTCATTGCCGAGCCCATGCATTTTGGAGAAGTTAATCTGCATGATGTTCCTTAATTATTAAGCATCAGTTGCGACGACAATCATTCAACGAGATATTCATGCTGCCAAAGTTGGTCTAACGTTTCACGAGCACGCACTAAATGTACTTGCTCACCATCAACCATCACTTCAGCAACACGAGGGCGAGAATTATAATTAGATGCCATCACGAAACCATAAGCACCCGCAGACCTTACCGCAAGTAAGTCATTTGGCGCTAAGCATAAATGACGATCTTTACCAATAAAATCACCGGTTTCACAAATAGGCCCCACTAAATCATAACACTGACGCTCACCCTGACGTGGGATCACTGGCACAATATCTTGCCAAGCGGAATATAATGTCGGCCGAATTAAATCATTCATCGCCGCATCAACAATGGCAAAGTTTTTATATTCAGTATGCTTTAAAAATTCCACTTTGGTCAGCAATACACCCGCATTCGCAGCAATCGCTCGCCCTGGCTCAAAAATTAATTCAAGTTCAGGATAAGCCGCCAAACGAGATAACAATGCGGTCGCATACTCTGCGGGTAATGGGGGTTGTTCATCGTTATATGTCACCCCTAAGCCACCACCGAGATCCAAATGTTTAATCTCAATTCCAGCCAATTTTAACTCATCAACTAATGCTAACAACCGTTCAGTTGCATCAATAAAAGGTTTCACTTCCGTCAACTGAGAGCCTATATGGCAATCCATACCGACCACATTAAGATACGGTAATTGGTGCGCTAATTGGTAAACGTCCAGTGCACGTTCACGCGCAATACCAAATTTATTATCGCGCAAACCCGTTGAAATATAAGGATGAGTATTAGCATCAACATCTGGGTTAATGCGTAATGAGATCGGGGCAATTTTCCCTAATTGACCCGCCACATAGTTTAACCTATCTAATTCAGGCTCAGATTCAACATTAAAACATTTAATTCCCAGCTCAAGTGCACGTTGCATTTCTTGCGCTGTTTTACCCACGCCAGAAAAAACCACTTTAGCCGGATCGCCGCCCGCTGCTAAAACACGTTCTAACTCACCCAAAGACACGATATCAAACCCAGAACCTAACTGTGCAAGGACATTTAATACCCCAAGGTTAGAGTTTGCTTTTACCGCATAACAAATCAAATGTGGATGGGTCGCAACCGCTTGATCAAAGGCATGCCAATGGCGTTCTAACGTTGCTCGTGAGTACACATACAGCGGAGTGCCATATTGTGTTGCTAACTTGGCCAATGCGACGTCTTCCGCCCATAATTGCCCATCTGACTGGTAATTAAAATAATCCAATGTTGTCCTTCCCTGTCTGGTTGACGATTAAACTGCGACGCAATCACCATCGCAGCTAACTTATTATTGTGGCTGATGTTGTTGTGGTGCGTCTTTTGGCATGTAAAGTGGGCCACTTTGGCCACAGCCAGCTAAAATTAACGATCCTAAGACCAAAATTGCTAATAAACCTTTATGCATAATTCAAAGCCAGTGATTATCCGTCCAATGACCTCTATAATCGCACCAAGAACAAGAAAAGCAATAGGACGCAATAGGATGAATGATACTGAATTCCACCAACTGGCCGATCTCGCTCTAATGCAGATCGAAGAAGGCATCGATGAATCCGGTGTTGATATTGAACCAGAAACCACTGGCAACGTGCTTACACTTGAATTTGCCAACCGTAGTCAAATTGTGATTAACCGCCAAGAACCATTACACGAACTATGGTTAGCTTCAAAATCAGGTGGTTACCACTTTAAATACACCGGTAATGAATGGCGTTGTACTCGTAGCAATACCGAATTATTTGCGCTATTAAAACAAGAATGCAGCTTACATGCAGGTGAGACTGTCACTTGGTAATATGCTTTTGTTGCATTACAGCCATAAAAAAAGCCTTCAATAATGAAGGCTTTTTTTTCGATACAGTACAAACAATAAGATTAATTAAAGCTAATGCCATTATTTGTCGATTCAGTATTATCCTGACGGCGAGACACTTGGCCACTCTTAAACGGCAATACTTGTAGCTCACCTTTGTCGTTATGTGCGATATCGTAAAACTGAGGTAAATTAAAGTTAATAAAATTAGCACTATAACTAAAACGATCTTGCGATGAGGTATAAAAACGGTTTACACCATGCACCATCTCATCTTTATTGCCATTGCATTGGCGATACACTTCCATTTGATTGGTTTCATCTAAAATGTAGATATTAAAACCTTGCTCACAATCTTCAAAAAAGAACTGAATCAACCCTTCACTGGCATAAGCATCAACAATTTCCGGTGGATGCGGCTCATCGGTTTTACCCATCACCACTTTAGGAATATCACTGACTTTATTCGATGAAATACAGCTATAAAAATCGACTGAATTTTCCAATCGCTGTACAGAAACACCACGGCGTTCAAAGAACAAACCATAGGTTTCATCAGCCATATGCACCGCTTTAAAACGACGTCGTTTTTCTTCTTCAACGGGTTTTAAGCGCATTTCAATACACTCAGCCACCAATTGATAGACCACGTTACGAATTA
>NZ_CAMRAN010000023.1 GCF_947039875.1 uncultured Photobacterium sp.
GAATTTCTTCGCCAATTAGGCTGTAATCGGGATGATGAATGATTAATTGTTGCCATAACCATTGATAATAGAACCCCAAACGGGTGTTGCCATGGTAGCTAACATTGGTTGGAATAATAGCATTTTTTGAAAACTGGTGTAGCCATTGGTTACTCATCGCGTAATCACATGCGGTCACAAGATTAGGCATCGTCAATAACATATAAAAGTCAGCCGTTGTTTGATGATAAAAATCGTGATTCTGTAACATATTGACACATTTCCTAAGATAAACGTTTTCTTTGTTGTTGGTGGCTAATTATTAACCTAATTTCTGTAGTATTCTTTCATTTATTGGATTAAAGTACCAATAGGTTTATAAGATCAGGAGCTAGTAATGTATACCCAGTTTTCAATGACGAATATTATCTCTCGTCGTATTTATACGATTTTATTAGGGTTCGTCTGTTTCCCGGTACTGCTTTTTATTCCTATTAATAAACGTACACGGTTTACCAGTTATATGTACCGCTGCTGGTCACAGACGAGCACGAAACCATTATGGTTGTCACGACTTGAACATGGTACTTCACGTCGTTAGTTGATCTATTTAGTATGACAATTTGTTGTTAAAAAAGCTGCCAACGGCGGCTTTTTTTGTATTTATAATAAGATAAGCATTGTGAGTGATTGATGTTGTTGATTGAGATTGTCACTAAAGGCTGATATTTTTTGAATAAGATGTTGTAGAGTCAATAGCATAACGTTATTAAAAAAGGTTGGGCAATGAATAATCTTAAATTAGAAGCTTTGTTAAATGATTTTTTATCACCACAATTGATGAAAGATTATTGTCCTAATGGATTACAAGTAGAAGGTAAGACTGAAGTCACTAAGGTCATCACAGGTGTTACTGCTTGTCAGGCGTTGATTGATCGTGCCATTGCTGAACATGCCGATGCTATTTTAGTTCATCATGGTTTCTTCTGGAAAGGAGAGGCAGCTGAAATTCGAGGTATGAAGTATCGTCGTATTAAGGCATTGATTGAAAATGGAATTAATCTGTACGCCTATCATCTGCCCCTCGATGTACATCAGCAGGTGGGTAATAACGTTCAATTAGCGCAGCGTCTCGGGTTAGATATTGATGGTGGATTAGAAATTAATAACCCTCGTTCAATTGCTATTTATGGTGAACTTGATACGCCATTAACAGGGGAAGAGTTTGCAGCGCGTATTGCAATGGCACTGCAACGTGAACCACTACATATTGGTGATAATGCACCAGCATTGATTAAAAAAGTCGGTTGGTGTACTGGCGGCGGTCAAGACTATATTGAACTTGCTGTTCAACAAGGTTGTGATGCGTTTATTTCTGGCGAAGTGTCTGAACGAACAACGCATATTGCGCGTGAATTAGGTATTCATTACTTTGCGGCAGGGCATCATGCGACAGAACGTTATGGTGTTAAAGCATTGGGTGAGTGGTTAGCACAACAACATGGTATTGCGGTTGAATTTATTGATATTGATAATCCGGTATAGCAAGCCTTCTCGATTAGAGTCTGTCCTCAAATCTGTGTAATTGCTTATCATAAAAAAGGTTGAGCTTTAGTCTCAACCTTTTTATTTTACTCGAATTTCAATTATTCACGTTCATGGAGTGGTTTAAACTCTCGTTGTGAATAACCCGTATAAAGTTGACGTGGACGACCAATACGATTCGTCGGATCACTGTGCATTTCATTCCAATGCGCAATCCAGCCGATCACACGTGATATTGCAAAAATAACGGTAAACATTGATACTGGAATACCAATCGCTTTGAGAATAATACCTGAATAGAAATCAACATTCGGATATAGCTTCTTACTGATAAAGTATTCATCTGACAATGCTATGCGCTCAAGCTCCATTGCTACATCGAGTAGTGGATCGTCAATCTTCAATTCTTCAAGTACTTCATGACAGGCTTCACGCATGACTGTTGCACGTGGGTCATAGTTTTTATATACCCGATGTCCAAAGCCCATTAAACGGAATGGATCGTCTTTATCTTTGGCGCGCTCAATAAACTCTGGAATATTTTCTACGCTACCAATCTCTTCAAGCATTTTTAGACAAGCTTCATTAGCGCCACCGTGGGCTGGACCCCAAAGAGATGCAATACCCGCGGCAATACAAGCAAATGGATTCGCACCCGAAGAACCGGCTAAACGGACAGTTGATGTTGATGCATTTTGTTCGTGATCAGCATGGAGGGTGAAAATTTTATCCATTGCCCGTGAAACAACAGGGCTAACTTCGTACTCTTCACATGGAGTAGCAAACATCATATGCAGGAAATTTTCTGCATAATTAAGGTCATTGCGCGGATAAATAAATGGCTGACCTGTGGTGTATTTATGACACATTGATGCCAGCGTTGGCATTTTTGATAGTAGTCTAAAAGCTGTTATTTCACGGTGAAGATCATTATTAATATCTAATGAATCATGGTAGAACGCTGATAATGCACCGACAACACCACACATAATTGCCATTGGGTGGGCATCACGGCGGAAACCATGAAAGAAACTTGCAATTTGTTCATGAACCATGGTGTGTCGTGTAACTGTGGTACGGAATTGTTCATATTCAGCACGTGTAGGGACTTCACCATAAAGCAGAACGTAACAAACTTCTAAGTAATCAGCATTATTCGCTAATTGATCGATAGGAAAGCCACGGTGTAACAGAATTCCTTTATCACCATCAATATACGTGATTTGAGATTCACATGAGGCTGTCGCTAGAAAACCCGGATCAAATGTAAAAAAACCGCTTGCGCCTAGTTTTCGCACATCGATTACATCTTGGCCCTCTGAGCCCTCGATAATCGGCAGTTCGATAGGTGCTTTCCCTTCTATATGAAGAGTAGCTTTCTTATCTGCCATAACAATCTCCTTTGTTATTTGTAGAATCCTGAATCCGAAACGGATGTATATTTGTTGTACCGCTCGGTGAGGCAATTGTCAATTTTTGTATTCATCAATGTGCGCTTGTTAATAACTTTTCTATGTTTGTGTTTTTTTTGTGAACCTAGTGTGTAATATCTTGTAACGGAGTTTGTTTTTGAATGTTACGCTAGGTATAGTTACGTTGATCTTTGGTTGTGATGTAGATGAAAAGTTGTTAATAAACTGCGTAAGGAATGCGGTTGAAAGACAAAGCGATTATATTGCTCAACACTTTGCTTTTAATGGTAACGTAGCATTTTTTAACTGTTTCTTGATAGCTCACTATAGAAACAATCAGAAAGTTTAATAAAAATAAAATGCTTTTAATAAAGCTGAGTGAGCAAAATGTGAAAGTAAAAAAGTCTAGACCAGTCAATCTCAACCTACAAACTATACACTTTCCTTTAACGGCGATTGCTTCAATTCTGCACCGAATATCGGGCGTGATTATGTTCGTTGCTGTCGCTATTTTATTATGGCTCTTAAACTTGTCATTGTCTTCTCCCGAAGGATTTACTACCGCTGCCAATATTATTGATAGTTGGTTGGTGACATTTATATTATGGGGAATATTAACGGCATTGTTTTACCATATCGTTCTTGGTATCCGCCATCTGCTGATGGATTTGGGGTATTTTGAAGACATGGAGATGGGGCTTGCTAGTACTAAAGTGAGCTTTGTTATTGTAGCGATATTATCCGTGTTTGCAGGAGTATTAGTATGGTAACCAGTGTCTCTTCTGTTGGGCGTAACGGGGTACATGATTTTATTTTAATTCGTGCAACGGCGCTTATTCTAACGTTGTATACCTTTTATTTAGTCGGTTTTTTTGCATTTGGTCCCGACATAACCTTCGTTTCGTGGCAAGCATTTTTTGGGCAACTGACCACTAAAGTTTTTACTCTGTTAGCTTTGGTCTCCATTTTAATTCATGCGTGGATCGGTTTATGGCAAGTACTGACTGATTATATCAAACCCGCAGTATTAAGAGCTTGTTTTCAGTTCGTTATTGTCGCAATTCTATTTATTTACCTATTTTCAGGTTTCTTTATTGTGTGGGGTGTGTAGTGAGCATTGCTGTTCGTGAGTTTGATGCCGTAGTTATCGGCGCTGGTGGTGCAGGAATGCGTGCTGCACTACAAATATCAGAGCAAGGCTTAAAATGTGCCTTGTTATCAAAAGTGTTCCCAACCCGTTCTCATACGGTGTCTGCACAAGGAGGGATCACGGTTGCCTTAGGAAATTCTCATCCTGATAATTGGCAATGGCATATGTATGATACGGTGAAAGGTTCTGATTATATTGGTGATCAGAATGCGATTGAATATATGTGTGAAAATGGACCTAAGTCAGTTATTGAGTTAGAAAAAATGGGCTTACCTTTTTCTCGATTTGATGATGGTAGTATTTATCAGCGTCCATTTGGTGGTCAGTCAAAAGAATTTGGTGGAGAGCAAGCGGCGCGTACAGCGGCGGCCGCAGACCGTACAGGTCATGCATTGTTACATACGCTTTATCAGCAAAATATTAAGCATAAAACGACCATCTTTTCTGAGTGGTATGCACTTGATTTAGTTAAAAATGAAGATGGCGTTATTCTTGGCTGCACGGCTTTGTGTATGGAAACTGGTGAAGTGTGTTATTTCAAAGCTAAAGCGACGATTTTAGCAACGGGTGGTGCGGGGCGTATTTATGCATCAACCACTAATGCCCACATTAATACGGGTGATGGTGTTGGTATGGCGTTACGCGCAGGTGTACCCATGCAAGATATGGAAATGTGGCAATTCCATCCGACCGGTATTGCTGGTGCTGGGGTATTAGTGACTGAAGGTTGTCGTGGTGAAGGGGGCTATTTACTTAACAAAGACGGCGAGCGCTTTATGGAACGTTATGCTCCAAATGCCAAAGATCTTGCTGGTCGTGATGTTGTGGCTCGTTCGATGATGGTTGAAATTCGTGAAGGACGCGGATGCGATGGTCCGTGGGGTCCTCACTTGAAGCTAAAACTTGATCATTTAGGTAAAGACGTACTTGAATCGCGTTTACCGGGTATTTGTGAGTTATCACGCACGTTTGCCCATATTGATCCGGTTAAAGAGCCGATTCCAGTTATTCCAACCTGCCATTACATGATGGGTGGCGTACCGACACAAGTCTCTGGTCAAGCATTGAAACAAAATGCGAATGGGGCGGATGAAGAAATTCAAGGTTTGTTTGCCTGTGGTGAAATTGCATCAGTATCCGTGCATGGGGCTAACCGTTTAGGTGGCAATTCATTACTTGATTTAGTCGTGTTTGGACGCGCAACTGGATTGCATCTAGGTAATACATTATTAGCTCAAGCCGAAGCTAAACCTGCGACAGAAGCTGATATTGAAGCCTCTCTTGCTCGCCTTAATCGTTGGAATAATACTCAAGAAGGCGAAGATCCTGTTCAAATTCGTAAAGACCTGCAAGCGTGTATGCAAAATAACTTCTCGGTATTTAGAGAGGGTGAGGCTATGGCGACAGGTTTGGAAGAGCTTAAAGCTATTCGTGAGCGCCTACAGCATGCACGATTAGATGACACTTCAACGGAGTTTAATACTCAGCGTATTGAGTGTTTAGAGCTAGATAATCTCATGGAAACCGCAATGGCAACAGCCATTGCCGCTAATTACCGTACTGAAAGTCGTGGTGCTCATGCTCGATTTGATTTTCCTGATCGCGATGATGCAAATTGGTTATGCCATTCTATTTATAATCCAGAAACAGAAGCGATGACGAAACGTGATGTCAATATGGCGCCGATTCATCGTGAAGCGTTTCCGCCCAAAGCGCGTGTTTATTAACGGGAGATCACCTCGATGAAACTGAATTTTTCAATTTACCGTTACAACCCAGATGCTGATGATGTTCCGTATATGCAAGATTATCTGCTTGATGTACCTGACGGCTCAGATATGATGGTATTAGATGCGTTGATTTTACTTAAAGAACAAGATGCTAGCTTGTCTTTTCGTCGTTCTTGCCGTGAAGGAGTGTGTGGCTCTGATGGCATTAACATGAACGGCAAAAATGGATTAGCATGTATTACACCGTTATCAGCGTTAATCAATACCAGTGAGATTGTCATTCGTCCGTTACCAGGGTTACCTGTGATACGTGATTTGATTATTGATATGGAACAGTTCTACAGCAATTATGCAAAAGTAAAACCATTCCTAATTGATGATACCACTCTACCGCCGGCAAGAGAAAATTTGCAAGCACCAGAGGATCGTGAGCAGTTAGATGGCTTATACGAATGTATTATGTGCGCTTGTTGTTCAACCGCATGTCCATCGTTCTGGTGGAACCCAGATAAGTTTATTGGTCCAGCGGGGTTACTAGCAGCTTATCGATGGTTAATTGATAGTCGTGATACCGCGACTGATCAACGATTATCAGAACTTGACGATGCATTTAGTGTTTTTCGTTGTCATGGCATAATGAACTGTGTAAATGTTTGTCCGAAGGGACTAAATCCGACCAAAGCGATTGGACATATAAAATCAATGCTGCTTAAACGAGCAGTCTAAAAAATATCGATATGTTAGTGGTTCAATATTAAGCAAATATTGACCACTAACCGGAATGCTCGGTATTAGACCGATGCCTATGGCGATAAATCAGTAGTTAAGGGAAAATAATGCAGAATAGCGTTATGAAGGCATGGCTTGAGTCTTCACATTTAGCTGGCGCCAACGCAACTTATATAGAAGATCTTTACGAGTTGTATCTTAGCGATCCAGAATCAGTTGATACCCAATGGCAAGAGGTGTTTGTTAATTTGCCTGTTGTTAATGACATGGTTATTGAGCAGCCTCACTCTCGTGTTCGTGATTATTTTCGACGATTAGCAAAAGAAAACCATTTCTTAAGTGCTGTTGTTAATGATCCTGACGTTGATGCAAAACAAGTTAAAGTTTTACAGTTAATCAATGCTTACCGTTTTAGAGGCCACCAAAACGCAAATCTTGATCCATTAGGGTTATGGCAACGTGATCATGTTGCTGATCTCGATCCTGAATTCCACTCGCTAACCGCCGATGATTTCAATGAAACATTCAATGTTGGTTCGTTTGCCGTTGGTCAAGAGACCATGAAACTCAGTGAAATATATGCAGCCCTTAAAAAGACCTATTGTGGGTCAATTGGTGCTGAATATATGCATATTACTGACACCGAAGAAAAACGTTGGATTCAACAACGACTTGAATCGGTGATGGGGACAGGTTCTTTTACTACCGATGAACAATTGTGTTTTCTTGATGAGTTAACCGCAGCCGAAGGTCTTGAGCGCTATTTAGGCGCAAAATTCCCTGGTGCAAAGCGTTTCTCGTTAGAAGGTGGCGACGCCATGATCCCGATGATGAAAGAGTTGATTCGTCATGCGGGTTCACAAGGTGTTCGTGAAGTGGTGGTGGGTATGGCTCACCGTGGTCGCTTGAATATGTTAGTTAACGTATTAGGTAAAAAGCCGCAAGATTTATTTGATGAGTTTGCAGGTAAGCATGGTGAAAGTTGGGGGACGGGTGATGTGAAATATCATCAAGGTTTCTCTGCCGATTTTGCAACCCCTGGTGGTGATGTGCATCTTGCGCTTGCTTTTAACCCATCGCATCTTGAAATTGTAAACCCTGTTGTTGTTGGTTCAGTACGCGCTCGTCAAGATCGTTTAGGTGATGATACTGGTGATAAAGTATTACCTATTACCATTCATGGTGACTCAGCTATTGCGGGTCAAGGTGTTGTTGCTGAAACCTTTAATATGTCACAAGCGCGTGGTTATAGTGTTGGTGGTACAGTACGTATTGTTATCAATAACCAAGTGGGTTTCACGACATCAAATCCTCAAGATACTCGCTCAACAGAATACTGTACTGATATCGCTAAAATGGTACAGGCGCCTATTTTCCACGTAAATGCGGATGATCCTGAAGCGGTTGCTTTTGTTACTCGACTGGCGTTTGATTATCGTCATGAGTTTAAACGTGATGTGGTGATTGATTTAGTATGTTATCGCCGTCATGGTCATAACGAAGCTGATGAACCCAACGCTACGCAGCCGTTGATGTACCAAAAAATCAAAAAACATCCTACGCCACGTAAATTGTATGCCGATTATTTAACTGATATTGGTGTGTTTGGATTAGATATCGCAACAGGTTTAGTGAATGAATATCGTGATGCATTAGATCGCGGTGAGTGTGTGGTCAAAGAATGGCGACCAATGAAACTGCACTCAGTTGATTGGGCACCATACTTAGGTCACGATTGGACAGTTGACTGGAAGAGTAAAATTGATGAGCAGCGTTTACAAGAGCTAGGCAAACGCTTATGTCAGCATCCAACCAGTCACCAATTGCAGAGCCGAGTCCAAAAAATCTATACCGACCGTTTAGCGATGATTGCCGGTGAAAAAGCCATTGATTGGGGTATGGCTGAAAATTTAGCTTATGCAACATTGGTTGATGATGGCCATCGAATCCGTATTACAGGTCAAGATTCTGGTCGTGGTACGTTCTTCCATCGCCACGCTGTGTTACATAATCAAGAAGATGCCAGTACTTATATTCCGCTAACCCATATTCATAATGGTCAAGGGCCATTTGAAGTGATTGATTCAGTGTTATCTGAAGAAGCGGTATTAGCATTTGAATATGGTTATGCAACCGCAGAACCAAGTGGTTTAACCATCTGGGAAGCACAATTTGGTGATTTTGCCAATGGTGCTCAAGTCGTAGTGGACC
Organism: uncultured Photobacterium sp.; assembly: GCF_947039875.1. Classification (GTDB taxonomy): domain Bacteria; phylum Pseudomonadota; class Gammaproteobacteria; order Enterobacterales; family Vibrionaceae; genus Photobacterium. The sequence goes on from NZ_CAMRAN010000023.1 coordinate 8,757, forward strand.
AATTTATTAGTTCGGGTGAACAAAAATGGGGACGTATGTGTGGTTTAACCATGCTACTGCCACATGGTTATGAAGGCCAAGGTCCAGAGCATTCATCTGCACGTCTTGAACGTTATTTGCAATTATGTGCGGAACAAAATATGCAAGTGGTTGTGCCGTCAACGCCAGCCCAAGTTTATCATATGATTCGACGCCAAGTTGTACGTCCAATGCGCCGCCCATTAATTGTGATGTCACCTAAGTCGTTGTTGCGTCATCCATTGTGTACCTCAACATTAGATGAACTTGCGAATGGTACTTTCTTAGCTGCGATTGGTGAGATTGATGCTTTACCTGCTCAAGATGTACAACGTGTGGTCTTTTGTTCAGGTAAAGTGTATTACGATTTGCTAGAGCAGCGCCGTAAAAAAGAACAAACAAATGTTGCCATTGTGCGGATTGAACAGCTGTATCCTTTCCCGAAAGAAGATGTTGAAGCGGCTATTGCTAATTATCAACACGTAACAGATTTCGTTTGGTGTCAGGAAGAGCCTCAAAACCAAGGGGCATGGTATTCTAGTCAGCATAACTTCTATTCTGCATTACCTGCTGGGTCGCTGTTACGTTATGCAGGGCGTCCTGCATCAGCGTCACCTGCGGTAGGGTATATGTCAGTACATTTGAAACAACAAAAAGCGCTAGTTGAAGACGCATTAACTATTGAATCTCAAGACCATTCTAATAATTAGAACGAGAACAAAAGGACAATACCAATATGACAATCGAAATTCTGGTTCCTGACCTTCCGGAATCTGTTGCTGATGCAACTGTAGCCACATGGCATAAACAACCCGGTGACACTGTTACTCGTGATGAGGTCTTGGTTGATATTGAAACTGATAAAGTTGTACTTGAAGTTCCAGCCCCAGAAGATGGCATATTAGAAGCTATTTTTGAAATTGAAGGCACAACGGTATTAACCAAGCAACTGATTGGTAAAATCAAAGTTAATGCAGTTGCAGGTGAGCCAACATTAGATGTACTTGCTGATGCTGAATCATCACCAAATAAACGTAATACCGCATCATTAAATGAAGAAAATACTGAAGCATTAAGCCCAGCTGTACGTCGTTTATTAAGTGAACATGGTGTGGCTGCTGAAAAAGTAAAAGGCACAGGTGTTGGTGGCCGTATTACTCGTGAAGATGTTGATACTTATTTAAAAAATATTGTAGCTGTTGCAGCGACTCCTAAAACGGTGGAAGCGAAAATTGAGCATGAATTGCCTTTAGCGCACCGCAGTGAAAAGCGTGTACCAATGACGCGATTACGTAAGCGCGTTGCTGAACGTTTGCTGGAAGCGAAAAACAGTACAGCTATGTTAACGACATTTAATGAAGTTAATATGAAGCCAATTATGGATCTGCGTAAACAATATAAAGATGTGTTTGAGCAGCGCCACGATATTCGTCTTGGTTTTATGTCGTTCTATGTTAAAGCGGTTGTTGAAGCATTAAAACGTTACCCTGAAGTAAATGCATCGATTGATGGTGATGACATTGTTTATCATAATTTCTTTGATATTAGCATTGCGGTCTCAACACCACGCGGTTTAGTTACCCCTGTGTTACGAGATTGTGATAAGTTAAGTTTAGCGGAGATTGAAAAAGGGATTCGTGACTTAGCCATTAAAGGCCGTGATGGCAAATTAACGGTTGATGATCTTATTGGCGGTAATTTTACCATTACTAACGGCGGTGTATTTGGTTCGTTAATGTCAACGCCAATTATTAACCCGCCACAAGCTGCAATCTTAGGTATGCATAAAATCCAAGATCGTCCAATGGCGGTTAATGGTCAAGTTGAAATTCTACCTATGATGTACCTTGCGCTTTCTTATGATCATCGTTTAGTTGATGGTCGCGAATCAGTGGGTTATTTAGTGACAATTAAAGAGTTACTTGAAGATCCAACACGTTTATTACTGGACGTATAACTATTATATCGTTAACCGAATAAGTGCTCATTATTTGGTTAACGTTCTTCCTATAATGGGAAACAGTAAAAATAACGCAATGATGAAGAGGTATCAAAGAATACCTCAAATGGATTTAACGAGTCCCAAAGGGATAAAAACGGATAGAACATTATGAATTTGCACGAGTACCAAGCAAAACAACTATTCGCTGAATATGGTTTACCAGTACCCGACGGCTATGCTTGTGATACCCCACAAGAAGCAGCCGCGGCGACAGGTAAAATTGGCGGTGAAAAATGGGTGGTAAAATGTCAAGTCCATGCTGGTGGCCGAGGTAAGGCTGGTGGTGTTGAGCTACATGATAATAAAGAAGGCATTAAGCAATTTGCTCAACATTGGTTAGGCAAAAATTTAGTGACTTACCAAACAGATGCTGCAGGTCAACCTGTCACTAAAGTATTAGTAGAAGCGGCATCTAGCATTGCAACTGAATTATATTTAGGTGCAGTAGTTGACCGTAGTTCACAACGTATTGTTTTCATGGCATCGACAGAAGGTGGTGTGGAGATTGAAAAAGTCGCACAAGAAACGCCACATTTAATCCATAAAGCGGCGATAGATCCTTTAGTTGGACCACAACCTTATCAGGGGCGCGAATTAGCCTTTAAATTAGGCCTGCAAGGTGATCAAGTTAAGCAGTTTACACGTATTTTCTTAGGGCTTGGCACTATGTTTGCTGAGTGTGATTTAGCACTACTTGAAGTGAATCCACTAATTATTACAGATGAAGGCATCTTAGTTTGTCTTGATGGTAAAGTTAATGTGGATGCAAATGCACTATATCGCCAACCTAAATTACGTCAGATGCATGATGCTTCACAAGAAGATGAGCGCGAAGCTCACGCGGCACAATGGGAACTTAATTACGTTGCCCTTGATGGCAGTATTGGCTGCATGGTCAATGGTGCTGGATTAGCAATGGGAACCATGGATATTGTTAATCTTCATGGTGGTCACCCGGCTAATTTTTTAGATGTAGGTGGCGGTGCAACTAAAGAACGTGTTACAGAAGCGTTTAAAATTATTCTTTCAGACAACAATGTTAAAGCTGTCTTAGTAAATATTTTTGGCGGTATTGTACGGTGTGATTTAATTGCTGACGGTGTTATTGGTGCTATTGCAGAAGTAGGTGTAAAAGTACCGGTTGTGGTACGTCTTGAAGGTAATAATGCGGAAGTTGGTACTGCTAAATTAGCTGATAGTGGTCTCAATATTATTGCTGCCACTTCGCTAACAGAAGCCGCTGAAAAAGTTGTTGCTGCTGCGGAGGGTAAATAATGTCGATACTTATTAATAAAAATACCAAGGTTATTTGCCAAGGTTTTACTGGTGGACAAGGGACATTTCATTCAGAACAAGCATTAGCTTACGGCACGCAATTAGTGGGTGGTGTTTCCCCTGGTAAAGGTGGTACTACACATTTAGGCTTGCCGGTGTTTAATACTGTTCGTGATGCAGTGAAAGCAACAGGGGCAACCGCGACCGTTATTTATGTGCCAGCCCCTTTTTGTAAAGATGCGATTTTAGAAGCTATTGATGCAGGTATTGAACTCATCGTTACCATTACCGAAGGCATTCCAACGTTGGATATGTTGGATGTGAAAGTACGTTTAGATGCTAAAGGCGTACGTATGATCGGTCCTAACTGCCCAGGTATTATTACACCTGATGAGTGTAAGATTGGGATCATGCCAGGTCATATTCATAAAGCAGGTAAAGTAGGTATTGTTTCACGTTCAGGTACATTAACTTATGAAGCAGTGAAACAAACAACTGATGAAGGCTTTGGTCAGTCAACGTGTGTTGGTATTGGTGGCGATCCTATTCCTGGATCAAACTTCATTGATATTCTTGATATGTTTGAAAAAGATCCAGCGACAGAAGCCATTGTAATGATTGGAGAGATCGGTGGTACTGCTGAAGAAGAAGCGGCGGCTTATATTAAAACTAATATAACGAAACCAGTAGTGTCATATATCGCCGGTGTTACTGCACCTGCAGGTAAACGTATGGGTCATGCTGGTGCAATTATTTCGGGTGGAAAAGGGACGGCAGAAGAAAAATTTGCTGCCCTTGAAGCCGCAGGTGTGAAAACCGTGCAAAGTTTGGCTGATATCGGTAAGGCATTACGTGAAGTGACAGGTTGGTAAGTTAACGTAGATGCTTAGTTGATTCATATATTGTATAAAAACCCGCTCACAAACAGATGTGCAGCGGGTTTTTTATTTGCAAATTTTGTAATAAATACTGTTAACGTCGAGCGGGCTTAAATTGACTTAGCATAAATAATGCTGCTGCGGATACCACAACTGAAGGACCTGCTGGTGTATCATAATACCATGACATTGCTAACCCTATTACCACGGAAATTGAACCAATAATAGAAGCAATTACCGCCATCGCTTCTGGACTATGTGCAAAACGACGTGCCGTTGCTGCTGGAATAATTAATAGTGAGGTGATAATTAATGCGCCAACAAATTTCATCGCTACCGCAATCACCATACCAACCATTAGCATTAATAATAATCGCATTAGATCAACATTTACGCCTTCAACTTGCGCCATTTCTTCGCTGATGGTCATTGACAATAATGGTCGCCACAGATAAATAAGTAAGGCTAACACGATAGCACCGCCGCCATAAATCCACATTAAATCTGTAGTAGTAACTGCCAATAAATCACCAAATAAATAGGCCATTAAATCAATACGAACATTATCTAAAAAGCTCACCGCAACTAAACCGAGTGATAACGCACTATGGGCGAGTATACCCAGTAACGTGTCGGTTGCGACATAACGTTGTTTTTGTAATGTCACCAAAATAACCGCTAATACCAAACAACAAATAATTAACGCAAGGTTTAAGTTGATATTAAATAAAAAGCCTAAAGCAATTCCCAGTAATGATGCATGTGAAAGCGTATCACCGAAATAAGCCATTTTACGCCATACTACAAAGGAACCTAGCGGGCCGGCTAAAAGGGCAATCCCAATACCTGCAATTAATGCGGGAAGTAGAAACTCAATCATTATTTATTATTATCCTGATGATTATTACAGCATGTTGAGGGTGTTGTTGAATCATCGTGTCGGTGATTATGTTGGTGTTGGTATAACGCTAGTTGATCGCTGGCTTGACGGCCAAATAACGCAATGTATTTAGGATGGTTGGTAACACTAAAGGGACTACCTGAGCAACAGATATGGTGCTGTAAACAGATTACGTTATCAGTTTTTGCCATGACCAGATGAAGATCATGTGAAACCATTAATATTGCACAATTGAGTAAATCACGTAATTGCTGAATTAAGCGATAAAGCTCTAATTGACCTGTTACATCAACCCCTTGAACCGGTTCATCTAAGACCAGTAAATCCGGTTTTTGAAGTAATGCTCGAGCTAATAATACCCGTTGCATTTCACCACCAGATAAACGGTGCATGTCACTTTCCATCAAGTGCATACCATTAACCATGGCCAATGCTTCATGACGTTGTGCCAGTGAATAACGTCCAGCTAGACGCATAAATCGATCGACAGAAAGGGGTAAGGTGTTGTTAAGGTGAATTTTTTGCGGTACATAACCAATCCGTAGTCCTTTCTGACGGATGACTTTCCCCAATGTTGGTTTTTGTAATCCTGTGATCACTTTAACCAAGGTGGATTTGCCTGCACCATTAGGGCCAATAAGGGTTGTGATTTCACCACGCTCTAATTTGAGTGCAACATTATCTAAAACATTACGTCCAGAGAAGGCCACTGTGAGTGATTGTAATTCTACTAATGTTGTCATAAAGCGAGCTTAAAATAAGAGTTTGTCAAAATGTTATGTTATATTATAACATCTCCGTTTTAGATGTGTTACTGTTAATACACGCCGATTATAGCCAATTGAGAAAAATTCTTTGCTGATAATCAATAATTTTTGCTGCTTTATATTTTTATAGGAAAAATCATGCATCGTTTAAGCTCGTTATGTTGTGCTACTGCTACTGCTATTGTTATGTCAGGTTCTGCATTGGCTTCTGATACCTTTAATGTGGTTACTACTGTTAAGCCACTAAATCTGATTGTCAGCGAGTTAACTCAAGGTGTTGCGACTAGCGAATTTGTTATTCCGTTAGGCGCGTCGCCTCATGATTATGCATTACGTCCTTCTGATATTAAAAAGCTTAAACAAGCGGATCTTGTGGTTTGGGTTGGACCTGAATTAGAGTCATTCTTAACCAAAACTATGGCATCAAAGCCTGAAAATATTGCATTAAGCCAGCAAGATGGCATTAACTATCGTTATTATTCTGAAGAAAAACAAGATCATGATGAGCATGAGCATGAGCATGAGCATGAGCATGAGCATGAGCATGAGCATGAGCATGAGCATGAGGGGCATGAACATGAAGGGCATGAACATGAAGGACATCATCATCACCATCATGGTATTGATCCACATTTATGGTTAGGTCCAGATCAAGCTGTGCAGGCAGCAAATGTCATAACTAAGGCATTGATCAAGTATGATCCATTGCATAAAACCACATATACAGCTAATCTTTCTACATTCACAACAGATGTTCAGTTAGCGGTTGCTCAGCTTAATAAACAGTTAAAACCGTTAAGTGATAAAGGTTATTATGTTTTTCATGATGGTTATGGCTATTTTGAACAACAGTTTAAATTAGATAATTTAGGTCATTTTACGGTTGAACCCGATCGTCGCCCAGGCGCTAAGACATTGTTATCTATTCGTGAAGCATTAAAAAATAACCAAGCGTATTGTGTCTTCAGCGAGCCACAATTTTCGCCCGCTGTTGTGGAGTCTGTAACCAAAGGAACGAATGTAAAAATAGGGACTCTTGACCCAATGGCTACCGATATCGTTGAGGGCAAGGGAGGATATGTCCGCTTTCTTAATGAACTTGGACAACGGTTTAGTAAGTGTCTTAATTAATCATGAAATATTATATCGCTGCGGTAGCATCTTTAAAGATGTTGCCGTTGCAGCATAAAATTGCGTTATTTTCAACTACAATTTTGATGGTGGCTGCTATTGCATGGCAGCCATCTAAACATGCAATACATTTCCCCAGCTTAAAAAAAACAGCACCTGTTGCTGTACCTATTAATCTCACTCACTCTGAAGAATTAGAATCGGATAGTGAGCCGATGGGGGCATCCTTAGATCAAAATGATCCTCAATTTCAAGCGCCTAAAGATGAAATTGAACAACAATTAGTTCAAGCTCACGCTGAAATAGAATCTAAACACCGCGTAGCATCAGGGGAAACATTAGGGATTATTTTCTCTCAATACGGTTTACCTATTTCAGAAATGTACCGTTTAATTGATGCGAATAAATCAGTACAACAGTTACGCGTTGGACAAACATTAGAATGGGAAGTTAATACCGATGGTAAATTAACATCGTTAAGTATTATTCGTAGTAAAAAAGTGACCGATACTTATACCCTGACTAAAAAAGGCTATACCTATAAGGAAGTTCAACAAAAAGGTGATATTAAGCCTGTAACATTAACTGGACGAGTCTCTGGTAGTTTTTATAATTCTGCACGTGCTGCAGGGTTAACCCCTACTCAAATTGGTAGTGTAGTAAAAGCATTACAATGGAAAATGAATCTTAGTCGTGATGCACGTAAAGGTGATTCATTTGGGGCGGTATTAGATCGTGAATTTATCGATGGTAAGGCGGTGAGTAAAGGTAAAATCAATGCCTTTTACTATAAAAGTCAGCGCCGAGGGCGTTCTATATTTATTGCTCGTGGTGCAGACGACCAATTTTATGATCAAAATGCACGCAGTTTAAACCGTGGTTTTAAGCGGATCCCATTGTTGCGTTCATATCGCATTAGCTCTTCATTTAACCCAAATCGTTTACACCCTATTACTAAACGTCGTTCCCCACATAACGGTACTGATTTTGCGGTGCCTGTTGGAACCACTATTTTGGCGGCTGGTGATGGCGTAGTGGTGAAGTCTCGTTATCATCCACTTGCAGGCAATTACATTGTTATTAAGCATGGGCGAGAACACATGACCCGTTATTTACATTTGAGTAAACGTCAAGTCAAAGTGGGTGATAAAGTTAAAATGGGACAGCGTATTGCCAAAAGTGGTAATACTGGGCGTTCAACGGGTCCACACCTCCATTTCGAATTAATTAAAAATGGTCGTCCGGTTAATGCAATGAAAGTACCTCTACCACAAGCTGCACCATTAAGAGGTAGCACGCGTACTCAATTTATGCGTAATGTTAAAGCGTATAAAAAACAATTAAGTACAAAAATGTCGAGTTAATAGAGACAGTAATGGTTGTTCTGAAAGCGTATCGAAAGGTGCGTTTTTTTTTGCTTGCTGATTTTTGAATGTATTAGCTGTTATTTGATATTTTAGTGGTTATTTGTATTGTTAAATGTTTATTTGCTAGTTGAAAACCTTTATTTAAAACAGGCATGAAATAATTGATTTAAGACAAGACTAATTTCGTATCAAAGTGTAAAATCCCCTATATCGTAATGAAAATAATTCTTATTAAGGTAGCCGTTTAGCTATGAAACTGTCAGAGATGTCGTGTGGTCACAGCGGTACAGTGATTAATATGTCTGCGTTGCCAGCTGTAACGCGTAAAAAATTAATGGTTATGGGGTTACTACCGCATACAGAAATTACTGTTGTTCGTTTAGCACCATTAGGGGATCCACTTCAGGTTCGAGTGCGTGGTGTTGATATTGCGCTTCGTAAAAAAATTGCTGAAGATATAGAAGTAGAGGTTAAATAATGCAATATGACATTCTTACCGTTGGTAATCCCAATAGCGGTAAAACGACATTGTTTAATGGATTAACAGGTTCAAAACAGCAGGTAGGTAATTGGGCTGGTGTTACTGTTGAAAAGAAGACTGGTCGTTACCAACATAATGGTGATGATTTTTCTCTTACTGATCTTCCAGGCATTTATAACCTTGATAGTGCGAATGATGCCAATAGTATTGATGAAGCAATTGCATCGCGCGCGATTTTGACAACACCTGCAGATATTATTATTAACGTTGTTGATGCATCATCGCTTGAACGTAGTTTATACATGACGTTGCAATTGCGTGAATTAGGTCGGCCAATGGTGGTTGTACTTAATAAGATGGATGTGTTGAAACGTCAACAACAAGTATTAGACCTTAAAGCTTTAGAAAAAGCGCTAGGTTGTCCTGTTATCGCATTATCTGCAAATAACATGGAACGTATTGGCGAATTTAAATCTAAATTGCATAAAATGCTGATTCAAGGCATTGTTGTTTCAGACTTTTCACTTGATTATGGCGATGATTTTGAAGCGACTGTGGATAAATTAAAACCGTTATTTATTCATGATGATACGTTAAATTCTCGCGCGCAATCAATTCGCGTATTAGAAAATGACACGCTAGTTATTCACACATTGTCTGAAGAAAATAAGCAGCAAGCGTGTGCTATTCGTCAACAAATGTTGGATTTAGTTGATCCTGATATTCAAGTTGCAGATGTTAGATACACTTTTTTGCATCAATTATGTCAGAAAGTACGTCGCCAAGAAGGCCGTTTGAGCAATAGCCTCACCGATAAAATTGACCGCGTGTTATTACATCGTGCTATTGGTATCCCATTTTTCTTCTTGGTAATGTATGTGATGTTCATGTTTGCTATTAACGTGGGCAGCGCATTTATTGACTTCTTTGATATTAGCTTTGGTGCTATTTTAGTTGATGGTGGTCACTATCTATTAGATAACCATTTACCTGTATGGTTAGTAACGATTATTGCGAATGGTATTGGCGGTGGTATTCAAACTGTTGCGACATTTATTCCAGTGATTGCCTGTTTATACCTGTTTCTTGCTGTATTGGAAAGCTCAGGTTATATGGCACGTGCGGCTTTTGTACTTGATAAAGTCATGCAAAAAGTCGGTTTACCAGGTAAAGCATTTGTTCCGTTAGTGCTTGGTTTTGGTTGTAACGTTCCGGCTATTATGGCAACACGTACTTTAGAACAAGAACGTGAACGTAAACTAGCTGCAGCAATGGCCCCGTTTATGTCATGTGGCGCTCGCTTACCTGTATATGCTTTATTTGCTGCAGCATTCTTTCCTGATAATGGCCAAAACGTTGTTTTTGCACTGTATATTTTAGGTATTGCAGCTGCTGTTATGACCGGTTTGATTCTACGTAATACGCTTTACCCTGGTGCTAGCGATAGCTTTATCATGGAAATGCCAAACTATGAATTACCAACAATGCGTAACGTTGTCATTAAAACATGGCAGAAGCTGAAGCGTTTTGTATTTGGTGCTGGTAAAACAATTGTGGTTGTAGTAACTATTTTAAGTTTCTTTAACTCACTCGGTACTGATGGTTCATTTGGTAATGAAGATACATCAAAATCTGTGTTATCGCATGCAGCACAAGTTGTCACTCCTGTCTTAGAACCTATTGGTGTTAAAGCCGATAACTGGCCTGCAACAGTGGGTATTATTACCGGTATTTTTGCTAAAGAAGCGGTCGTTGGTACGTTAAATAGTTTGTATGCACCAGCCCTTGATGGTGGTAACGAAGAGTACGATCTTGTTAGTAGCTTAAAAGAAGCCGTTGCCTCTATTGGTGATAATCTAGCAGCATTAAGCTTTAGTGATCCTTTGGGTATTGAGGTGGGTAGTCTTGAGAACCAAACTGCGGTTGCTGAAGAGCAAGGTGTTGATCAATCGGTTTACGGCAATATTCAATCACGCTTTGTGAGTGGTGCTGCAGCCATGTCGTACCTAATCTTCATTCTGCTTTATACACCATGTGCGGCAGCAATGGGTGCATATGTACGTGAGTTTGGTAAGAAATTTGCTGGCTTTATTGCTGGTTGGACAATGTTACTGGCATATACTTTTGCTTCATTGTTCTATCAAATTGCTGATTTTGCCGTGCATCCAGCCAGTAGTTCGTTTTGGATTGCATTCTTTATTGTCATTAATGTCGGAATTTACTTCTTACTTAAGCGACAAGGTAAAAAGCAGTCTCATTTAGAAGGATTATTGTTTGAATGATTTTACAAAAATTAAAACAGTATATTACAGATAATGGGCGAGTAAGCCGTAAACAGCTTTCATTGCATTTTGGTATGTCTGAAGATGGTGTTGATGCCATGCTTGCTGTTTGGATTCGTAAAGGAACTATAGGCAAGGAATTAGTTGGCTGTGATAGCACGCAATGTTGTCAAACAGCGAAAGATGTGTGGTATCGCTGTTTAGCGGTAAATGAATTATCTGTCACAGTGATGCGCTAATAATCGCGAGCGTCCATCAAAAAAGCAGCCTACGAGCTGCTTTTTTTTATATCAAATAACACTTAATGTAAAAGTACAATTAATAGCCGGAGTTAGAATACTAAGCATTAATAACACTAAAGCCTGTAATATTTGTCAACTCTTGACGCAATTCTTCAGCCAATGCTTGCTGTACTTCTTCGCTACGTTTAATACCTTTAGTATTACCCCAAATAGGACCCGGCCATGCAACATCATCACTAAAACGCGCAATATGATGAAGATGAAGCTGAGGCACGAGGTTACCTAACGCACCAATATTAATCTTTTCAGCCTGATAGTCTTGCTCTAATAAGGCAGCAACTGCAGATGATTCACGCATTAGTTGCTGTTGATCTTGTTCGGATAAATAATGAATTTCACGTAGTGATTCATAGCGTGGAACTAAAATTAGCCATGGGCCAAGGGCTTCTTTAGCAAGCAATACTCGTGATAAAGGCAAATCGCCAAGTATGGTTGTATCTGCCATTAATTGCGGATGAAGAGTGAAACTCATGTAATTATTCCTTAACAGTAGATTCTAGCTCACAAGCTTGAGCAATATTTATTATAGTAAGCTTAATTTAGCGTAATTGGTATTATCCTTTGGGTATACGTGATTGTTACTTTATAGATAATGATTATCCAATAAAAACGTTGCTGAAGTGTATATTAATGGGGGGCTTAAATGGTAGCTGAGTATCAATTTATTCTTGATTACTGGTTTGGTGAGCTAGACGGTGAAGTGACCCGTAATAACAAACATGCACTGTGGTTTTTAGGTGGCGCTGAGGTTGATGCTGAGATTATCTCTAAGTTTCAACGCTGGGTAAGTCAGGCGGGCAATGGTGAACTTAATCATTGGAGCGATACCGCGCAGGGTCGGCTTGCCTTAATTATTTTATTAGATCAATTTCCACGTAATATTTACCGCGGATTAAATGCTGCTTTTCGTTATGATTTATTAGCGTTGGCTATTTGTAAGCGGGGCTTAGCCCTTAATCAAGATGCTGAACTTGCAGCAATTGAACGGGTGTTTTTTTATTTACCATTAGAGCATTCAGAAGATTTAGAAGATCAAGAAGAGAGTGTGTTTCGATTTGATTTATTGCGTAAAATTGTTCAGCCAGAGAACGCTGCAGTGTTTGATAGCTTTTATGAATATGCGAATAGTCATTTAGATGTAATTAAAGAGTTTGGACGTTTTCCGCATCGAAATGCAGTGAAAGGGCGGTTATCTACTAAGAAAGAGCTTACATGGTTACATGATGGTGGTTTACGATTTGGACAATAATTTTTAATATAAGTACTTTAATATAAATACCATTAAAAAAGCCTTCACGAATGAAGGCTTTTTGTTATGTCGCTACTACAATAAGTCACTAGTGCAATAAGTAGCTATCACAATAAAGTGTAATTACATACGCTCTAGTGTTTCGATACCAAGAAGATCCAAGCCTTTCTTGATGGTGTTAGCTGTAAGTAGTGCTAACTTCAAGCGGCTTTGCTTAACAGCTTCTTCAGCGTTAAGAATTGGACATGCTTCGTAGAAGCTAGAGAACAGACCTGCAAGTTCAAACAGGTAAGTACACATTAGGTGTGGTTGACCTTCACGAGCTACAGATTGAACGGCTTCTTCAAATTGAAGTAACTTAGATAGTAACACTTGCTCTTTTTCGTCATTGATAACGATAGGGCATGTTAGATCTTTAAGTTCAATGTTTGCACGCTTGAAGATAGACGCAACACGAGTGTATGCATACTGCATGTAAGGTGCTGTATTACCTTCAAATGCTAGCATGTTGTCCCAATCGAAGATGTAATCTGTGGTACGGTGCTTAGAAAGATCAGAGTACTTAACCGCAGCCATTGCAACTGTTGTAGCAATTTTTGCTTTTTCTTCAGCACTTAGCTCAGGGTTCTTTTCTTCGATTAGCTTGTTTGCACGCTCTTCTGCTTCATCAAGAAGATCAGCAAGACGTACAGTACCACCAGCACGAGTCTTAAATGGACGACCGTCTTTACCTAGCATCATACCAAATGCGTGGTGCTCTAAAGAAACTTCTTCAGGCACATAACCTGCTTTACGTACGATAGACCAAGCCATCATTAGGTGTTGGTGCTGACGTGAGTCGATAAAGTAAAGAACACGGTCTGCATGAAGTTGCTCGTAACGGTATTTAGCACAAGCAATATCGGTTGTAGTGTATAGGTAACCACCATCACGCTTTTGAATGATAACGCCCATAGGGTCGCCATCTTTATTCTTGTATTCGTCAAGGAATACAACTGTTGCGCCGTCGCTTTCTACAGCAAGACCTTTTTGTTTAAGATCAGCAACAACAGGTGCAAGCATATCGTTGTACATTGATTCGCCCATTACGTTTGCATCTGTTAGAGATACACTTAGACGATCGTAGTTACGTTGGTTTTGCTTCAGTGTGATAGCAACAAGTTGACGCCATTTCTCAAGGCAGTATTCATCACCGCTTTGCAGACGAACAACGAAGTTACGTGCAGTTACACCAAACTCTTCGTCTTCATCATAAAGTACTTTTGATTCACGGTAGAAGCCTTCAAGATCGCTGATGTTCATTGAAACATCGCTACCTTCTTTCTCTTTTCGCTCCATATTAGCGATTAGCATACCGAATTGGGTACCCCAGTCACCAAGGTGGTTAGCACGAATAACATTGTGACCTAAAAACTCTAGAGTACGTACAACAGCATCACCGATGATAGTTGAACGTAGGTGACCGACGTGCATTTCTTTTGCTACGTTAGGCGCTGAGTAGTCAACAACAATTGTTTGTGCTTCATCAGTGTTAACGGCTAGACGATCACTTGCTAGCGCTTCTTCACCGCGAGCGGCTAACCATGCTTTATCTAGGAAAATGTTAATAAAGCCAGGGCCTGCAATTTCAACTTTTTCAGCAATACCATCTAGTTCTAGGCAGTCGATAACTTTTTGAGCAAATTCACGTGGGTTCATACCCAGTTTTTTAGCAACGCCCATTACACCGTTTGCTTGGTAATCACCAAACTGTGCTTTTGCTGACTGACGAACTGCTGCTGGGCTACCTGCTGGTGCGCCTGCGGCTTCTAATGCTTGTGATACTTTATTATTAATAAGTGCTTGAATATTCACTCGCTGTTCCTTAAATCGTTTGTAACGCCAATCATAAATATGTGGCAAAAACTTCTGCAGATAGCAAGATATGCCGTTAAAAATACTCACGGAGCTAAAGTGTTTTTTGCTGAACTAAAAAGCGACCAAAGCTACGTGAGTATTTTTTGATGGTAGTGTTAATTTAATATAAACACCAATATCTTGAATAAGCAGCATGCGTTACCCTAATAATACCCACATAGTTAGGTACTTTGGCAACTGGAAAAAGAGATTGTAGGCAATTTTTTTTAAAGTTTTTAAAATAGACTAAAATAAAGCCAAAATTCAGCCCTGATAAGGGCTCTCTAATGGTATTTTAGTTCTTGATAATGCGAAAAGTGTGAGTAATTATGCTGTTGTTTATTAAATGTTACGTGGTTGGAGGTGCAAAATGCAAAATCTGAAACAATTAGGATTACACCCAGAGCAAATGTTAGCTGATTTACCCGCTTTTATGAACCGCGTTATTTGTTTAGCTGATGAAATCGGTATATCACTCTCATCGTATGCAGCAGATCATATTGCATTAAGGGTTAATTCTCAGAATATTGCACTAGAGCTTCATCAGGCGTGGTTAGCGTATGGAACTGAATGGTCAAAGGCTATTATTAATGGACGTCCGATTGTGGTGATTGGTTTTGATACTCCACTGCAAGTCGGGGAGTGGACGATTGAAGCGTTAGAGTTACCTTACCCAAGTGATAAAGTCTATCCACAACAAGGCTGGGAGCATGTCGAGTTTGTTATTCCCGGAAACGCGATGTCATTGGAACAATTAGAACAGTCGATTAATTCAATATTTCCAGCGTTACATTGGCAGCTGTTGGCTGACAAGGGAATTAAAGTTAAAGCGAGTTCTCCTGCTGGTGAGCATGAACGCTTACCTAATCCAACCTATGCGTTTAAAAAAGATAATATATGCATAAAATTACATTCACATTCTTTAGCGGCAGTGATTGCGAGCGAAAAAGAGTAGTCATGTATTTTGTTACGCTAAATTAAGCGAAAAAAATGCCACGGCTAAATCAAGCTGTGGCATGTATAAATCAGTTATTATTTTTAAAGAATCACAGTGCGATTGCCGTGAACAAATACGCGGTCATCGACCACTAAACCAAGCGCTTTGCTCAATACTGATTTTTCAACATCACGGCCAGATTTTGCCATCTCTTCGGCACTGAACGAATGATCAACTGGAATTACGTTTTGGGTAATGATTTGGCCTTCATCAAGATCGTTGGTAACAAAGTGAGCTGTCGCACCAATGATTTTTACACCCCGTTCAAAAGCTTGCTGGTAAGGCTTTGCACCGATAAATGCGGGTAGAAAGCTGTGATGAATATTAATAATCTTATGCGGAAATTGTGCGACAAAATTAGGCGTGAGAATACGCATGTATTTTGCTAGTACGACATAGTTAGGTGAATACTGTTGTACTGCTGCAAGTAATTTTGTTTCATGCTGCTCGCGTGTAAGCCCTTCATGGCAAACATGGTGAAATGGCACATCAAATTTTTCGGTTAAATTTTGTAGTTTATCGTAGTTACCTACTACTGCTGCAATATCTATATCTAGCGACCCATCAAAGGTTTTAACCAAAATATCGCCTAAACAATGGGCTTCTTTGGTCACCATGATAACGACTTTCTTACGCTCAGAGCTAATTAATCGACGCTTACTCCCCACAGGTAATGCGCGGTCTAGATCAGCCAGTAACGTCTCATCATTAAAATAGCCTTCTAACTCTGTTCGCATGAAAAAATGGTTTTTAGCGTTATCAACGTACTCTTTATTATTAATAATGTTGAGCTGATGTTTATGACATATATTGGTGATTTTGGAGATAAGCCCCATATTATCAGGGCATTCCGTTAATAATGTTTTCTTTTCCATGTCTATTCCTGATGACGGCAACGCTATGCTCCGTCTAAAATCATAATTTATCACTATGACGCTTATACTGTGTTGGGGTCAAATAGTTTCTTATGGGCACTGTTTTAGTATCGAGAAATAGCATCTTACACCGCTGGTCGTCGCGTAATAAAATAGGCATAATAGAACAATTGATACTGTATAAATAACCAATAGTGCGAAGTGAATGATAGCTAAGTTTTTTGCCGCTGGTGGTGCGTTAGATAAAGCCATTCCCGGATTTCAAGCTCGACAATCTCAAATTGATATGGCAAAAGCGGTAGCTGATGCGATTAAACAACAATCACAATTAGTGGTTGAGGCCGGGACGGGAACAGGTAAAACATTTGCCTATTTGGTGCCAGCATTAGTCAGTAGTAAAAAAGCCATCATCAGTACGGGGTCAAAAAACCTTCAAGAGCAATTATTTCACCGTGACTTACCCTTAATGGCAACTGCACTTGGATTTACAGGAAAAGTGGCTTTATTGAAAGGGCGTTCAAACTATTTATGTGTAGATCGCCTCAGCCGCCAGATCACGGAAAGCCATGGTGAACATTCCGATCCGGTAATGCTGAGTTTATTGATTAAAACCCGCCAGTGGTCATCAGCCTCTAAAACAGGGGATCTGGGGGAATGTGAAGAAATCGCTGAAGATAGCCCTGTGATCCCGATGATCACCTCGACCAACGATAATTGCCTTGGCAGAGAATGTCCGTCTTATGATGATTGCTTTGTAGTGAAAGCGCGTCGTAAAGCGATGGAAGCTGATATCGTGGTCGTTAACCATCATCTCTTCTTAGCGGATCTTGCCATTAAAGAAACCGGTTTTGGAGAGCTAATTCCTGAAGCTGAAGTATTTATTTTTGATGAAGCCCATCAGATCCCTGATATTGCGAGTCAATATTTTGGTCAAAATCTATCGAGCCGACAGTTAATTGAATTAGCAAAAGATATTGAAATTGGCTATCGCACTGAAGCGAAAGATATGCGCCAATTGCAAAAGGCAGCGGCTCGTTTACAACAAGCGGCGTTTGAAATGCGGATTATTTTGGGCGATCCCGGTTTTCGTGGTAATTGGCGTGAAGCTTCAAAAACTCCTGCGGTACAACGTGAATTAGTACGTCTTAATGATGCCCTTGATTTAATCTATGATGTGCTTAAATTAGCCTTAGGGCGTAGTCAATTATTAGATTCGGCCTTTGAACGAGCGACTTTATTAAAAGCTCGCTTAAAACGAGTAATGGATACCGGCATTATGGGGTATTCGTATTGGTATGAGTGTACGCCACGACAATTTAGTTTAAATATTACGCCGTTATCTGTGGCTGATAAGTTCAGTGAGCGTATGACTGAACAGAAAGGGGCGTGGATTTTTACTTCAGCAACCTTAGCTGTTGATGATGATTTTAGCCATTTTAGTCACCGCTTAGGGCTGCAACCGAAACAACAATTTTCATTAGAGAGCCCCTTTGATTATGCAACTCAAGCTTTGTTATGTGTGCCGCGGCATCTACCTGAACCTAATAGTTATGGATTAGCAGATAAGTTAGTTGAGATGTTAACTCCGGTCATTGAAGCTAATGATGGACGTTGTTTCTTCTTGTGTACCTCGCATCAAATGGTACGAGATCTTGCCGAAGGCTTTCGTGCTCGACTAGATTTACCCGTACTAGCACAAGGTGAAACCAGTAAACAAAAGCTGTTAGCGGAATACCTTGAACGAGGTAATGCATTATTAGTTGCGACGGGGGCGTTTTGGGAAGGCATTGATGTTAGAGGCCAAGCCCTTAGCTGTGTTATCATAGACAAATTACCGTTTACAGCACCCGATGATCCATTATTAAAAGCACGTATTGAAGATTGTCGCCTTCGTGGAGGAGATCCCTTTGCTGAGGTACAAGTACCTGATGCTGTGATCACCTTAAAGCAAGGTGTCGGCCGTTTAATTCGTGATACTCAAGATAAAGGGGTATTAGTGATTTGCGATAATCGTTTAGTCACTCGTGCTTATGGCGCTGTATTTTTGAGAAGTTTACCGCCAATTCCACGCACGCGAAGTGTCGAAGGGGTTAGCGAATTTTTGTCGAGTTTAACGGATATGAATCTATCTGTTACTGACGAGACCCAACATTCAGAGGCTTGAATGAGCACCAAAATTCTGGCAGTAGATACTGCAACTGAAAACTGTTCTGTCGCGCTAATGATCGACGATGACGTTATTTCTCGCTGTGAATATGCTCCTCGTGAGCACACGACGAAAATTTTACCTATGATTGATGCAGTCCTTGCTGACGCTGGCGTAAAGCTAAAGCAGCTTGATGCATTAGCATATGGATGTGGTCCTGGTAGCTTTACCGGTGTTCGTATTGGTATCGGTATTGCACAAGGGTTAGCCTTTGGTGCTAACTTACCTATGATAGGGGTATCTACTTTAGCGGCTATGGCGCAAGGTACGTTTCGTTTGCATCAAGCTGATCATGTATTGACGGCGATTGATGCGCGCATGGGGGAGCTTTACTGGGGGCAATACCAGCGTAAAGCTGATGGCGATTGGCTATTATTGGGCAATGAGCAAGTAATTGCACCTGATGTTTTATTAGCGAACGTACAAGCTGATACCAATGCATGGTTAACAGCGGGTACAGGCTGGGAAGCGTACCCTGAACTATTAAATCAATTACCATTGCAAGCGCAATTAGGTAGTGTGCTTTATCCTGATTCACAAGATATGGTGCATTTAGCTAAATACGCTTTTGCTCGCGGTGAAATCGTTGTAGCAGAGGCTGCAAGTCCAGTTTATTTACGTGATACTGTGACATGGAAGAAATTGCCTGGCCGTGAGTAGTATTAATCGGCATCTGCATTGTCTGTAATGACTGATGTCATCGTGTAAATAAAAGGCGAAGAGTGATAGTTTTACTGATCACTCTTCGTCTTTTATATACCATTATTCTATCAAGCATAACTTTCTTTTCTACTATGGCATCTACAATTCTATATACCGAATAGCAATTATTTGTGTTTCTATACCATTGTCAGTGCTAGCTATTGCCGCATTCGTTTTCTCTTTCGTTATTTTAATGCTTGTATTATTGATGACATAAGATCACGTACTATCCCTGTTAGAGGTAGGAATTAAGTAGTGAGATATGTTATTTTTTGTCGAGTTATTAAACAAATGTGTGGAGGTTTTAGATGTTTGGTAAGCTATTTCTTGGGGGAATATTAGTGTTTATGGTAGGCTGCGCGAACCTGCCAGCAACATTAATAACGAAATCGAAAGATCCTATTACTGATTTAATGGTTATTCTTCAACACCCTCAGGCGAGTCAAGGTAAAGATGTTCGTCTTGGTGGTGTTATTGCTTCGATTCGTAATGAGCAGCAGCAAACACGTATTGAAATAGTTGCGATGCCATTAACAACTGATGGTCGCCCAATACTGCATACACAACCTCAAGGACGTTTTATTGCCTATGTTGATGGTTTTTTAGAGCCAATTGAATATGCAAAAGGTCGTCTATTAACTATTGCGGGACAATTTTCTGGCGATGAGCTGGGAAAGATAGGGCAACACCCATATATCTTTCCTGTGGTGCAAGTATCGGGGAAGCAATTATGGAAAGTACAGCAGCAGGTACTACTAAATGGAAGGCGTCAACCTTGTCACTCACGTAATTGTAGACGATGGGATAATGGTTTAAGGATGTCTAATTTTGGAATTAACGGCCGAATTGTTGAGCGGGTAGTGCTATAACCGTCATGAAAGAGATAACGCTAACGTTAGCAGAATATAACCTTGCTGCTTATAGCAGTATTGATATAACTTCGGCAATGAGCACCTCAAGACCTTTATTAGTGTTATTACATGGTTGGCAAGATAATGCCGCTACATTTGCATCACTGTGGTCGTTATTAATAGCTGATTATGACGTTATTGCATTTGATTGGCCTGGACATGGTAAATCCGATTATAAAAGTGCCGATAATTATTACTATTTTATTGATTATATTGATGATTTACATCAAGTGATTACGCAAATTAAACCTGAAAAAGTACATATTATCGGTCATTCTCTCGGGGCTATCATTGCGGGATGTTATGCCGCGATATTTCCTGAATATGTCGATAGGCTTGTATTAATTGAAGGATTGTCACCGTTAACTGAACCTCCGCATATGGCAGCAGAGCGGTTACGAATGGGCATAATCAGTCGACAGCGTTATCGTCGACAACAACAACGTTTACAGCAGCGTTCAATGGCGACATTTGAAGAAGCTGTGACGCTTCGTGCGAACGTAAATCGATTGCCTGCCTCGTTACTTGATAGCGTCGTCAAGAGAGCGACAATTGAACGTGATGGACGCTGGTATTGGCGTCATGACCCTCGTCTTCGTTGTGATTCTTTATACCGAATGGCACAACAACATGCACAGGCTTTGTTAAGTAGTATTCAAGCACCTGTATTATCGATTATCGGTGAGGACGGCTACGCGACATTACGCCAATGTGATGCTAATGGATGGGGTATTAACGATTTTACACAAGTGATGGTGTTTGGGGGACATCACTGTCATTTACAAAGTTCGAATGATGTTTATCGTCATATTCGAGCCTTTCTCCCCACTCAGTTAGATTAATTATTGGTTTATCTTTGGCATCAACAGTTATGGCCATTGTTCAATTTTTAATCCAAAATTAAATATGCGGTAGTGTTGTTGTAATTATTTATAGCATTACCGTTTTGTGAAATTGATAGGCGCGCACCGCAGTCTAATTATAAAGGAGAGTGCACGTGGATAAGGTTTGGCTTAGCCGCTATCCGGAAGATGTACCGGCAGAAATTAACCCAGATGAATATTCATCTTTGGTCGACATGTTTGAACAATCCGTACGTAAATACGCAGATCAAACGGCATTTATCAACATGGGGCAGGTCATGACCTTCCGTAAGTTGGAAGAGCGTAGCCGTGCATTTGCTGCATACTTACAAAATGAGCTTAAACTGCAAAAAGGTGATCGTGTTGCTGTCATGATGCCAAACTTATTGCAATATCCAATTGCATTGTTTGGTATTTTGCGTGCAGGTTGCGTTGTAGTAAATGTTAATCCACTTTATACGCCGCGAGAATTAGAGCACCAACTTAATGATTCTGGTGCAAAAGCGATTGTTATCGTGTCTAACTTCGCACATACGCTAGAAGCCGTGGCTAAAAAAACCTGTGTTAAGCATGTTATTTTAACCAGCCTTGGTGATCAATTATCTCGTCCAAAGGGAACATTAGTTAACTTCGTGGTGAAATACATTAAAAAAATGGTACCGTCATACCATTTGCCCCATGCAACCTCGATGCGTATTGCGTTGCGAAAAGGGCGTAGAATGCAATATGTTAAGCCATTTATTACTGGCGATGACATGGCGTTTTTGCAATACACGGGTGGTACAACAGGCGTTGCTAAAGGTGCGATTCTGACTCACCATAATATGGTGTCTAACGTTATGCAGGCGAAAGGGGCTTATGGTCCTGTGCTAACGGAAGGGCGTGAGTTAATTGTGACCGCACTGCCGCTGTATCATGTGTTCGCACTAACCGTTAACTGTCTATTATTGTTGGAAATGGGGGGGCAAAATCTATTGATTACTAACCCGCGCGATATTCCAACATTTATTAAAGAATTACAACGCTATCCATTTTCAGCTATTACGGGTGTAAATACATTATTTAATGCGTTAGTAAATAATAAAGACTTCCATAAATTAGATTTTAGTAATTTACACCTTTCTGTTGGTGGTGGCATGGCTGTTCAACGTGCGGTTGCTGAAAAGTGGCAAAATATTACAGGTAACTATTTACTTGAAGGTTATGGCTTAACTGAGTGTTCTCCACTCGTTGCGGCTTACCCATATAATCTAACTTACTATAATGGATCTATTGGCTTACCTGTGCCATCAACTGAAGTGCGTATGGTTGATGATGAAGGCAAAGTAGTTGGTATTGATCAAGTGGGTGAATTACAAGTACGTGGTCCTCAGGTTATGAAAGGCTACTGGCAACACCCTGAAGCGACCAAAGAAGTGTTAACCGATGATGGTTGGCTTTCAACGGGTGATATCGTCAAATTTGATGATGAAGGCTTCTTGCATATTGTTGATCGTAAAAAAGACATGATTCTTGTGTCTGGGTTTAACGTTTATCCAAATGAAATTGAAGATGTAGTAGCATTGCACGATAAAGTGTTAGAAGTTGCTGCGATTGGTCAAGCACATGATGTGTCAGGCGAAGTGGTTAAACTTTGTGTGGTTAAGCGTGATGATAGTTTAACGCGTGAAGAATTAATTACCCATTGTCGGCAGCATTTAACAGGCTATAAAATTCCTAAAATTGTTGAATTTATGGATGAATTACCAAAGACTAACGTAGGTAAAATTTTACGTCGTGTCTTACGTGAAGAGTCAGATAAAAAAGCGCAGCAAACCACTAAGTAGTATTTTTATTGACATAAAATAAATGTTGGTTTGATAAAATAATAGCAACTGATTGTGCTAGCACGTATCTAATGCCGGCTTTAATGCCGGCATTTTACTATAAAATATTTAATTGGCTCTAACACGGGGTCGTTCTGTCATAAAAGGTACATTGTGAATTTCGAGATTGTTACAACAACTGAGCAGCTTCGCCTACGGTGTGAGTCAGCACGTCAGCATACGGCTGTTATGCTTGATACTGAATTTGTACGTACGCGAACGCTTTACCCTCGTTTAGGTCTGATTCAACTGTTTGATGGCGAATATTTATCACTGATTGATCCGCTTAATGTCGAAGACATGGAGCCGTTATGGGCATTATTACGTGATCAGTCTGTGATTAAAGTGCTTCATGCTTGTGGTGAAGATCTTGAAGTATTCCAGTACCATGCGGGTTGTTTGCCTGTACCTATGCTTGATACTCAAATTATGGCGGCTTTTTTAGGCCATGGTATTTCAACAGGGTTTGGTGCTTTAGTTAAAGAGTATGTTGGTGTTGAGCTTGATAAAGGTGAGGCTCGTACTAATTGGCTCGCCCGGCCATTGACTGACAAACAGTTAGATTATGCCGCTGCAGATGTGCATTACCTTAAACCATTATATGAAACGCTATTGGCAAAGGTTGAAGCTGCCGGGTATATGGAAGCTTTACAACAAGAATGTAATGCGATCATGCTACGTAGAACAAAAGTGCTGGATCCAAATAAAGCCTATCTTGATATTAAAAATGCTTGGCAGTTAACACCCAAACAGTTAGCGATATTACAACTGGCAGCAGCTTGGCGTGTTCGGGAAGCAAGAAAGCGAGATATTGCACTTAACTTTATCGTTAAAGAATTACATTTGTGGAAATTGGCTCGTTTAGAAATAACTTCGCGTTCAGTGCTTGAAAAAGAAGGCTTTGAACCGATGGAAATTCAGCGTCATGGTAACCGTTTATTGAAAATGGTACATGATTGTGATGCGGTTGACTCTAAAGATTATCCGCAAAAAATCGAACGTTTGGTCGATTTTCCAGGCTATAAGCAGATGGTTAAGCGCTTAAAAGATGTGGTGACAGATGTTGAGTTAAAAACGGGATTAGCGCCTGAATTTTTAGCGTCTAAAAAACAGATCCATCAATTATTATCATGGGCATGGAAACATCAACGATCAGATGAAAAACGTCCTGAAATGCTTAAAAACTGGCGAAAGCCTTTATTTGAAGCGCGAGCATTAGCCATACTTGATGACAAATAAGCGCGTATTATATAGAGAATAAAAAGCCCCGTTAAGCAAGACTTAACGGGGCTTTTTTATTTTTCTTCGTCAGGTAAAGTGACGTTAAGTTCTAGTACCGATAACTCATCACCGTTATGGTCTAGATTTACTGAAACATGCTCTGGATTGATTTGAACATATTTACTGATAACAGCTAAAATATCGCGCTTTAGCTGTGGAAGGTAGGCTGGGGATTTTTGTCCAGCACTACGTCTTTCGGCAACAATAATTTGTAGCCGTTCTTTTGCTACATTTGCGGTTTTCGCTCTTTTAGGACGAAAAAACTCGAGCAGGGCCATGGTTAATTAGCCTCCAAATAGACGTTTTAGGAAGCCTTTCTTTTCTTCTTCTAAGAAACGGAAAGGACGTTCTTCACCAAGTAGACGAGCAACTGTGTCTTCATAGGCTAGTCCTGCATCGGAACCTTTATCAAAGATAACAGGTTCACCTTTATTGGATGCATTTAATACTGCTTGGCTTTCTGGAATAACACCAAGTAGTGGAATGTGAAGAATTTCTTCAACATCTTGTACACTTAGCATTTCACCTTGATTAACGCGTGTAGGATTGTAACGTGTTAGTAGTAGATGCTGCTTAACTGGCTCACGACCTTTTTCTGCACGGCGAGACTTTGAATCTAGAATACCGAGAATACGGTCGGAGTCACGAACTGAAGAAACTTCTGGGTTCGTGGTTACAATCGCTTCATCTGCAAAATACAGCGCCATTAGGGCACCAGTTTCAATACCAGCAGGTGAATCACAGATAATGAAATCGAATCCCATTTTTGCTAGTTCTTTAAATACTTTCTCAACACCATTACGAGACAATGCATCTTTGTCGCGTGTTTGTGATGCTGGCAATACAAACAAATTATCAACACGCTTATCTTTAATTAGCGCCTGACTTAGATTTGCTTCGCCATTAATAACATTAACGAAATCATAAACGACACGGCGTTCACAACCCATAATGAGATCGAGGTTACGCAGGCCGATATCAAAATCGATAACTGCAGTTTTTTTACCGCTCAGTGCTAGACCTGATGCAAGAGCAGCACTTGATGTTGTTTTACCAACGCCGCCTTTACCTGAGGTAACAACGATAATTCGTGCCATTTACACAATTCCTTCTTAAAACTTTTATAAAGCTAGGCGTTCTATACTAAGATTATTGTCTTCAAGATATATGACAACACCTTTGCCCCAAAACTCTTCCTGAATGTTATCACTCAGCCAGTAGTTTCCCGCAACAGAAATTAATTCAGATTGTAAGTTTTGACAGAAAATTGTCGCACTTTTTTCACCACTTGCACCCGCAATAGCACGACCTCGCAGTGTGCCATAAATATGGATACAACCATCGGAAAGAATCTCCGCACCAGCACTGACATTACTGAGAATAACGAGATCACGATTACGAGCATAAATTTGTTGTCCGGAACGAACCGGAGTACGAATAATTAATGTTGGTTCTTTATCTGTACTTACAGGGGTATCTAGTGTTTCAGCTAAAAATTCTGATGGTTCGTCTTTAATTGGCCTTGCCGCATTCATAATAGCAAAACCAGCTGCTTTTGCTTGTGTTTGCTGTGTTTTATTTTTACAACCGCCAATACCGACAGGGATCATTCCCGCATCGATTACTCCAGCTTTTAGCTGTTCAAAATTAATATCAGTATTAACTTGTGATATATCAATAACAACAGGTGCAGAAGCAAAAAAATTGGGTGCGAGTTCAACTTTGTCTTTTAGCTGATTAGTTACTTTACTAATGTCATTATCAACTAAATGAAGAGCAGAGAGCGTGAACGAGCTCCCTTTTAGTTCAGCTATCTTGGTCATAGGTATATTATGGCTAAGATTTTAAATTAACCATTTAGTTCATTATCACAAAGGTACTAGCATGGTATATTTACTCGCGGTTAGGGGCAAGCTATCCTTGCGCTAGCGTTGGTTTTTCAGACAAACTTCTCACACAATTTACTTAAAACTGAGTTAATAGTGAATGATTGCTTGCAATTTTGCTCTGAAATGTATGGCGTATAAAATGAAATAGGCTAACTATATGTTGTGTTCAATCTACAAAAGTTTAAAAAAAGATAATACGTATCTCTACATTAATAAAAAAGATGATTTTGCGGACGTGCCCGCACAATTAATGTCAACCTTTGGTAAACCTCATTTTGTTATGGTAATCAAGCTAGAAGGTAGAACTTTAGCACTGGCTGATGTTGAGAAAGTAAAAGATGCATTACGTACTGTGGGCTTTTATTTGCAAGTACCGCCACCAGTGACTAATTTGTTAGAACAATACAAGGCTGATAAAGCCGCTAAATAATTAAATAAGGCTATTATGTATAAGTGTTTGATATCGATTTTTGTTGCCATCGGGGTTGGAATGTCCTCTTCTGCATTTGCCAGTAAAGAAGGGTTTGATGCCTATGTGGATAAGTTAAAAGTAGAAGCACGTGAAAAGGGTATTTCTGAACCGATAATCGGTGCCGCATTTAAAGGTATTAAATATACAGCGCACGCTGTTAAAGCTGATAATAATCAACCTGAAAAAAAACTCTCATTAGAGCAATATATTATTCGCGCCGTACCTGATTGGAAAGTAAAGCAAGCGAATCGTCTCTATCAGCAAAATAAAGCAGCACTAGAACGTATTGGTAAACAATATGGTGTTCAACCGCAGTTTATTGTTGCCTTGTGGGGCGTAGAAAGTAATTTTGGCAAGATTCAAGGTAATTACAACGTTGTCGAAGCATTAGCGACATTGGCTTATGATGGCCGTCGTGAAGCATTGTTTCGTAAACAAGTTATGGCGGCATTAGCAATATTACAAGATGGCCATATTACTATTGATGATATGAAAGGTTCTTGGGCTGGAGCGATGGGCCAATGCCAATTTATGCCAACCTCTTATCTTACTTATGCTGTTGATGGTAACGGCGATGGTAAAGCCGATATTTGGAATACCAAAGCGGATGTTTTTGCTTCTACCGCTAATTATTTAAAACTCTCTGGCTGGAATAGTGAATATACGTGGGGACGTCCCGTTAAGTTGTCGAAAATATTAGCTGATAGTTATGAAGGCACGGAAAAAGAAAAAGGGAAAACTCTTGCAGAATGGCAACAATTAGGTGTGATGAGTAATAGTCGCGGTACATTACCTGCTGCTGATATTCAAGCATGGTTAATTCAGCCTGATGGCGGGAATGGTAAATCATATCTGGTATATGAAAACTATCGAACATTACTTAAGTGGAATCGATCGCATTATTTTGCTCTGGCTGTGAGTGCATTAGCGGATCGTATTCAATAACGTAATTATTATTAGATCTATATACAAGCTTATGTGAAAGCAAAAAAAAGTCAGACATTAGTGTCTGGCTTTTTTGTTATTTATAATTATTACTAATATAAATATTGTTTTATTCTTAATGAGGATATCTATGAGCAAAATAGTAATATTGATAGCAGATATAAAAAAAGCCTAAACAAGTTAGGCTTCTTTATTTAAACGTTTATATTAGATCTCAAATTCTTCAAGAGCTTGACCATCATCTAATGCTTTTTTTAGCGCGCTAGGCGTACGGCCTTGGCCTGTCCATGTTTTTTCATCGCCATTTTCATCGATGAATTTATATTTAGCAGGACGAGTTGCACGTTTAGTTTTTGGTGTTTTGGCTAAACTTGCTAGTAATTCTTCTGGATCAATACCGTCAGCTAATAGCATTTCACGATATTGAGCTAGTTTTTCATTACGCTCAGTTTCTTTTGCTTGCTCTTCAGCTTCAGCTTCTGAACGTTCAGTAACAACTGTTGTTAGTTTATCTAACGCTTCTTCAAGTTGCTCTAGTGTATATTCACGCGAAAGTGCGCGTAGGCTTCGAAGGTTTAAAAGCGCTTTCATTGCATCAGACATTTTATATTTCCTGTTATTTTTAATTAACTGTAAATAATAATAGCAGCATTAAAACATTTTTTGCAATAGTAATACTTTTATACATTACGTGTAAAACATTTTAATCATTTCTTTATTTAAAAATAGTTATGTTCGGTATATGACACTATTTATAAAATGTTTCTTCATTAGATGTATAAATACGAGCCAAATATTTTTAGTTATTGTTGTTACTATTTATATGTTAAATGATAATAAAATTTAAAATGTTATATCGCGTCGTTATTGCTGGACGTTTATCGTTGTTACTAATCCATTTACGACACTTATTGTTAATAATTATGACTTATAGTGTTGCAAAGTTGAATTGTTTACGTAGAATGTTTCATTAGATCTTTAATGATAAGGGTAGAGGTGCATTGTTTATTAGTAACTAATATGAGGGTGATACTTATGATTATTAGTGAAAAGGGTCAATGCCGAAGTAAGAAACTTATATCAAATACTCTTACTAGGATTACATCTAATAAGTGTAATACTACCATAGTAGATAAAGATATAACGATGGAGCGCTGCTGTAGAGGCTGGGAAGGCTAACCTTCTTTCTATATACTCAATTGAATATGCCATCAT
Source organism: uncultured Photobacterium sp. (assembly GCF_947039875.1). Classification (GTDB taxonomy): domain Bacteria; phylum Pseudomonadota; class Gammaproteobacteria; order Enterobacterales; family Vibrionaceae; genus Photobacterium. Next base: position 37,527 of record NZ_CAMRAN010000023.1, read on the forward strand.
GGTTATATCTAACAGTAGATCTTCTAACCAGAATTGGTTGTCGTAGAGATTATAAACTTTGATAGATTATTCCCACTCCTTAACATCCATTATTCCGCCACTAGTCGCGCTTGGCTTGGCGATTCTAACACGTAGAGTTTTATTGTCTTTAGGTACAGGTGTTGTGCTTGGAGCATTATTTCTTAATGATTTTTCTTTCGCTAATACAGCGTCCTATCTTGTTACGTCAATCAAAGGGTTATTCATTGCAGAGGATGGCATTAATACTTGGAACATGAGTATTGTGCTGTTTTTAATTTTGCTGGGAATGACCACTGCGTTATTAACGTTGTCTGGGGGTACTCGTGCTTTTGCTGAGTGGGCACAGACAAAAATAAAGACCAAACGTGGGGCAAAACTTTTAGCCGCTTTTTTAGGGGTATTCATTTTTGTCGATGACTATTTTAATAGCCTTGCAGTTGGTTCTATTGCTCGACCAGTGACTGATCGTTTTCATGTGTCACGTTCAAAGCTTGCTTATATTCTTGATTCAACGGCAGCACCAATGTGTGTATTAATGCCAGCATCAAGTTGGGGCGCTTATATTATTACCCTGATTGGCGGAATATTAGTGACTCACGGCGTTACTGAATATACGCCATTAAGTGCCTTTATGACGTTAGCACCAATGAATTTTTATGCTATTTTTGCATTAGTAATGGTGTTTGTGGTGTCATGGTTCCAATGGGATATTGGACCAATGAGAAAACATGAAATAGCGGCTTCTCATGGTCGTGGTATGGATGTGGGTGGTGATGTTGATGATCAGGCAAAAGATTTAACAGAAGAGCTTGATATAAAAGAGAGCTTGCAAGGACGAGTTGGTGATTTAGTGTGGCCAATTATTATTCTTATTATTGCTACGTTCTTTTTTATGGTCTTTACTGGCTATCAAGTTCTTATCGCGGAAGGTAAGCCATTTTCATTATTAGGCGCTTTTGAAAATACCAATGTTGGCCAGGCATTATGTCTTGGTGGTAGTTTTGGTTTAATTGCCGCGATTATTCCTGTGTTTCGTCAGCGTATTGCAGTAAAAGAGGTCAGTAACACGCTTTGGGTTGGCGCAAAATCAATGTTTGGTGCGATTTTAATTTTATTATTTGCATGGAGTATCGGTGGCGTTATTGGTGATATGAAAACGGGGCAATATTTATCTACCCTTGTTCAAGGTAATATTAATCCTGCATTACTACCAATGATCCTATTTTTATTATCAGGCATCATGGCATTCTCAACCGGCACCTCATGGGGAACATTTGGCATAATGTTACCTATTGCAGGTGATCTCGCGGGGGCGACTGAAATTAGTTTAATGTTACCTATGCTTGCGAGTGTGCTTGCAGGTTCTGTGTTTGGTGATCACTGTTCTCCAATATCCGATACGACGATATTGTCATCGACAGGTGCTCGTTGTCATCATATTGATCATGTAGCGACCCAATTACCTTATGCATTATCTGTGGCCGTTATTGCTGCGATTGGATTCTTAACCTTAGGGATTACAGATTCATTAGCATTAGCATTTTTAGTGGCAACCGTTGCATTTATATTAATGTGTTTCTTTTTATCATGGTTGTCGAGTCGACCATTAAAAGGGGCGGCATTGCGTTAATAGTAAACGTTATTAAAATAACCCAATGGGTGTAAATTGAACCAGTTGATGATGATCAACTGGTTTTTTTATAGTAACAATAACAGTTGTTGGCCTAGGTACTTTCCATTACCTGTAATTTTATGTAGCATCTGCGCGATTTTTAAATGTAATTCGTATGACTAGGAAAGCTAATGGCCCAAATGTATTTCTATTACTCAGCAATGAACGCTGGGAAATCGACCACATTATTACAATCATCATTTAACTACCGTGAGCGCGGCATGACGCCAATTATTTTTACGGCGGCGATTGATGATCGTTTTGGTAAAGGTAAAGTTAGCTCTCGTATTGGTTTACAAGAAGATGCTGAATTATTTAATTCAAAAGATGATTTGTACCAGATATTAATCAACTTTTCGAATGCAGGAAAAATTGATTGTGTGCTAATTGATGAATGCCAATTTTTAACCAAAGAGCAAGTTTATCAATTAACTGAAGTTGTCGATAAATTAGATATTCCAGTGTTATGTTATGGATTACGAACTGATTTTCTTGGCGAGTTATTTGAAGGTAGCCGTTATTTATTATCTTGGGCTGATAAATTAGTTGAGCTAAAAACAATTTGTCACTGTGGCCGTAAAGCGAATATGGTGATTCGTCAAGATGCTGCGGGTAATGCGATTGCTGGTGGTAATCAAGTTGAAATCGGTGGTAATGACCTTTATGTTTCAATGTGCCGTGCACATTATAAAGAAGCATTAGGGCTTTAATGCGCATTTAAATGAATAAAAAAGGAAGCATGGCTTCCTTTTTTATGAGTGACGAAAAATCATGCCGTATATTAATAGCGATTGATCATTATTGTTGGTGGCGTTGTTTAAGTTTATTAATAACATCTTTAAGGGCGAGATTCTGATCTTGCAATAGAACTAATAAGTGATAAATAAGATCGGCTGATTCACAAACTAATTCTGCTTTATCACCCGACGTTGCCGCAAGCGCGACTTCAACCCCTTCTTCGCCCACTTTCTGCGATATACGTTTGGTACCACGGTTATAGAGGCTCGCGGTGTAAGATGAGTCGGGATCAGCACCTTTACGATCTGCCAAGATTTGCTCAAGTTGATGAAGGAACACTAAAGTAGGTTGTTCGTTAGTGTCATCACCGCTATCAAAACAACTAGTGGTGTTTAAATGACAGGTTGGGCCAATAGGGTTGACTTGAATTAATAATGTATCCTGATCGCAATCAAGTTTAATACTTTTAAGTTGCAATACATTGCCGGATGTTTCGCCTTTGGTCCATAAGCGATTTTTAGTACGAGACCAAAAAGTCACTTGCTTGGTGTCCAGCGTTTTAGCTAACGCTTCATCATTCATGTAGCCCAGCATTAATACTTGGCCACTGTTATTATCTTGAATAATAGCAGGGATCAATCCGGCTACTTTTTCCCAATCAATAGATGTTGTTAAACTCATAGTCGAATCTCCAACTGTTGTTGTTTTAGATAGTGCTTTAACTCACCAATATTAATAATTTGTTTATGAAATACTGATGCCGCCAGTGCGCCATCAACATTGATGAGTTGAAAGGCATCATGAAAGTGTGACATTTCACCCGCGCCACCAGAAGCAATTAAAGGTACGTTACAGACACTGCGTACCATATTGAGCTGCTTCAAATCGTAGCCATTACGCACCCCATCTTGGTTCATCATATTTAATACGATTTCACCTGCGCCACGGCGCTGAACTTCTTCAACCCAATCGCACGTTTGCCATTGAGTGGCTTTAGTGCGGCTTTCATCCCCCGTAAATTGATACACCTGATATTGGCCTGTTTCAGCATCAAAATAGGAATCAATACCGACAACAATACATTGCACACCGAACTTATTCGCTAGTGTGGTGATTAATGACGGATCAGCCAATGCTGGCGAATTAATAGAAACTTTATCGGCACCAAATTGAAGAATACGGCTTGCGTCTTCAGCTGATTTGATGCCACCTGCGACACAGAATGGAATATCAATCACTTCTGCAACGCGAGATACCCAGCTTTTATCAACGACTCGGCCATCGCTTGAGGCGGTAATATCATAGAAAACCAGCTCATCTGCACCTTCTTCAGCGTAACGTTTTGCCAGCGGTACGATGTCGCCAATGATTTCGTGATTACGAAATTGGACGCCTTTTACAACCTGACCATCACGGACATCTAAACAAGGAATAATACGTTTAGCTAACATGGGTTCTCCTTAGCTATTCCAGCAATTAAACGCTTGTTCAGCGCTAAATTTACCGTCAAGCAGAGCTCGACCCACAATGACGCCAGCCACGCCTGAACCTTTTAATGCTGTAATATCATCAAGTGAGCCAATGCCGCCCGATGATTGAAATTGGATTTGTGGATATTGGCGGCATAAATCAACATACAATTCGACGTTTGAACCTGTGAGTGTGCCATCGCGTGAAATATCAGTACACAAGACGTGTTTTAATCCTACTTTTAGAAAGTCTTCAAGTAGCGTTTCAATGGTGACACCTGAGTCTTCTTGCCAGCCTGATACCGCTACAATACGGTTGCCGTTGTTATCAATATTAATATCAAGGGCTAATACAATATGCTCTGCACCGTATTTTTCGATCCAGCCTTTAACCCTTTCTGGTTGTTTAACGGCAGTTGAGCCAATAACTACCCGTTGTGCACCTGCATGGAGTAAATCACTGACATCTTGTTCGCAGCGTACTCCACCACCAATTTGAATATTAGCTGGCGTACTTGTCAGTAATTGACGAATAAGCGTCAGTTGGCGTGCTTGAGTATTTTTAGCACCAGTTAAATCAACCAAGTGCAGCCAGTTAGCCCCCGCTTGGTGATAAACGGCAAATTGTTCTGTTGGGTTCACATTATATTCAGTCACTTGTCCGTAATCGCCTTGAAATAGACGCACAACTTGTCCATCGATTAAGTCTAATGCGGGAATAATCATCACATGTCCTTTGTATGGTTATTGCTGATTTTTTATAGTTCTAAGAAGTTCTTTATCAGTTGCGCGCCAGCTTTACTTGAGCGTTCTGGGTGAAACTGCACCCCATAGTAATTACCGCTTTGCACTGCAGCTGTAAAGCTTTGGCCATATTGCGCACTGGCGATGGTTTTGCCACCTTGCTGTGCGGTATTGTCAAACACTGGCATGGCATAGCTATGAACGAAATAAAAATAGCTTCCCGCTGGAATATCTTTAAATAGCGGGTGATTATCTTGTGGTGTAATGGTATTCCAACCCATATGCGGAAGTGGTAACCCCTCTGCTTGGATTTTCTCAACTGACGCATCACACAAAGCTAAACAGGGAATAATGTCGTTGCCATTTTGACCGTGTTCTTGTGATTCTTTGCCAAGTAGCTGCATTCCTAAACAGATACCTAATAACGGTTTGGTTACTTGTTTTACCAAGTTGACTAAATCACGTTGTTGTAGGTTATGCATCGCTTCACTGGCGGTGCCGACACCCGGAAGAAAGAGTTTGTCAGCAGTAAGCACAATCTCAGGATCTTTACTGACGTCCACTTGATAACCTAGACGTTCGATAGCAAAGCGCACTGAGGATACATTGGCACAGCCTGTATCAATAATCACCACCCGTTGCTTGGTGTTAGTGATGGTGTTGTCGATGGATGGTGCTGTCATTACAACACTCCTTTGCTGCTCGGAAGCTCATTACCTTCCACTTTGATCGCTTGGCGCAGCGTTCGTCCAAAGGCTTTAAATAAACTTTCTACAATGTGATGATCATTATTACCTGTTGATGATAAGTGCAGCGTACAGGCAAGAGTATCGGTCAATGAACGAAAGAAGTGAGGCACCATTTCCGTAGAAAGATCACCCACACGATCACGACTAAATATGGCATCAAATTTAAGATAAGGACGACCAGACAAATCTAACGCACATTGTGCCAAACATTCGTCCATCGGTAAGCTAAATCCAAAGCGGCCAATACCTCGCTTATCTCCAAGCGCTTGACGTAGTGCTTCACCTAAGGCGAGGGCAGCATCTTCAACACTGTGATGATCATCAATGTGTAAGTCACCATCAACCGTTAACGTCATTTGAAAACCACCGTGAGTGGCGATTTGATCAAGCATGTGATCAAAGAATCCTAATCCGGTTGAAATCGTATTACCGCCCGTTTGATCTAAATTCACTTTGACACGAATATTTGTTTCTTTAGTGGTACGTACCACTTCTGCGATCCGTGGTTGGGTGGTGAGATCGGTGACGATCTGTTGCCAGTTCATGGTTTGCGGGTGGTATTGAATGCCTCGGATCGCCATATTTTCTGCTAATTGAAGATCTGTTTGACGATCACCAATCACTGCTGAAGTAGCAAAATCAACACGACCTTGCTGTAAGTAATCTTTGACTAACCCCAACTTTGGCTTACGACAACTGCATTGCTGGTGGTCAAAGTGGGGGCAGATCAATACGTCACTAAAGTGAATTCCTTGTGAGCTAAAAATATCCATCATCATCGTATGAGGGGCATCAAAATCAGCTTGGGGATAACTGTGAGTACCGAGGCCGTCTTGGTTGGTGATCATCACTAAGGTATAACCGGCATTTTGAAGTGCAAGTAATGCCGGAATAACATTGGTTTCAAATTGTAGCTTGTCTAATCGATCAACTTGAAAGTCGACCGGCGGCTCAACAATTAAGGTGCCATCACGGTCGATAAATAGAATTTTCTCTTGGCTCACAATCAATGTCCTTATTAATTATTGTTGTAATTGGCCGCGAATAAACGCGAGAGTTTTTTCACATTCGTCACGGTTACCGACACTGATACGAATGCAGTTTTCAATCGGTGAACGGCGTAAAATAATGCCGTTATCCCATAGTGCATTAAATAATCTATCGGCATCAGCAAATTTTACTAGCAAGTAGTTACCATACCCATCAAAGACAGTAACGCCGGCTAACATGCTAAGACCTGCTTGTAGATAAGCGCGGTTAGCACATAAGTCTAATACTTGAAATTTGGTGCGCGCGCGGCCTGCTGCGGATAAGGCTTGTATTGCAATTTCAGTAACAGGTACAGGCACGGGGTAAGGAGCTATGATTTTAAGTAGAATTTCAATGATTTCTTTATTGGCTAAAGTAAAGCCACAACGTAGTCCTGCTAGTGCAAACGCTTTAGATAATGTTCGTAAAATAACCAGATGTGGGTAGGTCACTAATAAATCTTTGACACTATCTTGCAGGCTAAAATCAATATAGGCCTCATCAATTACAACTAAGGCTTTATCTGTCGTCATCTCTAATAAGCTAATAATGTCTTTACGAGCAAGTAAATTGCCAGTGGGATTATTAGGGCTACAAGCAAACACGATTTTGACGTTATCAAGTTGCTCGGCAATGACAGTAAGGTCTAATTGCCACTCTGGTGTTAGTGGTACTACGTTAGCATTTACCCCGTTAGTTTCTGCACTGATGGCATACATTCCATAAGTGGGTGGACAATATAAAATGCTATCGCAATTGGGTTCACAGAAAGCTTTAATGATCAGCTCAATGCCTTCATCTGCACCGCGAGAAGTTAGAACCTGTTGTGGGCCAACGCCAGCATAGTCAGCATAAGCCTTGATCAGCTCTGGTGGTTGGCACTCGCTATAACGGTTTAATCCAGCAAGATTAATACTGTATTCATTGGCAAATGGTGATTCATTAGCATTAAGCCAAATGTCACCTTTACCGCCTAAACGACGGGCTGATTGATAAGGGGTTAATTCTCGCACGGTTTTACGGGCTAGTTGAGCGATGGTCATAATGTGTTCTCTTGTTGTGCAATTAATTTATTAACCCGAATAGTGACAGCGTGTTTGTGGGCGTCAAGACCTTCTGCCTCTGCAATTGTGGTCACTGTTTTTGCAATACCGAGTAAACCGTCGGCGGATAATTCTTGTACTGTCATTCGTTTGCTGAAATCGGCTAAACCAAGGCTTGAATAAGTGCGGGTATAGCCATAGGTCGGTAACACGTGGTTAGTGCCTGAGGCATAATCGCCCACCGATTCTGGTGACCATTTACCTAAGAAAATTGAACCTGCATTATCAAGCAGTGGCACTAATTCTCTTGGCTCACAGGTTTGAACAATTAAGTGCTCAGGACCATATTGATTAGAAATCGCCACACACTGAAGTAAGGTTTCGGTTACGATCAAAAGGCTAGATGCTAAAGCTTGTTGAGCAATGTCAGCCCGTGTTAGTTGGCGTAATTGGCGCTCAATTGCAGTCGCAGTTTGATCGGCAATAGTTTGGCTTGATGTGACTAAGATAACTTGTGAATCAGGCCCGTGTTCGGCTTGGCTTAATAAATCTGCGGCAATAAATTCAGGGTCGGCACTGTCATCGGCAATGACTAATACTTCAGAGGGTCCGGCTGGCATATCAATTGCTGCACCGTTGAAGTCATTACTGACTTGTCGTTTTGCTTCGGTAACAAAGGCATTACCTGGGCCAAAAATCTTATCAACACTGGCGATAGTGTCAGTGCCATAAGCCATTGCTGCTATGGCTTGTGATCCCCCAACGTTGTAAATAGCATTAATGCCACATAGTTTGGCGACATACAAAATTTCATCAGCAATCGGTGGTGGTGAACATAAGGCAATATGACGACAACCAGCAATTTGTGCAGGAACGCCTAACATCAGTACGGTTGAAGGCAATGGCGCACTACCGCCAGGAATATATAATCCTACCGAATTAACAGGGCGGGTGACTTGTTCACAAATCACACCTGTTTGGGTTTCCACTCGCAAGGTAGGTTGCTGCTGTGCAAGGTGGAAAGTGGTGATATTGCGGTGCGCCTGCTCTAAGGCTGCTTTTATGTCATCACTTAACCGCGCACAAGCCGTATCAACTTCATTTGCAGAGACGTTAAGTGTTGCCGGACGGATACCATCAAATTTTTCGGTAAGCGTAAATAGTGTACCATCGCCTTGTTGACGGACTTGTTCAATAATGTCACTGACAATAGCCGTGATATTCGCGCTGTTATTTACAGCAGGGCGCGCCAACAGTTGTTGTTGCTGGTCTTTTGTGAGTGATTGCCATACTACGGTTTTCATGACTTACTCCATCATTTTTTCAATGGGCAAGACTAAAATAGAGCTCGCACCTAATTCTTTAAGTTGCTCCATGGTTTCCCAGAATAGATTTTCAGAGCTAACAAGGTGGATCGCCACGCGACTTTTGTCACCAGCAAGAGGCAATACGGTTGGATCTTCAGCGCCTGGTAATAATTGTTTAATTTGATCAAGACGGTCAGTGGGCGCGTGTAGCATGATGTATTTAGATTCTTTAGCTTGAATAACACCTTGAATACGAATAAGTAATCGTTCAATTAGGGCTTGTTTTTCAGCGCTGATCACTGCCATTGATTGAATTAATACTGCTTTTGAACGCAAAATCACTTCGGCTTCTTTTAAGCCATTAGCTTCAAGGGTGGCACCTGTCGAGACCAAGTCACAAATGGCATCCGCCAAACCTGCTCGTGGTGCAACTTCGACAGAACCATTGAGCATACAGGTTGTAAATTGAACCCCAATATTGTCCATGTAGCGTTTGACTAATTGTGGGTAAGTGGTCGCAATACGTTTACCATTCAGATCTTGAGGACCGTTGTAGTCGGTATCTTTGTCTATTGCGATAGAAAGACGGCAACCACCAAAGTCCAATCGACGCAGTTTGAGGTAATCACTGGCTTCATTACGTGCAGCACGCTCAAGGCTAACTTCTTCGAGCTCATTTTCACCAATAACACCTAAATCAACCACACCATCCATGATCAAACCAGGAATGTCATCATCTCGAACCAGTAATAAATCAATTGGCATATTTTCAGCGTGAACGACTAAGCGTTCACCGACCATATTAAATTTAACCCCGCAGCGTTTAAGTAGATCTTGGCACTCTTTGCTAAGACGGCCTTTTTTCTGAATCGCAATACGTAATCGTTGTGTTTGCATAGGTATATTCCTTGTCTAAATTCATTCAAATAATAAAAATTTCAGATTGAAAATTAGGTATTAAAAAACCCTCGAAAGAAGTTTCTTCCGAGGGTCTGAATGAGATATTCCGTTATGACCACTGGAAGAAAAAAGGCGTCTTCCAGGGTGAGGCGTATCCTCCCGAAAGACTAGTCAGGATGATGATGATGTTGAGATAGAATCATTTGGATACGCATAAATAGTTACTCAATAAGGTCGAACATTATTTGTTGTTGCCATTCACACTAACGAAGGTTGTTGTTTTTTGCAACAGTAATTTAAGCGAAAAGTTAAAATAAATGTTAATTGTTTGTATTGATGCGCTGGGAGAATGGAATGTGATTTTTTTATGTGTAAGGTAATGAACTTTAATGGATTGTTTGTTTTTTTTGAAATTAAAGAAGGGGGCTATAATTCTTTTAATGTTAATTGTTTAAGGGTGTTTTTAATGGTGCAATAAATACCACATTAATAAAACTGATCTTTTGTACTCAGTTTTATTAATGGGTGATGCTAATGTGTTAGCTTAGCCACAGCATTTTTTATATTTTTTACCGCTACCACATAGGCAAGGATCATTACGACCAGCAGTTTTTGTGGCGGTTATTGGTTTTTGCGCCGAAGGTTGTTCGCTTGGTGGCGGTTGAGGGTATTCACCATCAATATAAAACCAATAGCGTTGACCATTAATCGATTCTTGCACAAATCGAGACCGTTCTTGCAATATATATTCTTCACCTGCTTCTTTATAACCTGCTTTAAATTCAACAAAACCCTGACCATCAGCCGCAATTTCACTGCTAATAACTTCTAGACCAAGCCATTTAAGGTTAATCGACTCGGCAATGGCTTCACGGTGATGTTCTGCTTCACAGCTGGCATGATATGTTTGTACTACAAAATCAACCAAGCCCAATACATGAGCACTGTAGCGCGCACGCATAAGTTGTTCAGGATGGGTTGCTAAGGCATGATTAAGATGAATGGGTTTACAGCATTCAGCAAGCGGTTTGTGGCTGCCGCAAGGACATTCATTATGGTGTTTTGACATCTTTTTTAAGCCGATTTTAATAAAGAAATTAGGGGTAGTTTACGTTTTCATTATCTCAATTAGCAATCAGTGTTTATATTTACCGCAATATATTGATGGAATGACTAAAAAAATGGTAACTCATAGCGTATAAGTACATAATATTTGCGGCTGGAATAATTGCCATTTGCAATGCACCTTTTGTGCTCCTCAAATAACCCTCTTTTTTGTTTAATAGTAGTTATGTCCATATTTACCTTGATACAAGCGGGATTGCTTGTTGGTGGTGGTATCTTTTGTGTGATGTTGTTGGCAGCATGGCGAAGAAATCACAAGCAGGAAGCTGATACACGTATTATCCCGATTGCGATTATCGGTGGCTTTGCGCACTTTTGTGACACTTTAGGTATTGGCAGTTTTGCCATTATGACCTCAGGTTATAAACAGTTTAAGCTTATTGATGATCAACAATTACCAGGAACACTGAATAGCCAATCAGTACTCCCCACTGTGTTTCAGTCATTTATTTTTATGACTGCTGTCGCTGTTGATTCAGTGACATTATTAAGCTTGGTGGCGGCAGCCTGCGTTGGTGCCACAATGGGGGCACGGTTAGTTTCTAGTTGGGATCGGCAACATATTCGCATCGTAATGAGTGTTGCTTTGTTAATTGTGGCAGGCTTAATGCTTGCTGGTCAATTAAAGCTCTTCCCATTAGGTGGCAGTAGTCTGGGTTTAAGCGGCTGGAAATTGGTTATTGGAATTATTGGTAACTTTATTTTTGGTGCGTTAATGACGGTGGGTATTGGCTTGTATGCACCTTGTATGGTAATGATTTACCTTCTGGGGATGAATCCGTTGGCGGCCTTTCCGGTCATGATGTGTTCATGTGCATTTTTAAGCTTTTTCTCATCAGCTAGCTTTATTCGCCATAATCGTTTTAATAGTCGCGCAACGGTAACCGTTGCCGTTGTTGGACCAATAATGGTGATCATTGCTGCATATTTAGTGAAGTCATTAAATATGCATGTATTATCGTGGCTAGTGTGTATCGTAGTGTTTTATACCTCGTTCACTATGTATCGCTCATGGCTTGCTGATAGAAAAGTGATGCCTAATGCAGTGGTAAAAGCACAATAAGTATTACGCTAATAAATGATCAGTATGAGATTTTATAGCAATAAAAAAGGTACGCATGTCGTACCTTTTTTTATACTTATTATTTCGAGTTAGAAGCACTGAAATCGCGTGTTTCTAATTGATATCCATCGGGGTGATATACCAGCACTGAGCCATGATCATACCAATCACCTAGAACAATGCGTTGTGCAGGAATGCCATCAATATCAAGGTCATGAATATCAGGTCGGTGTGTGTGGCCATGAATCATTTGAGTGACATGTGCATCGCGCATTACCCGTACCACTTCTGCTTGAGTAACATCCATAATCGATTGGCTTTTAGTTTGATTATTCTTACCACTGTTACTGCGGAATTTATCCCCGACTTTAACTCGGTATGATAATGGTAATCGGGCAAACAACCATTGGATAACAGGATTGTGAACTTTTTTACGGTAACGTTGGTAGGCTTGATCTTCAATACATAGCGTATCACCGTGTAAAATTAAGGTTGGTGTACCATATAGATCAACCACCGTATGCTGAGGCAATAAGGTTATTCCCGTTTGACGGCTAAATTGTTTACCAATTAAAAAGTCACGGTTGCCATGAATAAAGTAACACGGTGTACCAGCATCAGTCAGCGCTTTGAAGGCATGCTTGACTTGCTGTAAGAAAGGGGAGTCTTCATCATCGCCTATCCACATTTCAAATAAATCCCCTAATACATACAAGGCATCGATATGGTGGGTTTCGTCGGCCATAAAGCGTAAGAAACAAGCGGTAATGTCAGGACGTTCAGCACTTAAGTGCAAATCTGAGATAAATAATGTGGTCATAAGAGATTAATAAAGGGCGGTAATTGACCGCCCTTTGCGAAGTATTAGTCTTCGATTGTTACGTTTTCGATGATAACGTCTTCAACAGGCACGTCGTCGTGGTAACCGTTACGGCCTGTTTTTACTGCTTTGATTTTGTTTACTACATCCATGCCTTCAACAACAGCAGCAAATACACAGTAGCCCCAGCCACTCATGTTTTCGCCAGTGAAGTCTAGGAAGTTGTTATCTTTTACGTTAATGAAGAACTGTGAGCTAGCAGAGTGTGGTGCGTTAGTACGCGCCATTGCTAATGTGCCTGTTTTGTTGCTTAGGCCATTGTTTGCTTCATTGTTGATTGTTGCGCGAGTTTCTTTCTCTTCCATACCAGGAAGCATGCCGCCGCCTTGAACCATGAAACCATCAATAACGCGGTGGAAAATAGTGCCATTATAGAAACCGTCACGGCAGTATTGTAGGAAGTTAGCACATGTTACCGGTGCTTTATCTTCAAAAAGATTAATTTTGATGTCACCGAAATTTGTGTGAAGAGTGATCATGATTTTTTCCTTTAATGGAGTATTTTCTTTAAGCGTGGATATTAACTTACCTTAGCCGTGTCAGACAAACATTACCCGCTTAATCTGCACTAATTGCTAAAATAGCATCCATCCTTGAATTTTCCTTGCGATCAAATGCTATAAAAGGTGTAATTACGACAAATTTGAAATTAATGAGTAATGCTGAGACATGTTAAAGATCTATAATTCGCTCACACGACAAAAAGAAGTATTTACACCCATCCATCCTGGCAAAGTCGGTATGTACGTTTGTGGCGTTACGATCTACGATTTATGTCATATCGGACATGGTCGTACATTTGTCTCTTTTGATGTTGTGTCGCGTTATTTGCGTTACTCAGGCTACGATCTTACTTTTGTTCGTAACATTACTGATATCGATGACAAAATCATTAAGCGTGCTGCTGAAAATGGTGAAAGCTGTGAATCATTAACAGAACGCCTAATTAGTGAAATGCATGCTGACTTTGATGCTTTAGGCATGAAACGTCCGAATGTTGAACCACGTGCGACGCAATTTATTGCTGAAATTATTGCGCTTTGTGAGCGTTTAATTGATCGTGGCTTTGCTTATGTTGCATCAAATGGCGATGTAATGTTTGAAGTGAGCAAGTATGACGATTATGGTCGTCTTTCTAAGCAAGATCTTGATCAACTTCAAGCGGGTGCACGCGTTGATATCGATATGGCAAAACGCAGTCCATTAGACTTTGTTTTGTGGAAAATGTCGAAGCCTGGTGAACCAACATGGGAATCACCATGGGGCCCTGGTCGCCCTGGTTGGCATATTGAATGTTCAGCGATGAACTCATCTATTCTTGGCGATCACTTTGATATTCATGGTGGTGGTTCAGATTTACAATTCCCTCACCACGAAAATGAAATTGCGCAATCATGCTGTGCTCACGATGGTCAATATGTGAATACATGGATGCACAGCGGCATGGTGATGGTTGATCGTGAAAAGATGTCTAAATCACTAGGTAATTTCTTCACTATTCGCGATGTGTTAAACCATTACGATCCTGAAACTGTACGTTACTTCTTAATGTCTGGTCATTACCGTAGCCAGCTTAATTACAGTGAAGATAATCTTAAACAAGCGCGTTCAGCACTTGAGCGTTTATATACGTCACTACGTGGCTTAGATACATCAGTAGAAGCTGCTGGTGGTGAAGAGTTCGTTGCTCGTTTTAAAGAAGCGATGGATGATGATTTCAATACGCCTGAGGCATATTCTACATTGTTTGATATGGCGCGCGAGATCAACCGTCTTAAAACGGATGATATTACAGCTGCATCTTTGTTAGGTGCGCGTATGCGAGAATTGGCTGACATTTTAGGTTTATTATCTCAAGATCCTGAAACTTTTTTACAAGGTGGTACAGGTGAAGAAGATAACGTGGCTGAAATTGAAGGGTTAATTCAACAGCGTTTAGATGCTCGTGCTGCGAAAGATTGGGCTGCTGCTGATGATGCGCGTGATAAGTTACTTGCGATGGGTATTATTTTAGAAGATGGTGCACAAGGTACAACTTGGCGTCGTAAATAATTAAATCTGTCGTTTATCAAACCGAGGTATTCTGCCTCGGTTTTTTTATATTTTTATTTTATGTTATCGGCTTAATGCCAGCTTGTTTATCTGATTTTTACTGTTATTACAGTTTGATTTTTATCACGTTATAGATGTGGTACAAGCAAAGTATGAAACAAATAAGTCGATACAATGAATATTTAATCGCTTTATTCCACTTTGGAATTAAAGTCACCATTTGAGAATTAAAGTTATTATTTAAGCTGAAAAAAGCATTATATACGCATCCGATCGCAAAACTGTCATTTATTATCCGTATTATCTGTTTCGAATGAGCATTTACATGTTCGATATTAATCAATGTGTGATTGAAGGAATAATAATGAAAAAAATGATTCTAGCAACAATGATTGGCTGTGCTGTCTTGTCCACGTATGTTATTGCTCAACCTAATACAGATAAAGTCGTTATTGCCCACCGTGGTGCATCAGGTTATTTACCTGAACATACCTTACCAGCAAAAGCACTTGCTTATGCGATGAAGCCAGATTATATCGAACAAGATGTAGTAATGACGAAAGATGATAAGTTGGTGGTGTTACATGACCATTATCTGGATCGGGTGACCAATGTTGCTGCTGTTTTTCCAAATCGAGCCCGTAAAGATGGTCGTTTTTATGCGATTGATTTTACCTTGGCAGAGATTAAACAGTTAAGTGTGACAGAAGGCTTTGATATTAAGGAAGGCAAGCAAGTACAAGGTTTCTCTGAACGGTTCCCTATTTGGAAGTCTCATTTTACCGTTCCAACGTTCCAAGAAGAAATTGAAATGATTCAAGGATTAAATAAAACCTTGGGTTATGACATTGGCTTGTATCCAGAAATTAAAGCGCCATGGTTTCATCGCCATGAAGGCAAAGACATCAGTAAAGCGGTATTAACAGTACTAAAGCAATATGGTTATATTGATAAAAACAGTAATGTTTATTTACAAACGTTTGATTTCAATGAGCTTAAACGTATTAATGATCAATTAATGCCAGCCATGGGTATGGATTTGAATTTAGTACAGTTGATGGCGGAAACCGATTGGAATGAGACCATGGAGTATGACAAAGCAGGTAAAGCACATCCTTATAGTTATGATTGGATGTTTGAGCCAAATGGCATGAAAGTCTTGTCTCAATACGCTGATGGTATTGGTCCATGGAAACCAATGATAGTGAAAGACAGTTCAACTTTAGGACACATTAAACTTACCGATATGGTGAAGAATGCCCATGCGAACGGTATGGTCGTGCATCCTTATACTTTTAGAGCGGATAAAGATCGCATTCCAGCCTATGTTAAAGATTACGATGGCATGTTAGAGGTGTTTTATAATCAAGCGGGTGTTGATGGTGTTTTTACCGATTTTCCAGATAAAGCGGTTAACTTCTTACAACAGCACTCTCAACAGCATTAATTTACACGCGATGACTTAAACGTCATTTTTGATGGTAAACAGCCCGTACTCAGTGTTAGTACGGGCTTTTTATTGGCGTTATAACGTTTCAGGTAATTTCGTACCACATTTATTACAGTATTCAGCATCCATTTCATGACCACTTGTCGCACAATTAGGGCAACGAATAAGATCACGGTGGGTCTTTATCTCTTGATTTAATTCTGCGGTAATAATACCCGTAGGTACCGCAAGAATTGAGTAACCCAACAACATGGTTAATGACGCTAATGCCTTACCCATGACGGTGTGCGGCACAATATCGCCATAACCAACCGTAGTGATTGTGACAATTGCCCAATAAATACTTTTGGGAATACTGGTAAAGCCATTTTCTGGGCCTTCAATAATGAACATTAACGAGCCAAATACCGTTACCAGAATTAAAACCGAGCTAAAAAAGACAAATATTTTACGTTGGGCGTGACGAAGTGAGCGTAATAATATATTGGAATCACGAAGAAACCTTGCCAGTTTGAGTATCCGAAAAATACGTAACACACGAATAAGGCGAATGATGAGTAAGTAGTTCGACCCCGGAATTAAAAAGGCAATATAAGCGGGTAAAATCGCCATTAAGTCAATCACACCATAGAAGCTACGCATATAAGCAAGGGGACGCGGAGAGCAATATAAGCGCAAAATGTATTCAATAGTGAATAGAATCGTAAATGACCATTCAGCAATAACCAGTAAATAGGAGTACTGCGATTCAATACTTGCAACTGATGAGATAATTAAAATTATTTCAGAACTTACAATGGCAATAATTAAAGCAATATCAAACCATTGACCTAAGCGGGTAGAAGTGCCGAAAATAATTTGATAGAGACGTTGTCTTGGAGTTAGTGTTAGTTTTGTCATAATTTAATTGTATTTATTAACAGATAAGACGCCAACATAATATTTTAATGTTTATGGTGTGTTATTAATTGGCTTGAATAATATCTAGTATATCAAAACCTAGCAGTGATTAAGTATTTATCAGAGGTAAAAAAGCCCCAGCAAGTGAATAGGCTGAGGCTTAGGTCATTGATAGTAATAGTTAGCTTAACCCTGGCAACATCACACGTAGTCCATTGATTATAAATTCAATCCCCAATGCGGCAAGAATCAAACCCATGATTCGCGTAATAACGTTGATGCCGGTTTGGCCTAAGAAGCGCACGATATAAGGGGCTGAACGAAATAATAACCAACAACAAAAGGCAAAGATGGTAATAGTGATTGCAATGCCCACGGTGGACGTCAAACCTGGGTAGCGAGCACCATATACAATTGTTGAACTAATAGCACCCGGTCCGGCCATTAATGGCATTGCTAATGGGACGACACCCACTTGTTCCCGACTGATAGATTCTGATTTCTCTTCTTTATTTTGTTTAACTTCGCCGATTTTACCGCTCATCATTGAAAATGCGATGCTGAGTAGCAGTAAACCGCCTGCAACACGAAATGACTCAATGGAAATACTGAACAGATCCAGCAAATGTTGCCCTGCTATTAATGCGACAACTAAAATAATAATAACGGCAACGTTAGTTGTTAATGCGGTTTTATTTCGCTCTTCTGGGTTCATAGCTCCAGTAAGTGATACAAAAACAGGCATGATACCGACAGGGTTGACAGTCGCAATAAGCCCAACGAAAAAGTGTAAAAATATTGCTATATCAAAAGCCTGCATTGCTAATACCTATTAAGTTACCTTCATTTATTATGGCGTGAGATAAGAAAGATAATGTGTGTTCTCATTGTCATAATGGTTATAAAGATCAAACGATAGCTAGATTATGTGATCTTTATAACCATTATTTCTGCCAGTGTTTTATAAGGGCGCATGATTGAAAAATACTATTGCGACCATATTTTAATCTAAGCTAAGTATTTCATCTACTGATAAAAGCCAATTAATGCGACTTCAGACGTAGATAATTTTATGTGAGATAAATTATGTAAAGTGAATTTTGGTGTATTAGGATTTGTGAAATGATGATTCATCATATTTATATGCAACAAATATTGAGCTGTTAACGTAATAAATCGTGATTCCTGTCACAATTGGATGTGACAGGGGCTAGTAAATGTCTTTTTATTACGTAATATTTCGTCTTGTGAAATAAGTGATTTTAATGGGTTTTAGTTGAATCAACCATTAGATTTATGAAATCGTACGTAAAAGCATCATAAAAACACTATATTTCGTGTTTTAATTATTATTTTACCATTTTGATGGTGTGGTGATCTAAATCAATTTCTTTTGCAGTGTGAAAAATTATAATCAGTTTTGAAAGCAATTTACTAAGTATGTGTATTGTTGAAAGTGTTAATGAATTTTAACACTCTTATGTGAAAAAATTTAAACATGTTCTTACTAAATGATTTTTAATGAATTTTATAGTTTTTATTTTTGGAGAAAGAATATGCCTGTAACTAATTTAGCTGAACTTGATGCTTTAGTCGCACGTGTTAAAGCGGCTCAAAAAGAATTTGCAAGCTTTTCACAAGAACAAGTTGATACAATCTTTCGTGCTGCGTCTCTAGCTGCTTCAACTGCTCGTATCGAGCTTGCAAAAATGGCTGCAGAAGAGTCTGGCATGGGTATCATGGAAGACAAGGTTATTAAAAACCATTTTGCTTCTGAGTTCATTTACAATAAATACAAAGATGAATTGACGTGTGGCGTTATCGATCGTAACGATGAAGGCGGCACGATCACTATCGCAGAACCTGTAGGTATTGTTTGTGCAATCGTTCCAACGACAAACCCTACTTCAACAGCAATCTTTAAATCGCTAATCTGTCTTAAAACACGTAATGGTTGTATTTTCTCACCACACCCACGCGCTAAAAATGCAACTAACTACGCAGCGAAAGTTGTATTAGATGCAGCAATTAAAGCGGGCGCACCAAAAGATATCATTGGTTGGATTGACCAACCTTCTGTTGAACTATCAAATGCACTAATGAAACATGAACACATCAACATGATCCTTGCTACTGGTGGTCCAGGCATGGTGAAAGCAGCTTACTCTTCAGGTAAACCTGCAATTGGTGTTGGTGCTGGTAATACGCCTGTAGTTATCGACGAAACTGCTGATATCAAACGTGCTGTTTCTTCTATCTTAATGTCTAAAACATTCGATAATGGTGTTATCTGTGCTTCTGAGCAAGCGGCAATCGTTGTTGAGTCTATCTACGACGAAGTTAAAGCTCGTTTCGCTAAGTATGGCGCGGCTGTTCTAAGTAAAGAAGACGCAGATAAAGTACGTAAAGTCCTACTTATCAATGGCGCACTTAACGCTAATATCGTTGGTCAACCAGCATACAAAATTGCTGAGCTAGCAAATGTTAAAGTACCAGTGTCAACTAAAATTCTTATCGGTGAAGGCCTAGAAGCTTCATGGGATGATGAATTTGCTCATGAAAAACTATCTCCAACGCTAGGTCTATTTAAAGCGAAAGACTTTGAAGATGCTGTGCGTCAAGCTGGTATCGTATTAGACATAGGTGGCGTTGGTCATACGTCAGTACTTTATACAGACCAAGATAATAACGAAGACCGCATTGCGTACTTCGGCGACAAAATGAAAACTGCTCGTATTCTTGTGAATACACCTGCATCTCAAGGTGGTATTGGTGACCTTTACAACTTTGAATTAGCACCTTCACTAACGTTAGGTTGTGGTTCTTGGGGTGGTAACGCTATCTCTGAGAACGTAGGTCCTAAGCACCTTATCAACAAGAAAATTGTAGCTAAGCGAGCAGAAAATATGTTGTGGCATAAACTACCAAAATCTATCTACTTCCGTCGCGGCTGTTTACCAATCGCAATGACTGATCTTGAAGGTAAAAAACGTGCACTAATCGTAACTGACCGTTTCTTATTCAACAACGGTTACATCGATGACCTACGTTCAATCTTGAAAGAGAAAGGCATGGAAGTTGAAGTATTCCATGAAGTAGAAGCAGATCCAACATTAGCAGTAGTTAAAGCTGGTGCTGAAGCATGTGCAAGTTATCAACCTGATGTTATCTTAGCTGTTGGTGGTGGTTCACCAATGGATGCTGCGAAAATCATGTGGGTGATGTACGAGCATCCAGAAACTGATTTCGAAGACCTATCAATGCGCTTTATGGATATCCGTAAACGTATTTACAAGTTCCCTAAGATGGGTCAAAAAGCTGAATTAGTATGTATCACAACGACTTCTGGTACTGGTTCTGAAGTTACACCATTTGCTGTTGTAACTGATGAAAAGACGGGTCAAAAATACCCATTAGCAGATTACGAACTAACGCCAAACATGGCAGTTGTTGATGCTAACCTTGTAATGGATATGCCTAAGTCTTTATGTGCATTCGGTGGTTATGATGCAGTAACGCATGCATTAGAAGCTTACGTTTCTGTTCTTGCTAACGAATACTCAGACGGTCACGCTCTTCAAGCACTTAAGATGCTTAAAGAGTACTTACCAAGTTCTTACGTTAACGGTAAGAAAGATCCAATTGCACGTGAGAAAGTTCACAATGCAGCAACAATCGCTGGTATGGCTTTTGCGCAGTCTTTCCTAGGTGTGTGTCACTCAATGGCGCATAAATTAGGTGCTGAATTCCATATTCCACACGGTCTTGCGAATGCGCTATTAATCTCGAATACTGTTCGTTTTAATGCGACTAACAACCCAACTAAACAAGCTGCGTTCTCTCAGTACGACCGTCCTAAAGCACGTGCTCGTTACGCTGAAGTTGCAGAGCATTTAGGCTTCCGTGAAGGTAATACTGAAACGAAAGTTAATGCGTTACTTGGTTGGTTAGAAGAGCTTAAACTTGCATTGGATATTCCATTGTCAATTCAAGCTGCTGGGGTTGATGAAGCTGCGTTTATGGCTAAAGTTGATGCAATTGCTGAAGATGCGTTCGATGACCAATGTACAGGTGCTAACCCACGTTACCCATTGATTAAAGAGCTTAAAGAAGTATTAATCGCTTCTTACTACGGTAAAGTATACGCTGACGGCGAAACGTTTGAAGATACAGCAGTAGCTAAGAAATCAGAGCCAGCACAAGTTGCTGCAAAAGGTAAAAAAGCAAAAGCTTAATATCTTTACTGACTAAAACATAAGAAAGCCCGTCTAGAAATAGACGGGCTTTTTGTTTTGGTGGATTTACAGCATCATTGATAAGTGTTTAAAATTCACTTTGCAACCTCTGAACATAAAAAAGGCCAAGTATTCATACTCAGCCAGCTTGATTAGATGATTGTTTTATTCTGTTTAGACGCCCATTTCTGATTCTATCATTCGCCCACTAAACGAATCATTACGTACAATGTATTCAACATTACGTGCAATTTCGTCTTGCATCGGAACATTGACAATACCCTGTTGATCATTGGGTTTATCTTGTAGGTTAATCGGCACAATACCACCAACACGAATATTAAAATCAGCCAGTTCATTGGCCCAATTTTGAGTTAAGCCACTTACTACAGTTTTACTTGTTGTTGGTGTATGAGGCTGATGGTTTTCATGGCTCAATGCAAGATTCACAATCACACTTTGATGGGGTTGGTGTTGCATAAATTCGGCGGCTATTTTACCAAAGATAAAAAAACTGGCGGCGCTTTTTTGCATAGTGTTATTAAAATCACTAATAGAAGTCGGTGATAATAAATGCGGTATTTCTGTACCTGTCCAAGTATTCAATAAAATATTAATCGCTCCAAATCGCTCCCTGACTTGCTGGAAGAGGGTGTTAATGCTGGGTTCATCATAGTATTTTATGTAAAAAGCTGCGGATGACTCACTGATTTTTTGACAAGACTGTAAGGTTTTTTTTAGTTCAATTTCGTTATTATCGACCAGTGCCAAGGTTGCCCCTAGTGATGCGAAATGAAGTGCTACCGCTTTACCAATAGGATTACCAGCATCGGTGATGATAGCGACTGATTGTCCGATATGCATATATTCCTAGCCTTAATGTTTAAATCGTCTTATTTAAAGCCTTATTGGTATTAATATTATAGCAGTTATATCTAAGGCCATTACTATCATCAATACTAGTCAATAAGCTCGCAAACTAATAATAATAAAGAAGAAATTATGAGCAATATCACGATCAAAGATGGTTATTATTTTTGAATCATAAATGATGTATTTTATCTTTGACTAACTGCAAATATTAGCTTAAGCAGCCAAGTTTATTTCACTCATCCGTTTGGACTTTATTAATGCTAAATACAGATCTTGCGGTGTTGCTTGTAGTGGTTTTGGTTCTATAGGGGGGAGTTTGCGACGTTCGTGAAGTGATAAATTATGAAACAAATCTTCCGGTAAGCCTTTTGTTTGTTGTGGCGGGTGGGATAGGGCTGCTGGCTGTAACTGTGCCAGTAAACGGGTACTGGTTAAACTGGCTTGATGAAAAACCTGTGCTTGTTCAGCTGCGCGTTGATAGCAAGCTGGTGTTGATGTGAGGGGCTGTGATGCTGGAATTTCAAAATAAGCCCGCAGTTGTTGTGATGATTGTGTTTCGATTGAGGGTGTATCAGTAGGAATGTTCTCATGCAGATCAGGAGATAATAACGCTAGCATCAATGCAAAATCAGCACGACGTCCACCTTCAACCGCATGATTAAGGTTAGTACCGAATTGAATTTCATTAATAAGCTGTAAATTATCAAGTGCCTGAGTTTGCATGTAATCAATAGCTGGCTATATTAAATAAGGTATTAAAGTTATCGACATAAAAAACAATAACTTTAATAATTTATTTTAGGTAATAAAAAGCCCTGAACATGTCAGGGCTAATAATATTATAGTATTGATGGTCGCTTAGAACTCAGATTTAGCACCAAATTGATGTGCGCAGTAAGCAACGCGTTCTTCTGGCGTTGGTGTATGTGCGGTGATCCCCATGGCTTCAATATGACGTAGACGTGGTAATAAACCTGTACCATTCGCAATTTGAATAGCGAGGCCAGGACGAGCATTGAGCTCTAGTACCATTGGGCCTTTGCCTTTATCTAATACCATATCAGTACCAATGTAGCCTAAGCCTGTCATTTCCCATGCGCTGGCTGCAAGTACCAGCAGTTTGTTCCATTCTGGTACTCTGAGCTCACTTAATAAGCGTTCAGTATCGGGATGACGTTCAATGGGTAAGTTAAACTGTACCGCTCGAATCGCTTGGCCTGAGGCAATATCAATACCGACACCAACTGCGCCTTGGTGAAGGTTTGCTTTGCCGTCAGATGCCGCTGTTGAACAACGCATCATTGCCATAACAGGGTAGCCTTTAAATACGATTACACGTACATCTGGCACACCTTCATAGCTAAAGCCATCAAACACATTATCAAATTGAATCAGGTTTTCGACCATCGCAACATCATTTTTCCCCCCGAGCGAGAATAATCCAGCAAGGGTGTTGGTAATGTGGCGTTCAACATCTTGTTGATTGATCTCGGCACCTGATGGCTTTACATAAACCCCATCTTTGTGCTTCACAATCACTAAAATGCCTTTGCCACCAGAGCCTTGAGCGGGTTTTATTACAAACCCAGGCCAGTCTTTAACCATATGATGAATATGCTTAACTGCTACTTGGCTATCAATAACACCAATCAAATCGGGAACTGTCGCTCCTGCTTGTTGGGCAATGAACTTTGTTTTTAGCTTGTCATCTACAAGCGGAAAACGGCTACGGTCATTATAACGACTTATATAGCTATGGTTACGTTTGTTCATCCCCATGATGCCACGATCACGCAGTTTTTTCGGTGAAGTAAACTGTGAAAAGAATGACATATATTAGTCCTCGGTCAGTGGCTTAAAGCGACGAAGCTCACTTAAGCGATAACCGGTGTAGTTACCTAAAATTAAGATAACAGCAAGGATAATAAATTGAACACCGATAAAGTTAAATGTTAGGTGGCGCACGATGGGTGTTGTCATTGCAAGGTAAATTAACACTGATGTTAATAGCGAACCACCGCCTTGAATAAACACTTCTTTTGCACCTTCTTCTTCCCATAGAATCGACATCCGCTCGATTGTCCATGACAAAATGATCATTGGGAAGAAGGTGATTGTTAGGCCTTCAATCAAGCCAATCTTAAATGCCACCACAGTGAATATTGAAATGATTAATATCACGGTAATTATCACCGCGGATATTCGAGCGACCAGAAGTAAGTTCAGTTTCGAGAGATAACTACGAATGATCAGACCTGTGCCGACAATCAATAGGAAACCGACAATACCTGTTAATAGCTGAGTTTGCACAAAGGCAACCGCAATTAACACTGGCATGAATGTACCCGATGTTTTTAGCCCCACAATAATGCGCAAGAACACTACAATTAATGCGCCAATTGGCACTAACATGATGGTTTTGAACATTGCTTGCTCTTCAAGAGGCAAACTATGAATTGAGAAGTTTAAAAGATCTTCAACTTTAATTTTTTCTTGCGTTGCGCGTTGTGGCGTAATGTCTTGGGCAATAATAGAGAAACTGATATTTGAGTTACGGCCGCCAACAACATCAAGTAATGCATTACCTTGTTGGTTCCAAATCATTACATTTTCAGGTTTGCCTTGCTCGCCCGTTGTGAGATTAAATAACTGCCAGTTTTTTTGTTGCTTATCCCACACTTCAACCATTGGTGATACGCTTTGGCGACGACGGCCATCTTCAAGCGTTAAACCACTGACAATACGAGAATGAATACCTTCAAGCGACAATAGGCTAGTCATAATATCAGCCGATGTCATCGTATCAAGTAATACGGCGGTATTTTGATTCTGCTTATCATGTAACTCGCGAATTAACTCACGGGCTAATGTCACATCATCTGCTGATAAATTTCGGGCTTGAATTAATAGTGCTGTTGCTGCTGTTTGTTGTGGATTACTTAAACTAACTTCAGCCGGTTTACCTGTTGGTGGCACTGGCTTATAGCGCGCGTGCTCATCAACCAATAGTTGAGTTTTGTAATACAACACTTGTTTACCAATTGCTGTACGTGTTGCCCAGTCAGCTTCACGACCGTCTTTAGTATTGTGGATCACAACAGAATAATTAGGGGGTGACGAAGTGCTTTCATCAATAAGAGTAAAGCCTTGTTGTGTTCCTGGTGCTGACATTTTTACTTGTACGGGATCACCGATTGCATCAAATTGCACTCGTGCTTCGACTTCCCAAACGGCGCGTTCTTTTCCTGGAGTCCATGGCACACCATAGACATCATGTCGGTACACGCTTAATCCAATACCTGAAATTATCAGTAGGGATATAAGTATATAAAAGGGTATTCTAGACGTCATGACAGCCTCTTTATTTATTAACTTTGACTGGCTTTGGCTCAGTCTTTCCTTGTACAAATTGCTTACCTACGTCGACTAACGCAATATCTTTAAAGAATTCACGTCCAAGTAAAATAGGGAAATCCATCTTTGTTCTATCTGCGAGTGTAAACTGTATTTTTTCGTGCAAGGTACCTAACGTAATCCATGCTTCAATTACTGGGCGGCGAACCGCTTCTTCAGTGGTTGATTGGCGAATACGTACCCAGCGGAAAATAGGCGCTTCAATAGTTTCTGGTTTTGCTTTGTTATTTGCTGTAATTTCAGCAGGGGTGTCGATTGCAGAGTTATGGCTTAAATTAAAACGAACCCACTCTTTACCATCGCGCTCAAAAGTTTGTATATCAACCGCATTAAGTGATGATGTTGTCGCACCAGTATCGACACGGGCTTTAAAATAGCTTTTAACCGAATCAATCCAGACCCATTCTTCTTGTCCTAAAATTACTTTACCGTTAGCAGTCTTAGAATCAGTAATTGGTTGCTCTACTGGAATTCTAATAATCTGCTTTTCAACAATGACTTTAGGCTGAGTTAGACTCTTATGCTTAAGAAATTTTATATCTTTTGAGATAGATGCTAATTTTCTTTCAAGTTGACCAATATATTGTTGTTGTTTGTCAATATGCGTAGAAACATTATTGATTTTAGTGTCAATATGCGTAGAAGCATTATTGATTCTAGTATCAATATGCGAAGAGGCATTATTGATGGCAGCTAAAGTTTGTTGATGGTTTTTCTCTAGCATTGCGTTTGAGGTACATCCTG